>CACOSS010000006.1 GCA_902629955.1 uncultured Pelagibacteraceae bacterium
AAAAGTTTTCAAAAATAATTATAATTTTTTTATATAGCAAAATGTTAATACCAGTAATTATAATTGTAAATGGAATTAAAAATGATATCAAACCTATTGCTTGAAAAAAAAAATCGGACACTAAACTTCCTTTAAAACCTAAAAAATTTTTTATATCTTTATTCTCAGAAAAAATAAAATTTGGATCATCTGGGGAATAGGAAATTAAAGATAGAAAAAATAAGACACCAAAAGCAATAATGGTAATTCCGAATAACTGAATAATTTTATCTAAGACAATATTTGCAGTATTTAATATTAATTTTTTGAAATTCATAATATTTAAAAAAGTATATTTATCACTTTGTATCATTTAATATTTATTGTTAAAATTAAAATTTAAATATGAACATTTGTATAATAGGAATGAATTTAACAAGTCTTATTTTGTCTAAGTCATTGGTTAATAGTGGTTGTATTGTTAATGTTTTCAATTTCAATAAAAAATTAACTAATTACTCAACTAGAACAATAGGAATAAGTAATAGCAATGTGAACTTTATAAAAAGAAATATTATTAATTTAGAATCTAAACAATTTCATAACATTAAGAAAATTAGAATTTTTTCAGATAATAAAAGAGAAATTTTAAAGTTTTACAATAAAGGCGAAAATCTATTTTCGCTGGTTGAAGTGAATAAATTTTTCAATATTTTAAATAAAAATTTAAAATTTAACAAATTCTTCAAAGTTAGAAATTTAAATGAAAAAACCTTTAAACAGACTAATTTTGAAAAAAATTTCGATTTAGTAATAAATTGTGAAAAAAACAATTTTATTTCTAAAAAGTATTTTAACACTAATTTTAAAAAAGATTATAATAGTATTGCATATACTGCTCTTATTAATCATAAAAAAATAAAAAATGTTGAAGCTAAACAATACTTCACAGAATTAGGTCCTTTGGCTTTTTTACCTTTATCCCCAAAAACAACTTCTGTAGTATTTTCTATATATAACAATAAAAAATATGAAGACGAAAGTTTAAAAAAATTTGTATTAAATTTTAAAGATAGTTTAAATATTAAAAAATTTTCTAAATTTCAAAAAGCGCGATTAAATTTTTCATTATCTAGAAAATATTATTATAAAAATATTTTATTATTTGGTGATGGATTGCACCAAATTCATCCTTTAGCTGGCCAAGGGTTTAACATGACATTAAGGGATTTAAAAATTTTACTAGACATAATTAAAGATAGGATTGCAAACGGTCTAGAATTAGAAGAATTGTGTTTAAAAGATTTTGAGGATCAAGCAAAACCTAAAAATTTTGTTTTTTCTGAGGGTATAAATTTTATTCAAGATTTTTTTAGAATCAAAAAAAATTTTGGAAAAGACAAATTTGATAATATAATTAAAAAAATAGGTAACAATAAAAGAATAAATAGTTTTTTTATAAAAGTGGCTGATAAAGGTATTTTAGGTATTTAATTATTGTAAAGTTTTATTGCTAAATTCGTCAAGCGTATAAGTCTTTAAAATTTCTTCCAATCTTAATTTTCTAGTATTTAAGTCTTTTGTCTCCAGCAATATTTGTTTTTCCTCCAAGGAAAAAGGTGAAGCCATAGATAATGTATTTAAAGTGTTAGAAAAATCTTGTTTTTTTAAATTTGACCAATCAACCATAAAACCTTTTTTCTCAAAAAGGTTTTTTAAATCTTTCAATATTTTATCTAACTCCGTAAGTGAAAATTTTTCAACTTTATTTTCCAGATCTTTTGTATAGTTTTGATAGTTTACTTTGCAAGACCTGTAAAGTTTATCTGTCTCAATTTCCTTCTCAATATTAAATCTACTCACACCATTTATAATTATTAAGTAACGTCCGTCATCTGTCTCATTAAAGCTCGTTATTTTACCAGCACAACCAACTTCATACAAATCAGGTTTTTTCAATTCACCACTTTTTTTTGGCTGGACCATACCAATTAATCTATGTGATTTCATACTATCATCTATCATTTCAATGTATCTAGGCTCAAAGATATTTAACGGTACGGTAGTATTAGGAAAAATTATAAAATTTGATAAAGGAAAAATTGGTATCGTAGATGGGAGTTTGCTTGCTTCGTTCATAATTAGATTAAGTTCTTTAAAAGTATTTAAAATTATAATTTAGGCCTAATATATTATAAATTTTTAAAGATATATAATTCTTTTTTGTCACTTGCTAAATTTTTAAAAAGCAACTAGTTTTAATATTTGTAAACAAGCGGGCGTAGCTCAGTGGTAGAGCGTCTCGTTGCCAACGAGAAGGTCGTGGGTTCAAGTCCCATTGCCCGCTCCAAAGGAGAAAAAATGAGTGAATTAGCAGAAAAAAAATGTATCCCATGTGAGGGTGGTATACCAAGCTTTGATTTGAAAGAAATCCATAAATATTTGAAAAAAGTTGACGGATGGAATGTTAAGAGTGATGATGATAAAACATACTATTTATTAAAAGAGTTTAAATTCAAAAATTTTTTAGAAAGTCAGAATTTTGTAAATAAAGTTGGCAATCTTGCAGAGGATGAGGGTCATCATCCAGATATTTGGTTTGGATGGGGGTACGCAAAGATAAAAATTTTTACTCATGCAATAAATGGTTTGCACGAAAGTGATTTTGTTTTAGCTGCTAAAATTGATAGATTATTTTAATGTTTAAAATGTCTAGTTTTAGAAAAAATTAGAACCGTTCCAGTCTTATTAGCAAAATTTATAACTTCCCTATCTCTGATTGATCCACTAGGCTGAATTATTCCTGAAACTCCGTTTTGTACTAATTTTTCGACTCCATCAATAAATGGAAAAAAAGCATCGGAGGCTGCTAAAATTTCTTTATTAGATAGGTTCTGAAATAAATTCATCTTTTTTATGGCAATATCGCAACTATCCAGTCTACTTGGTTGACCAGATCCAATGCCCACTGTAGATTTTTCGTTTGTTAAAACGATTGCGTTAGATTTAACAAACCTACATACATTAAAAGCAAATATTAGATTATCAAATGTTTTTTTATTAGGTTTATTTTTAGAAACAACTTTAAAATCGTGATACTTAAAATTTTTAACATCAGGGCTTTGGCTAAGTGCAAAATCCATATTTGAAATCAAATTATTATTATCGGATATTTTATAATTTTTACTATCAATCAACCGAAGATTTTTTTTTCTTTTAAGAAGATATAATGCATCTTTGTCAAATCCATTTGCTATTATAACCTCAAAAAATAATTTGTTTAGTTCTAGTGCTAATTTTTTACTAACCTTAAAATTACATGAAACAATTCCCCCATACGCACTTAGCGGATCACATTTATAGGCATGTAAAAAACTTTCAGTATTATTTTCATGAACAGAGACACCACAAGGATTACCATGTTTAACTATTACAGTTCCTTTTTTATTTGGAAAAGTTTTTGATATTTGTAAAGCAGCAAAAATATCACTGTAGTTGTTATAACTTAGTTGTTTTCCGTTTAATTTATCAAGATTTAGATTTTCTGATGCACTATATAAGGCGCCCTCTTGATGAGGATTTTCACCATATCTAAGTTTCTCAATAAGATTAAATCCAACAGCAAATTTTCTTGAAAACTCATTTGAATTTAAACCTCTAAAATAGTTATAAATTAATGACTCGTAGTAGGCAGTTTCTCCAAAAGCCTCTAGAGCAGATTTTTTTCTGAATTCTAAAGATGTAGCACCTTTATTTTGATTAATATTTTTTATTAAAGATTCATACTGAGATATATTTGTGATTACGGTAACGTCTTTATAGTTTTTGGCAGCTGCACGTACCATTGTAGGACCACCGATATCTATATTTTCTAAAATTTTCTCATTATTTTTTATTTGTTTTACAGTTTGCTCAAACGGATAAAAATTTACAATTACCAAATCTATTTCTTTATAGTTATTTTTTTTTAAATCATTTTTATGTGAATTCAAATTTCTTTTTGCCAATATACCAGCGTATATTTTTGGGTGTAATGTTTTTACTCTACCTGATAAAATCTCAGGATTTCTAGTATATTTAGAAACTTCTTCGCATTTAAATCCCATTTTCTTTATTTCTTTAAATGTTCCACCTGAACTAATGAAATTAATTTTATATCTACTTAAGTTTTTAATTAGAAACTTTAAATTATTTTTATCCGATACCGAAATTAAAGCTCTTTTTATTTTTTTCATTTTATTTTTTCAAATTCCCAATTAATCAAAACTTCTTTATCTGAAGTTTTACCTGTTATTAATATGTTTTGGTTTTCAACAAAATTATTTTTATTTCCAAAGTATAATCCAGTTTCATATGAAATTTTATTGTTTAAAGATGTAAATTTCCATCCCTCATTTTTTAATCCAATATAAATTGAATTACCATCTTGGGTTTTCATTACTTTAGCTTCTGGATCTAAATGAAACCTTATCTCGAAATTATACTCTTTAAAGTCTTCTTTTTTTTCAATCTTATCTAAACCCGAAAGTTTAGAAATTTCATGAAAAAATTCAACTTTTCTATGATGTAAAATTCCAAATTTTTTAATGTACCCGTTATGAGATGCCTCAAAGGACCAATAATTATTATCTTTAACAACTTTTCTGTTAAAAATTTTTAAAGAACTGTTTATTTTATTTATACCTGAAGATTGCTTTGTAAAACTTACGGATGATACGTTATCAATAACTAAACTGCTATGACATGCAGTAGATTTGGATATAAGATTAAGTTGATGCTTATAATTTTGGAAATATCCTGAATTACAAATTATTTTATTATTATTACTTAAAAACTCAAATGATAAAGCACCTGATTGGTAATCTTTAGAAAATACTTTTTCAGGTGGAGCACCTAAGTCTGCAGCAATAGTGTATTTCTTATTTTTGAGAAAAATATATCCTCCAATTTCATAGCTTTCACTTTTAAAATTATAGCCTAATCTTTTTAAATAGTTATTAAAATCAGAATTATTACTTATTTGATTCCCATTAAATAAAAAATTTAGTTCTGTGTTTTTATGAATCAAAATATATGACTGGCCAAGGTAAAAAATAATTTCATTTAGATATTCTGGAATTTCATTTTGAGACTCTTTTAACCATTCTCTTATTAAAACGAAATATTTTAAATAAAAAACAAGTTGTCTTATATTTCTCGACCTAGGAAAACCCTCGTTATCAAAAGAAATTTTTATTATTTTTTTTAATAATTTTAATCCGTAAAACAGAAAATTTTTTTCATTATAAGAAATACCTGTAAGAATTATAGCAGAACAACCAATCATTTTATCATCAAACCATTTTGAACGCTCTATTTCATTAATGAGATGATTAATTTGTTTTTTAATAATTTCGTCAAATTTATTTTTGTATTCCTCACTGCTATCTTCGTAAGCGATTTTTGAGTTTGATATCCAAGAAATTATTCTTTTTGAAAGAGTATCAATTTCCCAACTTGATATATTGTATTCAGTATTTTTGATTATCCATTCTTGAATAACAGATTGAACCTCATTTTTTGACGATTTCAAATCTAAAGAAAATAACCAAAAAAAACTGTGTAAATTTTTATAATCTCTTAAAGATATATTTTTATTTTTCCATATATCATTTATTAAAAAATTACTTATATTTTTTTTTTCTTTATTGTATTTAATTAAACAATCTAACAAGCTTGGGCTTGGCTTATATTCTAAATTGTTTGAAGTAACTTTAGAAATTTTTTTATTATATAACTTTGAATTTAAGTAATATTGTCTTACTTGTGAGATAAGAAAAGTAAAAAAATCATTTAAATAGTTTAATGAATTTTTTAAAATCATTTTAGTTAGGATTTAAGCAATTCTATATTTTTTTTTATGTCTCCATTATTATCTTTAAAAATAGTTGTACCAGAAACTAAGATATTAGCACCAGCGTCAATAACAAGTTTATTATTTTCAAAATTAATTCCTCCATCTACCTCTATTTCAAAATTTAAATTTTTTTCATCTTTGATTTTTTTCAAACTTTTGATTTTATCTAATATTTTTGAGATAAACTTTTGTCCTCCAAAACCAGGATATACAGTCATTACAAGAACTAGATTTATATCTTTTAAGTGTTTTTCAATAGTTTCTATCTGAGTATCTGGATTAAGTGATAACCCAACTTTTTTTCCTAGACTTTTAATTAAGTCAACAGAGTCTTTTACATTTTTTGTAGCTTCTGGGTGAATTGTTATAATATCTGCACCAGCCTCTGAGAAATTTTGAATATATTTATGAACTGGCGATATCATTAAATGCACATCAAATGGCAAATTTGTATATTTACGAAGTGATTTTATAACAGGAGGGCCAATTGTTAAATTAGGAACGAAGTGTCCATCCATGACATCAACATGTATCATGTCTGCCCCACCATCCTCTAGCTTTTTAATCTCTGATCCAAGATTACTAAAGTCTCCTGCAAGAATAGAAGGTGAAATTTTTATTTTTTTCATTGATTGTCTTTTCTTAGTAGTATCAATTTTATAGAAAAATAAAATTATTTTTTACCAAATAAATCGTAAATCAGTCTAGAAATTTCACTATCGAGTGGAAATGATAACATACCCATCTCCCCGTATCCAAGCATAACTGGCAACAGATAAAATCTAACCATGAAAATAAACCATGCGATATATAAAGGCACAACTGCCCTGATAAGAAAGCTAGGAGTCATAAATTTGAATAGGTCTAAAATTGGATTTGTTAATTTTACAAAAGCCTTCATAAAAAAAAATTCAGAGTCCTCTTTTTGAAAAATGTTCATGGCTGACCTTCCAATTAAAGTATACATAACAACCCCAAGTATGTAGTCAATAATGTAAACGTAAATTGGAATATTCATAAGTTTAGATAGGATTTAATTAATGAGAAGGGGCGAAAATTATCGCCCCTTCCAAATTTTTAATTAGTGTTGTTTACCAAGTATAGTTTTACCCGAAGGTATACGAACTTCGTCTATCATTTTTTGAGTAGAGCTGTCCGGTGCTGGAGTCATTAAACTCACAACCACCATTACTACTAGACATACACTAGCTCCAATAATACCGAAACGTAAATGGTCAATACCTAACCATGCTGGATTACCCATAAATTTTGGATAAACGTAGATTAGATAAGCCGTACCTGACGCTAGACCTGTTATCATACCTGCTATTGCACCTTGTCTTGTTGCTCTCTTCCACCATACTCCTAAAACAAGTGGAAAGAACAATCCTGACATTGCAAAGTCAAATGCCCACGCTACAGCACCAAGGATACTTGTAATCCTCATTGATGCAATGTAAGCACCTGCAGCTCCAATAACTATTAAAAGTCCTCTAGCTACTAGCAATCTTTTTCTTACATCAGCTTTTGGATCAATGATTTTGTAATAAACATCATGTGATAAAGCATTTGCAATTGCTAAAATCAATCCGTCAGCTGTTGACATCGCTGCAGCCATTCCTCCGGCAGCAACTAGTCCAGAAATTACATATGGTAATCCTGCAACTTCAGGAGTTGATAATACTACAACATCACCCCTCATAAACCATTCGTTCAATTGAAGAACTCCGTCTCCATTAAAGTCAGCTATGAAAGCTTGTTTCTGAGCAGTCCATGCTTGTACCCAATCAATTGACATTACAGCAGAAATATCTTTTCCGATAATCCCTGTTGCTAAATTTGGATCCATTAATGAAAGCTTAGATAATGTTGCTAGCATTGGCGCAGAAGTATAAAGCAATGCAATGAAGAATAGTGACCAAGCCACTGATTTTCTTGCAGCTTTAACGCTAGGAGTTGTGAAGTATCTCATTAAGATGTGTGGTAAAGAAGCTGTTCCTACCATCATACAAATTACTAATGAAATAAACTTCCAAGCAGCCATTCCGCCTGCTGGCACTTCCGAGTGAGGTAATGAAATAGATTTCAATCCTCCAGGAACACCCGCAGCTTTAACATCTGCAGCAGCATTTTTGACTAAACCGAATTGTGCTTCTAGTTCGCCTAATCTTGCAACTTCTTCTCCCAACATTAAATGAGGAAAGAAACCGTATCCACCTTTATTACTTATCCAGAATATTGGCAGCAAGTAAGCTATGATCAATACGATGTATTGAGCAACTTGTGTCCAAGTAACCGCTCTCATTCCACCTAACATTGAACATAATAGTATACTTATTAAACCAACCCATACTCCTAATTCAAAAGGAATACTAAGCGCTCTAGCAGCAATTGTTCCAGTTGCGTTAATCTGTGCAGTCACGTAAGTGAAAGACGCCAAAGTTAAAACTACAACAGCACAGAACCTTGCAAGGTTTCCGCCATATCTAGTTCCAATGAAGTCTGGCACCGTGTAACATCCAAACTTTCTTAAGTAAGGTGCAAGTAATGAAGATACTAATATATATCCTCCAGTCCACCCGATTAAGAATGCCATGTATGTATATCCACCAAAGTAAATTCCACCTGCCATAGCAACAAACGATGCACCTGACATCCAGTCAGCTGCGGTTGCCATACCATTAAATACAGTTGGAACTGATCTTCCTGCAACATAGTACGCATCAACTTGTACAGTTCTAGACATCCATCCTATGAAAGCATAGATACAAACTGTAAAAGCAACGAACAATATACCTATTGTTTTCGCAGTCATACCAGCTTGTTCTGCAATAGCCATCAGAATGATGAATACTAAGAAACCACCAGTATAAGTTCCGTAAATTTTAGGTAAGTTGTCGATAAATTTTCCTTTAAACATTAATCGTCCTCCCCTCGTTCGGCAAAGCCGCATTCTTCATCTATTTTTTCTTGTCTATTAGCTGACCAGAATAGGATTATCACAAAAGCAATAATCGATCCTTGTGCACACATATAGTAAGCTAAAGGGTATCCAAGAAAACTAGCTGAGTTTAAACTTTCACCAAACATGAAGATTATGTAACCGAAGAAAAACCAAAGTGCTAATGTAAGAAACATATTTCCCTTTGTTTTTTCCCAGTGTTTTTCTTTGTTTGACATTTTTTTCCCTCCCTATAGGTTAAAAACAGGAATCATACTCATTTAATAGTTGAATGGAACCCCTAAAAATTATCACATCTGTAACAAATAAGGTGATATAATAGTGTTATGAGCTCTAAATACAAGCTGAAGTTGAAAGACTTTAAATTAGATTATATTAAGGAATATGTTGCCCCAATATTCAATTTTTTGAAGCCAAAAAAAAAGATAACAAATATCAGCGATCTTAAGAGTTTTGTACAAAGAAAGTCTGCTTGGGTAAGTCAAGAAACTCTTTATGGATATTTAAAGACTAGAATGGGAACAAAATATGTTCTTATGTTTGAGGATGAAATATTTTTAGAATCCATAAACAAGGCTAAATGGAATATTTATTCTGAGTGTTTACAAGATCTCACCTTGTATTGTCTTTCATACTTAAAAAATAAATATAACTTTGATCAAGTTAATCAAGCACAAAATCTCCTTGAGAATATTTTCATAGAAGAAAAATCAAATGGAATGCCCGATGAAGTTATAGAAAAATCTAAATCTAACTTTGCAAATAGAATTAATAAAGTACAATGGTCAGAATACCATAACAATTCACCTTTTATAAATAGTGGTTATGCATTATACAAGTGGGCTCCAATTGCTGAGGAATTAAAAAAATTGGATAAAAAAATAGTTTTAAATTCAATACATTTAAAATGGGAAAATATTAAAAAAGAATTTTCTAATTTAATAAATCTTTAAACATTTTTTCTATTATCTACTAACGAAGATACAACAGATGGGTCGGCTAGAGTAGTTGTATCTCCAAGCTGCTCATGTTCATTGGCTGCAATTTTTCGCAAAATTCTTCTCATTATTTTTCCAGATCTAGTTTTTGGTAATCCAGGAGCAAATTGAATAAAATCTGGTGTAGCAATTGGCCCTATTTGTTTTCTTACCCAAAGCTTAAGATCTCTTTCTAAGTCTCCATCAGGTGTCTCTCCTGCATTAAGAGTTACATAACAATATAAACCATTTCCTTTAATATCATGTGGGTAACCAACAACTGCAGCCTCGGCAACTTTTGGATGAGCAACAAATGCACTTTCTATTTCTGCTGTGCCAAGGTTATGACCTGAAACAATAATAACATCATCTACTCGACCAGTAATCCAGTAATATCCATCTTTGTCTCTTCTGCATCCATCACCAGTAAAATATTTTCCATCAAATTGAGAAAAATAAGTATCTATAAATCTTTGGTGGTCTCCATAAACTGTTCGCATTTGACCTGGCCATGATTGAGCAATGCATAATCTACCTTTCGCTTCACCTTTGAGAACTTTACCTTCCTGATCAACGATAACTGGCTTGATTCCATAAAAAGGCTTAGTTGCTGATCCAGGTTTTAGATCTATTGCACCTGTTTGAGGACTAATTAAAATACCACCTGTTTCAGTTTGCCACCAAGTATCTACTATAGGACATTTTGATTCCCCAACTGTTTTATAATACCATTGCCATGCCTCAGGATTAATAGGCTCCCCTACAGTCCCAAGCAATTTAAGAGTTTTTCTAGATGTTTTTTTGACTGGACCATCGCCTTCTCTCATCAGAGCCCTAATGGCAGTTGGAGCAGTATAAAATATGTTAACTTTATATTTATCCACTATTTGCCACCATCTTGATGTATCAGGATAAGTTGGTATCCCCTCAAACATTATCGTCGTAGCACCGTTTGCAAGTGGACCATAAATTATATAGCTATGACCAGTTATCCACCCGATATCTGCAGTGCACCAATAAATATCTTTAGGTTTGTAGTTAAAAATATATTGATGCGTCATTGACGCATAAACCATATATCCACCTGTAGTATGAAGGACACCTTTTGGTTTTCCAGTTGAACCTGATGTATACAAAATAAATAAAGGATCTTCCGCATTCATTTCTTCCGGCTCACAAATTGGAGATGCTTTTTTAATTATTTCGTTATACCATACATCTCTACTCTCATCCCAATTAATTCTATTTCCAGTTCTTTTAACAACAATGCATTTTTTTACATTTGGACAATGTATTAGCGCCTCATCAGTAATTGATTTTAAAGCTATAGTTTTTCCACCTCTTAAACCTTCGTCGGCAGTAATGACATAATCTGATTTGCAGTCGTTAATTCTGCCAGCAATACTGTCTGGTGAAAAACCACCAAAAATAATTGAATGTATTGCCCCTATACGTGCACAAGCCAACATAGTATAAGCCAGTTCGGGGATCATAGTTAAATAAATAGTGACTCTGTCACCTTTTTTAATTCCTAAATCCTTTAAAGCGTTCGCAGTTTTAGAAACTTCTTGGTGTAATTGTTTGTAGGTAATTTTTTTTTGAACTTTTGGATCATCACCTACCCAGATTATTGCTGTTTTATCTTTGTTTTTTTTTAAATGTCTGTCTATGCAATTTGCAGAAGCATTAAGGGTTCCGTCGTAATACCATTTAATATTCACATCTGTTTTACTATATTTTACATCTTTTACTTTTGTATATGGCTTGATCCAATTAATTCTTTTCCCTTCTTTTTTCCAAAAGTCCTCATTATGTTTTATAGAATCGCTATATTTTTTTTCATATTGTTTTTTGTTAACCAATGCTTTCTTTTGCCAATCGGATTTAATTTTTATGAAATTTTTGTCCTTAACCTTTTCTACTGAAACTTTAGACTTTTTTCTTTTTAAAGAAATTTTTTTTGGACCTGTTTTATACTTTTTGACTTTTTTCTTTTTTTTTTTAGCTTTTTTTTTCATAACAAATGATATTTATTTATTAATACTACTAATCTTATTAATAATTTTCCAGCTTTTAGTATCTATAGGCATAACTGATAATCTGCTTTGTTTTACTAGCGAAAGTTCTTTTAAATGAGGATGTTTTTTGATTGAACTTAAAGAAACTGGTTTAGCAAAAGTTTTTTTGTGCTTAACTCTTATGGCAACAAAATATTTTTTTTTATCAGTTGGATCTTTAAATGCTTCATTAATAACTTGAACAATTCCCACAATTTCTTTCCCAATATTTGAGTGGTAAAAAAAGCACAAATCACCTCTTCGCATTTTTTTTAAATTATTTGCTGCTTGATAGTTTCTCACGCCATCCCATATAGCACCTTTTTCTCCAACTTTTTTCTGACGGTCGATAGACCATACATTGGGTTCAGATTTTAATAGCCAATATTGCATGTTGTTTATATTTGTTTATTTAATTAACAATGTTTGAATTTGAAAATATAAGTTTTAAAAGATTATATCTTGTGTACTGATTATAAAATCCAATAATAATATCACTTCTTGTTCCTTGTGAGTTAATGCTTCTTGTTTGTGACCTTCTATGCAATCCATGTGTTGCAACAATTAAAAGAGTATTACCTTTGCAATTAAATTTTTTAGTTGAGTAGTTACTAAAATCAATTTTTGAATTCAATTTATCTTCTAATTCTCTTATTTCGGAATAGTTAGAATTTTTAAAAGCTTTTTTTAACCTATCATCAATAATTAATTGGTCCTCAATTATTTTATAAATATTATTAAAGAATTGTTGATTAATGATATGTGAATTCAAAACATATTCAAATGGGTCAATCTCTACGTCAGTAGGATAGTACATTAGTTTTATTGCTGGTATAAATCTATCTGGATGCCAGAGTGTGCTGGTAGCTTGTTCAGAATAACTACCTTTATATTTTTTGAAACAAGAAAAACCATAGTTTTGCATTTTGAGCTCTGTACCAAATAAATTTTTTTCCAAGGTCTTAGTTCTATTATGTATAATACTATTTATCTCAAGGTCTTTGCATAAGGTGTAACTAGATTTACTTTTATTGTTATCAATATCTTTAAAATTATTTTTCTCTAAAAATGATAATAAAGAACTATGTTCTTTCTCGTTAAAAAAATCTTTAATTTCCACAACACCGTTTTTATAGAATTCTTTATAATATTTGTAATATTTGTCGTTTTTATCTAGGTTAGAATTATTTACATAAGAACTTTCAGGATTATTATTATAGAAGTGAGAAAAGTTTTTATTTTTTTTTGCTAAAAAATTCCAAAACTTGATCCTTGATGATAATTTTAAAAAAGAGTTTTTAATATGTAATTGTGGATAAAAATCATTTTCTCCTAGAAGATATAATTTTTTTCTAAGAGTTCCATATATATACGGATAGTTAAGTTTTTGAGATAAGGGTATACTTTTTTTCATATTAAAATTAAGATATAAAAATATTTAGCATAATTTTCTTTTTTTTCAAAATTTTTTTAAAGACTATTTTTTTGATATTTTTTCTATTATTTTAATTTTTTCAATTATCAAATTATTTATTTTTTTACTTCCCTCATAACTCGGATGGCTATCATCAAAAAAATACGAGTAATTATTATCATAAAAAAAACATTGTTGTTTTGGACAAAAAACATCCCCTAATTTAATTTTAAAAATATTTTTGCCTCTAATATTATTAATCATATCAATTACTTCTGAGTTATACTCTGTATAGAAATCCTTATCATAATTTACTTTGTCTTCTAAATAAAAATTATTTTTTTTTAATTTACCTTTTGATGAAAGATTTTTAATTCTATTCAAAATACCAGTTGGAGATATGGGTGCTGGATAAATTAAAATAATTTTTTTATTTTTTGACAATTCTTCAATAGTAGATTTAATTTTACTTTTTAATTGGTACACTCTTTTGTCGTATTCTAAATTTATTGAACTTCTATTAGAGAAAATGTGTGGAGTTTCGTAAATTACGATTTTTTCTGAACTGTCAAATCTAATTCTTTTTTCGAAGTAATAATTATAGTCTCCAAATATAATTATATATGAATTTTTATTTGCAAAATTTTCAATATAATTTTTTCTGTATTCATGAATTTTTTCATCTGATGATATTTTTAATTTTGTTTTGTCATAACTGATAAAATCAGGTAAAAATAAGTTTCCTGAATAACTCATATGTATCAATCTTAATTTAGTATTTGAAACTTGTTCAATCATATTTTTAAGCAAAGCATCTGTAAGTGAATCTCCTAAAAGAATAACATCTCCAGAGTTATCATCTAATTCATTAAAAATACAGAAACCCTCTTTGCCAACTCTATTATGACAAGGATCATTATTTTGTGAAATATTTCTATAATCTAAATTTTTATAAGTATTTATTATTAATTTTGGAAAATGACTTCGATTTTCATAACCTTTATTTTTTAATACCAGAAAGCCAAATAAAAAAATTATGAAATAAAAACTAAAGATTATTTTTAATAAGTAATTAAAGCTAAAATGTTTATTCCTCGCAGGTCTTTCTACAAAAAAATAAGAAGTTATTGATAATAAAATTAAAAGTATACTAATTAAAAATGCATTAAATAGGTTACCTTGAATAAAATCTGTTATTCTGGAAAAGGCAAAAATTGGATAATGCCAAAGATAAAGTGAATATGAAATTAATCCAGTCTTTACAAGTATTTTAGAAGATAATAATTCTGTAACTAATTCTTTTCTGTTTGAAAAAAACAAAATTAAACAAACACCAACTATTGGAAATAAAGTATAAAATGATGGATGAAACATTTTATCATCAAAAAATAAGATTGAGTATAAAATTAAAATTATTCCAGTTTTAGTCAAAAATGACTTGACTAAATGACTTTGAATTTTAAAAACTTTATTCTTTTCAAAATATACTAAAATTGATCCAGCAATTAACTCCCAGCCTCTTGTTGGAAGTATATAAAAATTAAAAGATGGATAGTTTCTGCTTCCCCAATCAGCAATGATTAAACTTATAAAAAAAGTTAAGGATAAAATAAATCCAAGATATTTTTTGAAAAACTTAAACAAAATGAGGAAGCATACAGGAAAAAAAATATAAAATTGCTCTTCAATTGATAATGACCATGTATGAAGAAAAGGTATTAATAAACTATCACTCGCTCCATATTGTTGTCCAGAGTAATGAAAAAAAAAATTTGATGTGAAACCTAATGAATACAAAATCGATTTCGAAAAATCAATAAGATCTCCAGGTAATAATAGAAACCAGCCGAATGGTAAAGACACAAGTATAACAATCAATAAGGCGGGCAGTATTCTTCTGATTCTTCGTTCGTAAAAATATTTAAAAGAAAAAGAATTTTTTTCTAATAATTCTTTGTAAATAATTGATGTAATCAAGTACCCAGATATAACAAAAAAAATATCTACCCCTACAAAGCCACCTTTAAAAATAATGTTACCCAGGAATGAAATTTTAGCATGATAAATTATAACAGCCAATACAGCTATAGCTCTTAATCCATCTATCTCTGGTCTGTAATTAATTTTCAAATTTTATTTTTTTCCTCGTGTTAAATATTATCATAATTTTACACCAGCTCCTTTTAAAAATGGAGCCTTAGGATCAAGCGGCCATCTAGGTTTGGTTGGATAACTTAATTCGTTAAATTGTTTTAACTTAAATTTTTCTAGACCAACCATTGCGATCATAGCAGCATTGTCACCACATAAATCTAGTGGAGGAAAAATTGGTTGAAAATTTTGTTTTAAACTTAAATTATTCAGATTACTTCTAATTTCTTTATTTGCCGCAACTCCTCCAGCAACTACAAAAATATTATTTTTTTTATGACTGATTTTTCTAAACTGTTGAAAAGCAATTTCTGTTTTGCGATTTAAAATCTTCACAATTGTTTTTTGAAATGATGCAGCTAAATCATATTTATCTTGATTATTTTTTATTGTTTTTGAAATTTTTAGAACAGCTGTTTTAAGACCGGCAAAAGACAAATTACAACCACCTTTGTTTATAATTGGTTTTGGCAAATCATATCTATTTTTGTCTCCTTTAATCGCATATTTCTCAATAAAGGGACCACCAGGAAATTTTATGCCTAATAATTTTGCAGTTTTATCAAAAGCTTCACCTACCGCATCATCTATAGTTGTTCCCAGCCTCCTATATTTCCCTAAATTATTGACTACCAAATATTGAGAATGACCACCAGATATTAACAAAAGTAAATATGGATAATTCAAATTAGTAATAAGTTTAGGGCTCAGTGCATGACCCTCAAGGTGATTAACGACTATAAGCGGCTTTTTTAGAGTCATAGCCAAAGCTTTTGCAAAATTTAAACCTACTGATAAACAAACTATTAAACCAGGTCCACCAGTAACTGCGATAGCATCTATATCTGTTAATTTTTTTTCACTTTTTTTTAAAGCTGCATTTACAATTAAATCAATTTTATCAATATGAGATCTAGCTGCCAATTCAGGAACAACACCACCAAACTTTTTATGAACTTTCTCTTGGCTTGAAACTATATTTGACAGCAAATTAGGTACATTTTCTGAGCTTTCTTCTAATACAGCAGCCGCAGTTTCGTCACAGCTTGTCTCAATTCCTAAAATTAATGCTTTTTTTTTCATTATATATTTCTTCTTATAAATTATAAAATTCCAATATAAAAATTAAATGAAATTAATTCTATGAAAAAAATAATTACTATAGGATCAAGAGGAAGCAAATTGGCTTTGATTTATGCCAAAATTGCAGAAAAAAATATTAATAAATTTAAATCAAGATTTGCCATAAAATCTGTCAGTATTAAAAAAGTTATTACAAAAGGAGATAGGATCCAAAATAAAAGACTTTCTGATATTGGTGGAAAAGGTTTATTTATTAAAAAAATTGAAAATGAACTTTTAAACAAAAAAATAGATATTGCGGTTCATGCATTAAAAGATATTCCATCAAAAGTATCTAAAAAATTCTATATAAATTGTTTTCTTAAAAGAAACGATCCAAGAGAAGTTTTGATAACTAGAAAAAAAAAAAAATTTAAAAATCTACCCAAAAATTCCGTAGTAGGTACTTCGTCTTTTAGAAGAGAATTCCAGCTTAAAAGAATAAGAAAAGACTTAGTGTATAAATTGATAAGAGGAAATGTTGATACAAGAATTAAAAAATTAAATAATAAAATTTATGATGCAATAATTTTATCATACGCAGGCTTGAAAAGTTTAAAAATGCAAAAAAAAATATCCCAAGTATTTTCATTATCAGAAATAATTCCTAGTGCTGGTCAGGGTGCTATTGCTTTACAGTGTAGAAAAAATGACTTTAAAATGATAGAATTACTGAAAGCTATAAATCATAGAAAAACCAGTATATGTGTGAATGCTGAAAGAGATGTTCTCAAAGTACTTGACGGAGATTGTGAAACACCTGTTGGTGTAAATGCGAAAATTCAAAATAATAAATTAAATATTGTTACAGAATTATTTTCTTTAGACGGAAAGAAAAGATTTTACCTTAAATCTTCAAAAAAATTATATTTAGCTCACTTAGCTGGAAAAGAACTTGGTGAAAAAATAAAAAAAAGATCTAAAAATCTATATAAAAAAAAAAGATAAATGCATATTTTATTTACCAGACCATTTGATGATTGCCATGAATTAATGTTAAGATTTAAATCCTTGGGACATATGGTTTCGCATATACCTGTCATTAGTATCCAAAAAATAATTTATGAAAGTTTAGATTTTTCTCCTTTTAAAGGAATTATATTTACAAGCACTAATGCTATTAAATTTTTAGATACACGAAAGATCGATAAAAAAATAAAATGCTTCTGCGTAGGAAATGCTACAGAAAAAGTTGCTAAAATTAGAGGGTTTCAAAACATATATGTAGCAGGTGGAAATGTTGAAAATCTTAAAGAGATTATTTTCCAAAATTTTAGAACCTCCGATGGAAAATTAATTTATGTTACAGGGCAAATAATATCTTCAGACCTAGATAAAGAATTAATTTCTGAGGGTTATAATTTAAAAAGAATAATTGACTATAAAGCCATTGAACAAGAAAAGTTTAATAATGATGAGATCGAAAAACTTAAAGATAAAATGCCTGACATTGTTTATGTTTACTCTCAAAATAGCGCGCTAAGTTTTTTGAATATGATAAAAAATTACAATCTAAAAAGCTTTTGGATGAATACCAATTTAATGTGTATAAGTGAAAAAACTTCAACTGTTTTAAATGAAATAAAATGGAAAAAAATATTTCTTTTTAACCCTGGAGAAGAAGAATTTTTGCTGTATAAAATTTGATTATGAAAATATTTAACAATTTTAAAGATTTATTTTTATCTGTCTGGAACAGAGGAATTTTAGGTATTGATATTTTTGAGATTTTAATTGGTTTAGGTATTTTTCTAATTTTTTTAATTTTTAGAGGGCTAATAAGTAAGTTAATAATTAAAAAATTAGAGATCATTTCACAAAGAACCACAAATAAGTTAGATGATACTTTTGTTAAAGCAATGGTAGGTCCAGCGAGATTTTTGCCAATTGTTTTAGGATTTTTTATTGCAAGCTACTATATGTCATTTTCAGAGGATACTAGGTCTTTTGTGGATAATCTTAACAGAACGTTAATAACAATTCTCCTTTTTTGGATCATCCACCAAATTATTGAACCTATCTCATACATACTAAGTGGATTAGGAAAAATTTTAACAAGAGAATTGATTGGATGGATAATTAAGTCACTAAAAATATTAATTTTCATTTTAGGAGCTGCTGCAGTTCTAGAGTTATGGGGAATAAAAATTGGCCCAATAATTGCTGGTCTTGGTCTATTTGGTGTTGCAGTTGCTTTAGGAGCTCAAGATTTATTTAAAAATTTGATTTCAGGAATATTAGTTTTAGTTGAAAAACGTTTTAAAATGGGAGATTGGATTTTGGTTGAGGGGATCATAGAAGGTATAGTTGAAAAAATTGGATTTAGATCTACTACAATAAGAAAGTTTGATAAATCGCTTGCAATAATTCCAAATTTTCAATTTGCAGAGAATGCTGTCATTAACATCAGTCAAACTACAAATTGGATAATAAGTTGGACAATTAATCTTCAATACGACACTACCGTAGATCAACTTAAAAAAATTAGAGATGATATTGAGGATTATATAAAAAACTATGAAGATTTTAACACTGAACTAGGTTATGCGGTAAGAATTGATAAATTTGCTGAAAGTTCTATTGATATGTATGTACGTTGTTTTACAAAAACCAATGAATGGGAAAAATGGCTTTCAGTTAAAGAGAGATTAGCCATACAAATTAAACAAATTGTAGAAAAAAATGGCGCCGCTTTTGCATTCCCAAGCCAATCTATATATGTAGAAAAAAAATGATTGCATTATTTTATTTAGTGCTTCAGGTTTTAAAACTTTATACTTACGTTGTAATTGCTAACGTAGTTGTAAGTTGGCTTGTTGCTTTTAATGTCTTAAACACATCAAATAGGTTTGTGTATCTAATTTTAGATTTTACATATAGGCTTACTGAACCTTTACTAATGTATATTAGGCGTTTTCTACCAAATCTGGGTGCTTTCGACATATCTCCAATTATTCTTCTCTTGTTGATATGGTTTGTAGAAATGTGTATGAAACTATATCTAGCACCAATTTTATTTAATTAATTATGATTTTAATTGACGGAAAAAAAGAAGCTGCAAATTTAAGAGAAGAATTGAAAAAAGAGGTTTCTGATTTAAAAAAAAAATATAATAAAGTTCCTGGTCTTAGCGTTATTTTAATTGGAGATCTTGCACCAAGTCAAATTTATGTAAGAAATAAAGAAAAATCAGCAAAAGAGGTTGGTTTGAAATCTGAGGTAATTAAATATCCAGATAGTGTTGATGAAAAAACAATATTAAACAAAATCAATGATTTGAATAAAGACAATTCTGTTTCCGGCATTTTAGTTCAGTTACCGTTACCAAAGCACATTAATAAAAAAAAAGTTATTGAAGCAATAGTTCCAGAAAAAGATGTTGATGGTTTTCATCCTGTAAATGTTGGAAATCTTTCATCTGGATATGAAAGCTCAGTTCCTTGTACACCTTTAGGCTGTTATTTATTAATTAAAAAAGTAGAACCAAACTTAACTGGTAAAAAAGCAGTTATAATAGGTAGATCAAATTTAAATGGCAAACCCATGACACAATTACTTTTAAAAGAGAATTGTACAGTTACAGTTACTCATTCAAAAACAAAAGATCTTAAAAACGAATGCTTAAAAGGGGATATTATAGTTGCAGCAGTTGGCATACCAGAGTTAGTAAAAGGCAATTGGGTTAAAAAAGATGCAATAGTGATTGATGTAGGAATCAATAAAACAGAAAAAGGAATAGTTGGAGATGTAGATTTTAATGAGGTTTCAAAAATTGCTAAAGCTTTAACGCCTGTACCTGGTGGTGTGGGTCCCATGACCATTGCATGTTTGTTAAAAAATACAGTTGAGTGTTTTAAAAAATCTATTTAATATAAAAAGATCATATGAAACATCTTTTAAAAGATGAATATCAAAATTTAGAAACAGTAGCAGAAGCTAATAAAGAACGGTATATGAATGCAAAACCTTTTCCACATATTTATTTTGATAATTTTTTTAATGAAGAAGCGCTAAATAATATTTTATCTAATTGGCCAAATACAAAAGATAATAAAAATTTTTTTAGTGAAGATGGAAAAAATGAAAAAAAAATATCCACCTCATCTCCACTTACTTTAGATGTTATACCATCTTTGAATGAGTTTCTTAACTTTTTAAATTCTTACAGATTTGTAAATTTTGTTCAAAAAATTACTGGAATAGAGGAAAGTTTAGTACCAGACCCTTATTTTATTGGTGGAGGTGTACATGAAATTAAAAGAGGTGGTTTTTTAAAAATACATGCTGACTTTAATTATCACCCCAAATTTAAACTCTCAAGAAGGATAAATGCACTAATTTACCTGAACAAAGATTGGGAGGAAAATTATGGAGGTCATCTGGAATTGTGGGATAGAAAAATGCAAAATTGCGAGATCAAAATCCTTCCTGTGTTTAATAGGATGGTAATTTTTAATACCACTTATTTTAGTTATCATGGACATCCAAACCCACTAAACTGTCCAGAAAATACAAGCAGAAAGTCTTTAGCATTATATTACTATTCCAATGGAAGACCGAAAGAAGAAATTCATAAAGATTTTGATAATCAATTTAGAACTACCCTTTGGAAAAATAGAAAAGATAATCAAGGAGAAGTTTCAAATAGTATGCCAATATATAAAAAAATTTTTGGTAAATTATATTATAAAACAAAAATTAAAAATTAACTTAAAGTTTTTTTTTATGAAAATTAATAAATTTTTCTATTTTTGTTCTATTGAAAAAATTATTTTCCTCAAATGACACTTTCTGCACCGAGTAAGACTTATTTTTTGTTTGTCTAGATTGTAAAATAATATTTCCTTTATAAAGTTTTAACTTAATCAAACCATTTACTTTTTTTTTATTCTTATCAATAATTTTTTGAAGTCTAAATCTGTCTTTAGAAAACCAATAACCATTGTATATTAACTCCGCATACTTTGGCATAATAGAATCCTTAGCATGGACTGTATCTTTATCTAATGTTACGGATTCAATCGCTCGATGAGCAAACATTAATACTGTACCTCCTGGTGTTTCATAAACACCTCTTGATTTTATTCCTATAAATCTGTTTTCAACCAAATCAACTCTGCCAATACCATTTTTCCCGGCAACTAAATTTAATCTTTGAAGAAGTTTTGATGGTGGCATTTTTGCACCGTTAATACTCACAGGGTCACTATTTTTAAACCCAATTGTGATGTAAGTGCATTTATTGGGTGATTTTTCTGGAGACTCCGTTCTTTGATAGATAAACTCAGGAGGTGAATTTCTTGGGTTTTCTAAAACTTTTCCTTCAGTAGATGTATGAAATAAATTATCATCCACTGAAAATGGTGGAGCCCCCTTTTTATCTTTCGGTATTGGTATTTTTTTTTGATTTGCATAATTAATTAGATCTGTTCTTGATTTTAGTTTCCAAATTCTCCAAGGAGCAATAACTTTAATTTTAGGCCCAAAACAATGATAACCTAGCTCAAATCTAACTTGATCATTTCCTTTACCTGTTGACCCATGTGAAACTGCATAAGCATTAAATTTTTTAGCAGTTTTAATTTGATCTTTTGCAATTAAAGGTCTGGCTATTGAAGTACCTAGTAAATAACAGCCTTCATATAAAGCATGTCCTCTAATCATAGGATATACGTAGTTTTTTACAAATTCATCTTTTAAATCATTAATAATAATTTTTTTTACACCAAATTTTTTTGCATTTTTTATTATTTTTGATTTATTTAATTCTTGTCCTATATCAGCTGTATAAGTTATTACTTCGGCATCATAGTTTTCCTGAAGCCATTTTAAAATTATAGATGTATCTAAACCACCTGAATAGGCTAAAACAATTTTTTTTTTTCGTTTTTTTCTAGCTACAGCTTTTTTTCGCTTCATTATAAGCTTTTGTAAAACCTAGCAGAGAATAATGATCAATTGTTTGTGAGCCAGAGGAGTTATATCCCGAAATCATTATTCTAGAACCTTTTTTCATTGTTCTAATCATTTTTTTTTCAACTTTATTATCGGCTATCCATGCAAAATTTTCCTGTGAAATGTCAAATTTATATTTGAACTTTCCTGACTTTGCAGTAATTGAATTTTGTGTATTAAATTCGTATCCAGCAGTAAGACTAATTTCATCTTTAATCTTTTCACCAGGTCTAAAAGATACAAATAATCTGGAGTCTCTTTTATTATTTTTGGGTGACTGTAGTACAGGTTTTGATTGAGCAAAGCAAACAATGCCATCAGATTTAGTTAAAACCAAAGTTTCCCAGTCTTTAAATTTTCCTACTTTCTTAACTTCTTCCGCTAGTAGGTCGAAAGGAAATAATATTAAAATTGTACTAATAATAAATTTATTTTTTATGGACATGGATTTGGATATAATTGTTGAACATCATTTATACTTTTTATAATTTCATCTGAAATATTAACATTTACACTTTCTATATTAGTTTTCAACTGCTGCATAGTTGTAGCACCAATAATCACACTAGTAACAAATGGTTGAATTTCACAAAATTTAAGGGACATTTGTGACATATCTAAATTATGATCTAGTGAAATCTGATAATATGCCTCAACAGCATTTTCTCTATTTGGCTTATTATATCTTGTCCAAAAATTATCATTATGGTCTAGTCTTGACTTTTTAGGTTTCTTATTATTTCTATATTTTCCTGTTAAATGACCAATTGCTAATGGAGAATAGGCTAAAAGTCCTATTTTGTTTCTCACAGAAATTTCAGCTAATCCAACTTCATAAGATCTATTTAGAAGATTATATGGATTCTGAATTGACATCATTCTAGGAAGTTTTTTCTCTTTTGATATTTCAAGAAATTTATTTACCCCCCAGGGAGTTTCATTTGATAAACCAATATATCTTACTTTTCCTGCTTTTATAAATTTTTGTAAATTTTCTAAAATTTCTTCAAATTTGTTCCAATTCTCATCGTCAGAGTGTTCATAACCAAGTCTTCCAAACATATTAGTATTTCTTTCGGGCCAGTGTAATTGATATAAGTCTATATAATCGGTTTGAAGCCTTTTAAGGCTTCCTTCAATTGCCTCTGTTAAGTTTTTTTTCCCATATTGGTTACCACCACCTCGCACATAAGATCTCATCGGACCGCAAACTTTTGTAGCTAAAACTACGTCTTTTCTTCTTTTAGATTTTTTAAACCAGTTACCTATTATAATTTCAGTATGCCCAAAAGTTTCTGCTTTAGGTGGTATTGAGTATAATTCTGCTGTATCCCAAAAATTAACTCCTTGATCAATTGCATAGTCCATTTGTTGAAAACCTTCATCTTGAGAATTTTGTTCACCCCAGGTCATAGTACCGAGACATATTGTGCTCACTTTTAAGTCAGTATTTCCTAGTTTTTTATAATTCATAGTATTTAAGACTTCTTGAAAATATTTTAAAAAATTACTATATATACACACATATGAATTTAAATAGACAAAACATTTTCCAAGCAACAGCTGCTAAAAAAACAGTTATTTGGGACGCAGGTCTAAGATCCTACATGCTAAAAATCTACAATTATATGGCAACTGGTGTTTTGTTAACTGGTATCATCGCTTTATTATCTTTTAAGTTTTCAGTAGAGACAGGTTCAAACGGAGCTATCACAGGATTTACACCAATAGGTGAAGCTTTATTTTTTTCAGGACTTAAGTGGGTAGTGATGTTGGCTCCTCTTGGTGTAGTATTTTATATGAGCTTTGGTATAAACAAAATGAGTTCAGCAAAAGCGCAAACAGTGTTTTGGATTTTTGCAGCATTGATGGGATTATCATTATCATGGATATTGCTAGTTTATACAGGTGTAAGTGTTGCTAGAGTTTTCTTTATAACTTCTGCAACATTCGGAGCGATGAGTATTTATGGATACACAACTAAAAGAGATTTAACAAAGTTAGGCTCATTTTTAATGATGGGTTTAATTGGAATAATAATTGCATCATTAGTAAATATTTTTCTCAAGTCAGCTATGATGTATTTTATAGTCTCTATATTGGGTGTATTAATATTTGTGGGATTAACTGCGTACGATACACAAAAAATAAAAAATATGTATTCAGCATCTGATAGTGGTGAGGTTATAGGTAAAAAAGCTGTAATGGGGGCATTAACATTATACTTAGACTTTATAAATTTATTTATAATGTTGTTAAGATTATTCGGCCAAAGAAGATAGTTTTTTCATTTAATTTTTTTCCAATTTGTTCTTAAAATTAAATTCTCTAAACTCGAAGAATTATTTATAATTTTTCCATTCGAATCTGTTATAGAGTATTTCAGGTTTTGATTAATTGGTTTAAAAGTTTTACAAATTTTATAAACAGCATTTTCGGCTGCATTTTTAAAAATGCTAAATGTAACTTTTTTACTGGAAATAGCTAAGCCATAGTCTTTCCAAGATCCATTTGAAACCATTTTTGCATATAAATTTAGAATTGATTGTAGTTCATCTTTTTCAAAAAAATAATTCTTCTCTTTTTTAAATGTATTATTTACAACTAATTTTAAATTCCTATTCATCTATTTTATACTTATTTATTATATTGAATTGAAACGCGGTGAAAATAAAAGTTATTGGAAGCATACCCCAGACTTTAAAATTTACCCAAAACTCCTCCGATTGAGTTCTCCATATAATTTCATTTAAAATCGCTAAACCAACAAAAAATAATGCCCATCTTTTATTTAAAATATTCCATCCATCCTCATGGAGTTTCAATGCATTTCCTAAAAGTTTTTTAAGAACTGGTTCTTGGGTAAAAAATTTTCCAAAAATCAATCCAAGAGCAAACAAAATATTAATTATTGTTGGTTTCATATATATGAAAATTGGATTTTTAAAATATATTGTTAATCCACCAAAAAGTGTAATCAGAATTCCACCAAGCAAAGGCACCATTGGAATTTTTTTCTCTATTTTCCAAACGATAAACAATGCAATTAATGTCGCTAATATAAAAGGAGGGATTGCAACTTCTAAATTTTTTTCATTTTTATAATAAAATGTAAAGAATACTAGTAGAGGGCCAAAATCTGTGACAAATTTGTAAAAAGATTTATTCACGCAAAGATATTAACAGATTTGAAAATTAATAATATTTTTTTTATTGATTTTCTTATTTAAATACCCATATTTATTAATATGACAATTCAAAAAGCAAAATTTTCAATAGGCGACGTAGTTAAACACAAGCACTTTGATTTTCGAGGCGTAATATATGATGTTGATTTTAAATTTAACAATTCTGAAGAATGGTATCAGTCTATACCAAAAAATGTTAGACCCAGAAAAGATCAACCCTTTTATCACCTATTAGCTGAAAATGATGATTTGACTTATGAGGCTTACGTATCGGAGCAAAATTTATTGTTTGATGACTCAGAGGAACCAATAAAGCATCCTTTAATAAACGAGATTTTTTCAGGAAAAAGAGGATCTAGTTATTTCAAGCAATCTAATTAACATATCTTTTTTTAAACACAATTGGCACAAATGTTGGTCATACAAAATATGTAAGTTTTAACTATATTCTGATCAAGAGTGTAAACGTTTCCCTTAAGATTATCTCCCTCACATTCTTGATCAGAACAAGACCCTTTATCTCACTTTGAAAAAAATAAATTTCAAATATAAATAACCCATGAAATTTATTAAAAACTATCAATTTAGTTTGGTACGAAAAAGTCAAAAAATCGTTTTGTATTTATTTTTAATTATTTTAACACTTGGTTTATTTGAAGCTTTGATATTATCACCTGAAGATTACTTACAAGGTGACTCCGTTAGAATTATGTATGTGCATGTTCCTTCAGCATGGATTTCACTTGGCATATTTTCATTAATGGCAACTCTTTCAATTTTGGTAATAGTTTTTAAGAATAAAATATTTTTTTTAATTGCAAAAAGTCTAGCACCCTCTGGATTTATCTTTAGCTTAGTTGCTTTAGTTACTGGTTCGATCTGGGGTAAACCAACCTGGGGAACTTGGTGGGCTTGGGATGCCAGAATAACTTCAATGTTAATATTATGCATCTTTTATTTAATGTACCTGATAGCATGGAGAATTTTTGAGAGTAAAGATTATGTAACTAAAATAACTTCATTTATAGCAATTTTAGGATTTATAAATATCCCAATTATAAAGTTTTCTGTCGATTGGTGGTCAACTTTACATCAACCGTCATCTGTAAATATATTCTCCGAAACCACTATACACTCCACTATGCTAATACCACTTGGTATCATGACTGCGGCATTTGCCCTTTTTTCGTTGCTTATTTTTTTAATGAAATATAATACAGAATTGATAAAAATTAAGAATAAAGGTTTAGACAGATTATGATTTCAGAACTATTTTTTATGAACGGTTATGGTTATTACGTTCTCTCGTCATTCTTGTTCACGCTATTTTGTTTTCTTGGACTATACATAATAACAAAATCACAACTCACAAAAGAGAAAAATAAATTTATTGTTAAATTTGGTGAATTAAACTCTGAACAAGTGAAAGAAGCTAAAAAGCAAAAAATTTATAAAGAAATAATAGCTACAGAGACATTTTCTAAAATTTAACTTTTAAACATGTATAACAAAAAAGTTAAGTTAAGAGCTTTATTCTTGTTTCTATCTATAGCAACGTTAATATTAACTATTTTTTTAGTCTTGAAAGCCTTAGAGGAAAATGTTGTATATTTTCTATCCCCTACAGAAATTAAAAATTTAAATGAGACAACAACAGAAAAAATTAGAGTTGGTGGCATGGTCAAAGATCAATCGATAAAAATTACATCTGATAAAATAAATTTTATTATTACTGATTTTAAAAATGAAATTAATGTTGTTTACTCGGGAATAGTTCCAAATCTTTTTCAAGAAAATAAAGGTGTTGTAGCAGAGGGTATTCTAAGAGATAAAAATTATTTTAAGGCAGAAAAGATTCTGGCCAAACATGATGAAAATTATATTCCTCCAGAAGTCAAAGCCAGCTTAGGAGAAAAGTAAATTGATTTTAAATTATATTGGTAATTTTGCTCTTTTATTTTGTTTGATTATTTCACTAATAATATTAATTACATCAATTTCAAGTTTAAATAATCAAAATTTTTTCTTTAGAAAAAATTTAAAAGAACTACTATTTTTTAAATTTTTTTTTGCTTTATTAAGTTTTTGTAGTCTTGTAGCTTTATTTATTAATTCTGAGTTTAGTAATGAGACAGTTCTAAACAATTCCCATATTTCAAAACCTTTATTTTACAAAATTTCAGGCACATGGGGTAATCATGAAGGTAGTTTACTTTTGTGGCTTCTAATATTAACTTTTTTCGCTTTTTTTTATTTCTTAAAATCTAAAAACAGACCCAACGATGAAAGATTATTAACAATCATGTTTCAAGAGGTAGTAATTTTAGGTTTTATATTCTTTTTATTAAAAGCTTCAAATCCTTTTAATATAATTTATCCTGTTCCAAAAGAGGGATTAGGTCTGAATCCGATTTTGCAAGACCCATTGTTGGCTATTCATCCTCCTGTTCTTTATTTGGGATACGTGACTACTTCAATTGTATTTTCATCTTCTTTAGCAGGATTGATTAGGGGGAATATAAATAGTTTGTGGGCTAAAGATTTAAGAAAGTGGGTTTTTATATCTTGGACATTTCTTACTTTAGGAATTCTACTTGGATCTATTTGGGCTTACTATGAATTAGGCTGGGGAGGGTTTTGGTTTTGGGATCCAGTTGAAAATATTTCTTTAATGCCTTGGCTAAGTCTTACTGCACTTGTTCACTGTGTGTTAGTACTTGAAAAAAGATCAATTTTTCATTCTTGGACTGTAATACTTTCTATTATAACTTTTACATTAGGTATATGTGGAACATTTCTAGTTAGATCTGGAATACTAAACTCAGTTCATACTTTCGCAAATGATCCAGAAAGAGGATTATACATATTATTCTTCCTATTTTTCCTAATTTTTTTGTCTGTTTTAATTTATTTTATTTACGAAGATAAATTCGAATTGAATAATAAAAATATAAATTTTTATACTAAAGAAACTTCAATAATTTTGAACAACTGGTTTGTAATGTATTTTTTGTCAGTCATTTTGATTGGTACGGTATATCCAATTTTTTTAGAGGTTTTATCAAATGAAAAGATTTCAGTAGGTCCACCATTTTTCAATAAATTAATAATTCCTTTTTTAATTCCATTCTTAATTTTTATGTCGGTTGGTCCAAATTTAAAATGGATTAAAAAGAACAAATTTTCAAATAAGTTTAAATTAATAATAATATTTATTTTGAGTATTAGTTTATCAATACTAGTGTCGAAATTTTTTGGAAATACCACATTAAATATAACAATATTATTAGCTGCTAGCTTTTATCTTTTTATTACAACCATTAAAGACTTTCTGAAAAATGGTTTTAAAAACTATTCACAAACAATTTCTCATTTTGGTTTCAGTTTATTAGTTTTAAGTATACTTATGAACAGTATTTTTTCAAAAGAAATAACCTCAAATATGCGTGTTGGTGACGAAATCAAATTTTCCAATAAAATTATAAAATTACAAAAAATTGAAAACACAACTGAGGTAAACTTTTTAAAGTTTATTGCTTATTTTATAATTGAAGAAAAAAATAAAACAAAATTCATTTTACGGCCAGAAATTAGAATTTACGATAAACCAGAAACAATAACAAGTGAGGCAGCTATTAAGACAGATATTTTTAAAGATAGATTTTTAGTTGTAAATTTAGTTAAAGAAAATGAATACTTAAATGTAAGATATCAAGAAAAACCCTTTATGCTTTGGATTTGGATATCGGCAATTTTAATTTCTTTAGGAGGTATAATAAATATTTTTAAAAAAAATGAAAAAAAAATATTATAAATTTTCTATTATAACTTTTTTTATATTTGTATTTTTAATTTTTTATTATGGATTAAATCAAAAAAATTTATATACACCAGAGGATATAATTGTTAAAAAATTTCCCAATTTACTTCTTAATGATTTTTATTCTTTCAACGAAACTTCTCTCGATAATATTTTGATAGATAGTAATTATTATCTTATAAATATATGGTCCTCATGGTGTTTACCGTGTAGAGAGGAACATCCATATTTAGTTCAACTAAAAAAAAATTCACTTATAAAAATTATTGGAATTAATTATAAGGATAAAAAAGATAATGCTTTAAAGTTTCTTGATGAATTTGAAAATCCTTATACACATATATTAAGTGACACAAATGGAACGGCTTCTATTGAAATTGGAGCATATGGTGTTCCAGAAAGTTTTATTTTGAACAAAAAAAAAGAAATTATTAAAAAAATTATAGGTCCAATTGATAAAAAAAAATTTAATGAGATAATAGAATTGTTAAAAAATGAAAACTAAATTTATATTACTTATAATTTTCTCCTTGTTTCTTTTTTCAAAATTATCTTTTTCAGAAGACCTAAAATTAGAAAATAAAATAAATAAAAATTTAAGATGTTTAATTTGTCAAGGTCAGTCTATTTACGACTCACAATCTGATTTTGCTGAAAGTATGAAAATTGTAGTTAAACAAAAAATTAATTCTGGCATGAATGAAGAGGAGATATATTCATTTTTTAAAATGCAATATGGCGAATGGATATTGTATGACCCCCAATTTAATACTAAAAACTTTGTTCTTTGGTTACTTCCAATTGTTGTGTTTTTGGCTGGTGGAATAATAATATTGTCTAAATTTGGAGTTTTAAAGAAGAGATAATAAGTTATATTAATAATATAAAATTATGAGAAATATTTTTTTAAATTTAATTTGTTTTGCTTTAATAATTTCGTTTTATACAACATCAATTAAAAGTGATGAGGTAAAAGATTTAACAGATCCACATGAATATAATTTTTTTACTGGAATGTTCGATTTTAGTGATAATTATAGAAAATCAGCAATTATAGGCATTCAGCATAACAATGAAAATTTATACAGAAATACTTTCTTAGGGACCATTTCACCCGTGACAGGTTTTCTCGTAACCGGTGATGCAGCAACATATTTATATACAGGTGTCCAGGCAGAGTACAATTTGGGTAAAATAAATTTAACACCAAGCTTTACACCTGGATTATATGGACAGGGGGACGGAAAAGACTTAGGACATCTTGTTGAGTTTAAAACTGAATTACAACTATCATTTGATTTATTTAAGGATTCTGAATTAGGTTTTTCATACAATCATTTATCCAATGCAGATTTGGGAGACAAGAATCCTGGGGCAAATAGTTATATGTTTAATTTCATGAAAAAATTTTAATTTTCAACCATGAGATTAAAAGACTGTCATAACTTTCAAGATTTTAGAAAATTAGCAGAAAAAAAACTTCCGAGTCCGATATTTCATTACATCGATGGTGCAGCAGATGATGAAATCACTTATAGCCGTAATACTTCAGCCTTTAATGATGTTGACCTTATTCCAAATGTTTTACGTGGAGTAGAAAATATTGATCTATCAACAACAATTTTTGGAAAAAAAATTGATTTACCATTTTATTGTTCACCTACAGCGTTACAGAGACTTTTTCACTACGATGGAGAAAGAGCGGTTGGCAAAGCTGCAAAAAAATTCAATACAATGTTTGGAGTATCAGCCCTAGCAACTGTTAGTGTAGAAGAAATTTCTTCTATGATTGATACACCTAAAATGTTTCAGTTTTATTTTCACAAAGATAGAGGTTTAAATGACTCTTGTTTAGAACGAGCAAAAGCAGCAAATTTTGATGTTATGGCACTGACAGTAGATACAATTACCGGTGGAAACAGAGAAAGAGATCTTAGAACAGGTTTTACATCTCCTCCAAAGCTAACTTTAGCAAGTTTATTTAGTTTTGCTACAAAGCCAATGTGGGGCATAAACTATTTAACAAAAGGAAAGTTCGAGTTACCTCATTTGCAAGATTATGTAAAAGAGGGCACAAGTACAAATACGTCTATTGGTAATTATTTTTCTACTATGTTGGATCAATCAATGAATTGGAAAGATGCAGAGAAATTATGTGCACAATGGAATGGTCATTTTGCGCTGAAAGGAGTGATGAGTGTTGAGGATGCGAAAAAAGCAGTTGATATTGGATGTACAGGAATAATGGTTTCAAATCATGGGGGTAGACAACTTGATGGCTCTAGATCTCCATTTGATCAGTTGGCTGAAATTGTTGACGCTGTGGGTGATAAAATTGACGTTATTTGTGAAGGTGGATTTCAAAGAGGCACACATATGTTAAAAGCCTTATCCCTTGGTGCAAAAGCATGTGCAGGAGGTAGATTATATCTTTATGCATTGGCAGCCGCAGGACAAGCTGGTGTGGAAAGAGCTTTAGGACAGTACAAAGCTGAATTGGAAAGAGATATGAAACTTATGGGATGCACCAAAATAAGTGACCTTAGCAGAAAAAATTTAAAATTCAGAGTTTAATGAACTTCTCTGACTGCAGAAATTTTAAAGATTTTAGAAAGCTCGCAAAAAAAAAACTTCCAGCACCTATTTTTCATTACATAGATGGTGGAGCGGATGATGAGGTTACATTAAGAAGAAATACAAGCGCTTTTGATGACTGTGATTTAATACCAAATATTTTGGCAAGCGTTGGAAAACCAGATTTATCTACAACATTATTTGGCAGGAAAATAGACATTCCAATTTTTCTATCACCAACTGCAATGCAAAGACTTTATCATCCTGATGGGGATAAAGCTTCCGCAAGAGCTGCTGAGAAATTTGGTACTTTCTATAGCATGTCAACGATGGCAAATTCTTCTATAGAAGAAATATCTAATATTTCAAGTGGTCCAAAGTTATTTCAACTTTATGTACACAAAGATAAATCAATTACTGATGATTTATTAGATAGATGTAAAAGATCAGGATTTGATGGCATGTGTCTAACAGTAGATACTTTAGTTGCAGGAAATAGAGAAAAAGATCACAGAACTGGTTTCACAACACCTCCAAAGTTAACTTTAAATAGTTTGTTAAGCTTTGCGTTAAGACCATCATGGGTACTGAGTTATTTAACAAATAAAAAATTTGAATTATCAAATGTTGTAAAAAAAACTGATAAAGGAACAAATATTGCTAAATCAGTAATAGATTATATTAATGAACAGTACGATCCAAAGATGAATTGGAAAGATGCAGAATATTGCGTAAAAAAATGGAACGGGCCCTTTGCATTAAAGGGTGTTATGTCTATAGAAGATGCAAAACGCGCCATAGATATTGGATGTACTGCAATAATGGTGTCTAACCATGGGGGAAGACAATTAGATGGTTCACGTTCTCCATTTGATCAAATAAAAGCCATTTCTGATGCTGTTGGCGATAAATTAGAAATTATACTTGATGGAGGAGTGCGAAGAGGTACTCACGTTCTTAAAGCCCTAGCGGCTGGTGCAAAAGCTTGTAGTTTCGGTAAAATGTTTCTGTTTTCTTTGAGCGCAGGTGGCCAACAAGGCGTTGAACATTTACTAAAAATGATGCATGATGAAATAAATAGAAATATGATTTTGATGGGTTGTAAAAATTTATCGGAATTAAACAGTTCAAAATTAATTTATAGAAAGTAGATTGGAGATTTAGGATGAAATTAGCAAAAAGTTTAGAAAGATTGGGAACCGAAACAGCATTTAGCGTTCTCGCTGAGGCTAAAAAGTTAGAAGCACAAGGTAAACCTATGATTCACTTAGGGTTAGGTCAACCAGATTTTAAAACTCCAAAACATGTTGTTGATGCCGCAAAGAAAGCATTAGACGATGGTCATCATGGCTACGTGATGTCAAATGGTATTCCTGAGTGCAGACAAGCTGTAACAAGATGGATTAAAAAAAGATACAATACAGAAGTAAGTCCTGAAAGAATATTAATTATGCCAGGTGGTAAACCTACTATGACATATGCGATTCAATGTTTTGGTGAGCCAGGTGCAGAAATTATTCACCCAACTCCAGCTTTTCCTATTTATGAGTCAATGATAAATTATACTGGTTCAACTTCAGTGAAGTATGACTTAACTGAAGATAAAGATTTAAAATTTAGCGCCGAAAAAATTCTTTCTTTGATTACTGAAAAAACAAGATTGTTAATCTTAATAAATCCAAACAATCCAACAGGAAGCTTTGTTGAAAAAAAAGAAATAGATAAATTAGCTGAGGGATTAAAAAAACATCCTCATGTTACTATTTTAAGTGATGAGATTTATAGTAGACAAATATTTGATGATAAGGAAATGCCATCGTTCTTTAATTATCCGGATTTAAGGGACAGATTAATAGTTCTCGAAGGTTGGAGCAAGGCATACTCAATGACTGGCTGGAGATTAGGTTGGAGCTTTTGGCCTGAACATTTAGTTGAGCATGTAAATAAATTGTTAATTAATAGTGTATCATGTGTTAACGCGGCTGCTCAGTTTGCAGGCATAGCAGCACTTGATGGACCAGATGACTCAATCCATGAAATGATGGAGAAATTTACAGCGAGAAGAAAACTAATTTATGAGGGTTTAAATAGTTTACCAGGTGTTGAATGTAGTTTGCCAGGTGGTGCTTTTTATGCATTCCCTAAAGTTATAGGAACAGGAATGAATGGAGCTGAATTTTGCAAAAAGGCTATGCATGAGGCTGGAGTTGCCATTGTGCCAGGAACTGCATTTGGACATAGTTGTAATGATTATGTCAGATTTAGTTTTGCAGCATCAAAAGATAATATTTCTCAAGCCCTTGAAAATGTTAAAAAAATGTTAGGATAAGTTTATTTTTTAGATAGGCTTGTTATACTATTTTGATGAACAACTCTTCTTTAAAACAAGAACTTACAAGTCTTTTAAAAGAGCGATTTTCTTTATCTCAATCAACGAGAGCAAATTACGCTAGGGGCGAAGATACGTATGACCCAATCCTTTCACAGGCAGTTGTATTTCCAGAGACAAATGAAGAAGTTTCCGGAATTTTAAAACTTTGTAATGATCATAAAGTTCCAGTAGTACCTTTTGGTACAGGAACTTCTTTAGAAGGTAATGTGGTTGGTAATGATAAAGGAATTACAATTTCTTTAGAAAAAATGGATAAAATTTTAAGTGTTAATGCAGCAGATTTTGATTGTAGAGTTCAAGCAAATGTAACAAGAGAAAAATTAAATGAATATTTAAGGGAAGATGGAGTTTTTTTTCCTATAGATCCAGGCGCCAATGCTGCAATAGGTGGGATGGCATCGACATCGGCCTCTGGAACAATGGCTGTAAAATACGGAACAATGAAATCAGTAATTACTGGTTTAACGGTAGTTATGCCAAATGGAGAAATAATTAAAACAGGCACTAGAACAAAAAAAACTTCTGCTGGGTACAATCTTACAAATTTATTTATCGGATCAGAGGGAACACTTGGGATTATAACTGAAGTTCAGCTTAGATTGTCACCAATACCAGAAAGCATGATGAGCGCTATATGTCATTTTAATACGTTAGAAGAAGCTGTACATACAGCCCAAGAAACAATCCAGCATGGTGTTCCAATCGCAAGAATTGAAATGCTTAATAAAGATCAAATGGATATAAGTATTAACTACTCAAAACTTAAAGATATAAAAACTTTACCTACATTATTTTTTGAATTTCATGGAACAGAGATTTCTAACAAGGAGTCAATTAAAATTGTAGAGGAAATATCAAAGAACAATAATGGTAGTGCTTTTAAATGGGCTGATACTTTAGAGGAAAGAAACCATCTTTGGAGAGCAAGATGGGACGTTTACTACTCTGTAAAAGCTTTAGTGGATAATGGAAGAGTATATTCAACTGATGTGTGCGTACCTATATCAAAAATAACAGAATGTGTTAAGTTTGCTGAGGAAGAAGTTAAAAAGTTTGGGCTCAGAGCACCAATGGTTGGTCATCTAGGAGATGGAAACTTCCATGTTTTATTTCCATATAATCCCAAAGATAAAACTATTTATAAAAAAATAAGAGAATTTAGCGATTTATTAATCGATAAAACTTTAGAACTTGAAGGCACAATTACTGGAGAACATGGAGTAGGTCTTCATAAAAAAAGTTACTTGTTAAAAGAACATCCAGATAATATACCTGTCATGAAAATTATTAAGAGGAGCTTAGACCCGAATAATATAATGAATCCTGGAAAAATTTTCGATATAAATTAAATTATGAAAAAAATTCTTGTTACACGAAGACTATTAAGATCAAATGAAGATAGAATTAAAGATCTTTATGACGCAAAACTAAATTTAAACGATGAACTCTACTCACAAGATAAATTAATTGAATTAAGCCATGGATGTGATGGTGTACTATCTGCTTTGACTGATAAATTAGATGAAAAAACAATAAATAGACTTCCTGATACCGTTAAAATTTTATCTAATTTTGCTGTAGGATTTGGAAATATAGATTTAGAGGCAGCAAAAAAAAGAAATATAATTGTTACAAACACGCCAGAAGTTTTGACAGATGCAACAGCTGAAATTGGTGTTCTTTTAATACTTGGAGCATGTAGAAGAGCATCAGAAGGAATTCAAGGTGCAAGAGACGCAGATTGGAAATGGTCAGCAGACTATCTGATTGGAAAGCAATTAACAGGCGCAAGACTTGGAATTTTAGGCATGGGAAGAATTGGACAAAAGATAGCCAAAATTGCAAAGTCTTTGGGAATGATTATTCACTATCATAACCGATCTAAACTTAGTTCAGAGAAAGAGAATGGATCAATTTATCATGATAATCTTAAAAGTTTAATGGAAGTTTCAGACGTACTCTCAGTTTGTTGTCCAGCATCAAAAGAAACTATTAACTTGATAAACAAAGAGACTCTGGAATATTTACCTCAAGGTGCTGTAGTTACTAATGTTGCCAGAGGAGATATTGTCGATGATGATGCTCTTATTGATGCCCTTGATAGAAGAAAAGTTTATGCAGTTGGTTTAGATGTTTATAAAGGAGAGCCAAATTTAAACCCAGGATATTTAAAACATAAGAGTGCCTTTATTTTACCTCACCTTGGTAGTGCAACAAAAGAAACTAGAACAGCTATGGCAAACCTTGCGATAGATAATTTAGAAGAGTTCTTCAAATCAGGAAGCTGTAAAAATAAGGTAAATTAAAAGTATAAAATTCTACTAAAAGTTGTAAATAAATTTGAATAGGTCTATTTAGCAAAAGACTCTTAGAACCATTTGTGCTTAAATTATTACAAGTTAATTAACTAAAGAGGAGAAATAATGATTAAAGAAAAAAAATCATTGAAGGGAAAAACGCCTTCAAGACGTAAGTTCTTTAAAACTGCGGCTATGGCCGGAGCAGCTGCTGTTGCAATGCCTTATGTTAACTTAGGCGCTGCACAAACTTTAAAAATGCAAGCTGCGTGGCCAAGTGGAGCTAACATCTTTTTTGAAATGGCAGGAGATTACTGCAAGATGGTAAGCGACATGTCTGGTGGATCTTTAAAAATTGATCTTCAACCAGTTGGAGCAGTTGTTAAGACTAGTGAAATTGGTCAAGCAGTTAGCTCAGGTGCCGTTGATATGGGTCACTGGGTAACAGCTTACTGGTACGGTAAAAATGCTGCGGCATCTTTATTCGGAACAGGACCTTCATATGGTATGTCATCACAAGAAGTAATGGGATGGATGGAATACGGTGGAGGAAGAGCACTTTATGAGGAAACTGTTAAAAAAGTAGGTTTCGACTACACAGGTGTTTTTCATATGCCTATGCCAGCACAACCATTTGGATGGTTTAAGAAAAATGTAACTAAAGTATCTGATGTTAAAGGTATGAAGTATAGAACAGTTGGTCTTGCTACTAACGTTCTTACTGCGATGGGAATGGTCGTTAGACAGTTACCAGGTGGTGAAATTCAACCAGCTATGAAAACTGGATTGATTGAAGCTGCTGAGTTTAACAACCCAACTTCAGACTCACAGTTTGGTATGCAAGATGTTTCTAAGCACTATCACTTAGGAAGTTTCCACCAATCTCAAGAGATGTTTGAAATACCTATCAACAATAAAACATTTAACGGTCTGTCTCCAGCTAACCAAGCAATATTAAAAAATGCTGCTTACGCTGCAAATACAGATAACTATTTCAAAGCATTAGTTAGATATTCAGCTGATTTATCTAAATTAATGAATGAACATAAAGTTAATGTTTACCAAACGTCTGATGCGATTTTAGCTCAACAATTAAAAGGTTGGGATAAAGTTATCGGTGATTTCAATAAGAAAGATCCTTTCTTTAAGAAAATCGTTGATTCTCAAAAAGCATACGCTAAGAGAGTAATGAAGTACTTGCTGATGAACCAGCCTAATTACAAATTAGCATATGAAAATGAGTTCGGACCTATTGCGAAAGTTAAGATATAATTATTAACTTAAATATTTAAAAAGGGGACCAAGTGGTCCCCTTTTTTTTGTTTGCTTTACTAATATAATCTAACATATGGTACGAAAATGAAATCTTTCATAAAATTTGCTGACACACTGAGTGCTTCAATGGGAAAAGCGTTTTCTTGGTGTATTGTCATTCTTATGGGGGGTACATGCTATGAAGTAATCATGGCATACGCATTTAATAGCCCAACATTATGGAACTTTGATTTTAGTTTACAAATGTATGGAGCTATTTTTATGATGGCGGGAGCATACACTCTGTCAACAGAGGCTCACGTAAGAGGTGACGTTATTTATAGATTATTTCCAACAAGAGTGCAGGGTTGGATTGATCTAATTTTATATTTTATATTTTTCTTTCCTGGAATTTTAGCTTTAGCATTTTATGGTTACGAATATGCTGCTTTAGCCTGGAAGATAAAAGAAACAAGCTGGAATAGTCCAGCACAAATACAGATTTATATGGCCAAATCTTTAATACCATTGTCCGGAATATTATTAACAATACAAGGTGTTAGTGAGGTATGCAGAGCAATAATTTGCATCAGAACTGGTCATTGGCCTGTAAGAGCATCAGCAGACGCTGAAGAAACTGAAAAAGTTTTAATGAGAACTTCACAAAAGGACGATCAAGCAGATGTTATTTGAACTAACAAATCCCGAAATTGCAATTTTAATGATGAGTTTGTTTCTGTTTGCAGTTTTATTAGGTTTTCCAATTGCATTTACATTGCTAGCTATGGGTGTTGGCTTTGGTTATTATGCTTATTTTGATCCAGCTAGAATGGATCATTTATTTGACAACCGGATATTTTCTTTATTAGTCTCTAATACCTATACAATAATGGATAATACCGTTTTAACTGCTGTCCCATTATTTTTATTTATGGGGTACTTAGTTGAAAGGGCGGGTATTGTAGCAAAACTATTCTTTGCAATACGACTAGCATCTCACAGACTTCCTGCTTCAATGGCTGTTGCAGCACTTGTTACATGTGCATTATTTTCGACAGCAACTGGAATTATTGGTGCCGTAGTTACACTTATGGGTCTTCTTGCTTGGCCGGCGATGATAAAAGCAGGATACGATAAAAAATTTGCATCGGGCGTAATTTGCTCCGGTGGATGTTTAGGAATTTTAATTCCACCAAGTATCATGCTTATTGTTTATGCTGTAATAGCTCAGCTATCACCATTAAGGCTTTTTGCTGCAGCTATATTTCCAGGATTAATGTTAGCTGGATTGTATATACTTTATGTAATTATAAGAGCTTACTTTAATCCATCTTTAGCTCCAAAACCTGCTGCAGAGGAAATACCTCCACGTTCGGAAATTTTGAAAGAAGTTTTAGTTTCGTTTGTTCCATTATTTTCACTTATTATTTTAGTGCTAGGGACAATACTAGCTGGTTTAGCAACACCAGCTGAGGCAGCCGCAGTTGGAGCCTTTGGTGCTTTAGTTCTTTCTTATTTTTATAAGTCTTTAAAATGGAAAAATTTTAAGGAGTCTGTATTTTTAACTGCAAAAACGAGTGCAATGATCATGTGGTTATTTGTAGGCTCTTGGACTTTTGCATCAGTATTTTCATACTTAGGTGGACATGAAGTATTTGAACATTTTTTCAAATCTATGGATATTCAGCCATGGCAATTTTTAGTTATAACTCAAATAATTATTTTTATTTTGGGCTGGCCACTTGAATGGACTGAGATCTTAATTATTTTTGTTCCAATCTTTTTACCACTTGTAGAATTTTTTGGTGTAAATCCGTATTTCTTTGCGATGTTAATAGCATTAAATTTACAAACATCCTTTTTGACACCACCAATGGCCATGTCAGCATACTATTTAAAAGGAGTTCAAAGCAGAAATGTTCAGTTAATGGAAATCTTTAGAGGAATTATGCCTTTCCTTGGAATTGTAATACTTGCTATGGTTTTAATGTACATTTTTCCAGGAATAGCATTATGGTTACCCGATACTTTATTTGCACAATAATCTTTAAATGACGAATGTCTTTTCATTACCGGTGTCTAAAATTGCAGAAAAGATTAAAAAATCTGAAATAACTTGTTTGGAAGTATGTCAAAATTATATTACTCAAATAGAAAAATATGAAAAAGACGTAAAAGCGTGGGCATTTTTTGATAAAAAACTTTTGATAGAAAAAGCTGAAGAAGCTGACACATATAGAAAATCTGGAAAACCCATGGGTTTATTGCATGGTATTCCTGTAGCATTAAAAGATATTATTGGAACTTATGATATGCCAACTGAATGCGGCACTGTATTGAGAAAAGGTAAAACGCAATCTCAAAATGCTGAAATTATAGATCTTCTTAAATCAGAGGGAGCAATTATAATGGGAAAAACAGCAACATCAGAATTGGCTTATCTTGGTCCGCCAGAAACAAGAAATCCTCATGACTATTCGAGAACTCCTGGAGGATCTTCAAGCGGGTCGGCAGCTGTTATAGCGACTCATATGGCTCCACTTTCCATCGGGTCTCAAACTGGAGGATCAGTAATTAGACCAGCATCTTACTGTGGAGTTGTTGGATACAAACCTAGCTATGGATTAATCTCGAGAAATGGGGTTTTGAGAACATCTTACCATTTAGATCACATGGGAGTTTTTGGAAAAACTGTAGAGGATGTAGCTTTACTTACCAAAGTTTTAATTAAAAAAGATCAATATGATGAAGCAACAATACATTATTCCTCAGAATTTATGGTGGATGAATGTTTAAAGGGACCAATGTTTGAACCTAAGTTTATATTTTATAAAACAGAGAGTTGGAAAAAAATTGATAAAAAATCTAGAGAGTCTTTTGAGTTTTTTATTAAATCATTTAAAAAAAATATTGAAATATTTGATACTCCCTCATATTTTAAAGATATAGACAAATACCATAGAGTAATCCACGAAACAGACTTAGCTAATAATTTTCAGATGTACTATAAAAAATCAAAAAATAAACTGTCAAAGGAGATGCAATCTGCAATTAGTAGAGGAATGAAGTACTCAGCAAAAGAATATTTAGATGCAGTCGATTTTATGAAAAGAAGTTATGAATCATACAAAGAAGTGTTTGAAGATTATCATGGTATTTTAAGTCCATGCTCAACGGGAGTCGCAGACAAAGGTTTAAAAAGCACAGGCAGTGCAGATTTTAATCGAGTTTGGTCGTATATGCATACGCCTGCAATTTCTCTACCTTTACTTCAAGGGGAAAATAATCTACCTTTAGGAATCCAATTAATTGGTGATAAATATGATGATCATAGATTTCTTGGTGTTGCTAGATGGCTAGAACAGAAAAGTAAAAAATATGATGAATAAAATTGCAACAATAGTAGGTTTATCTTTTTGTCTATTCTTTTTAATAGGTTTAGCGACAACTCTCACAAGATCAATGATGATTGGTTTTTTTGACGTTTTACCAGTCTATATATTTATGGGTATAGCGATTGTAATGATGATATATGAGGCTTTTTTCGATAACAAATAGTAAAACTATTACTAATGAAAATTGGAAGTATCGTAATAAATTCTCTTTTAATTTTATTACTAGTTTATATTTCTGTTATAGTTTTTTTATTTTTTTATCAAAGAAAACTACTTTATCATCCAAGTGAAAATAATTATTTGGACGAAACACAATTAAATCATAAGATAGAAAATACATTTGTTGAATCAAACAACAAACTTGTTTCTTGGTATTTTAAAAAAAATCGAAACTTTAAAACTTTATTATTTTTTCATGGAAATGCTGGAAAACTTGATAATAGAGTTTACAAACTAAATGAGTTATCAAAACTTGATTTAAATTATTTAATTGTTGCATATAGAGGATTTAGTGGAAATGCAGGCAACCCAACTGAAAGTGGTTTATACGACGATGCTTATTCTGCAAAAATTTGGTTAAATAAAAATGGTATTGAGGATAAAGATATTATCGTTTATGGAGAGTCTCTTGGAACAGCAGTTGCGGTAGATTTAGCAAGTAGATTTAAATTTTCAGGATTGATTTTAGAATCACCTTTTACTTCAATGGTAGAACTTGCACAAAATTATTATCCAATATTTCCTGTAAAACTAATTCTCAAAGATAGGTACGAAAGTAAAAAAAAGCTTAAGGATATTAAATCCCCAGTACTAGTAATGCATGGCAAAAAAGACAATATTGTTCCTTTTTATATGGGTGAGCAAATATTTGAGGCCTTATTAGAACCAAAGTTTGCTTATTTCAATGATCGAGACGATCATATGATGGAATATAATGAGGAACTAATAGATAAGATTAAAAAGTTTTTAGAACAAATTAATTAATATTTACAAATGAATTAGCAAATTTTTCTGCTTCAAAAATCTGTAAATCATCTTCTTTCTCACCTAGACCTAATGCGATAATTGGTACTTTATATTTTTTGGCCAAGGCAATTAAAATTCCACCTTTTGCAGTTCCATCAAGTTTGGTCATTATTAATCCTGTAATTGGGATTATTTTATTAAATTCTTCTACTTGATTAATTACATTCTGACCAGAAGTAGCATCCAAAACTAAAATTACTTCATGTGGAGCATTAGGGTCAATTTTTTTTGTAACATTCGCAATTTTCTTATACTCCTCCATTAAATTTTTTTTATTTTGCAATCTTCCAGCAGTATCTATCAAAACATGTGTAAAATTTTTATTTATCGCTTCTTCAACAGCTTTATATGCAACAGAAGCTGGATCTGAACCTTGTGAAGATTTAATAATTTCAACATCAATTTTTTTTGCCCAATTTTCCAACTGTTCGATTGCTGCAGCTCTAAACGTATCTGAGGCTGAAAAAATTACTTTATTATCATTCATTTTTAGTATTTTACCAATTTTTCCAATTGTAGTAGTCTTGCCTACACCGTTAACTCCAGAGACAAGTACAGCATTTAAATCAGTTTTTTTTGAAAAAAATGTATTTTTTTCAAGTGGCGACATTAAACTAATTATATAATCTCTAAGAATTGAATTAATTTCATCTAATTTATTTTTATTAGGATCGACTTTTTTTTCTGCAATTATTTTTTTTATTTCTTCTGAAGCGATAATTCCGACATCAGATTGTATTAAAAATTCCTCTATTTCATCTAATGTTTTGTCATCAATTTCTCTTTTAATTATTATTTCCTTAAGCCCAGAGGAAAAACTTGAGGCAGTTTTTTGTAAACCTAGTTTAAATTTTTCAAAAATGCCCATTTTATAATTTTAAATTAATTTTTTTAATCTCTGAAACTGGTCCTGTCATAAAAATATTATCGTTTTTATCAACCTCAATATTCAAAATACCTTCACTAAAATTAATATTAACATTATTATTAACTAAACTCTTCTTAAAGGCAGCTACTGCAGATGCACAAGCTGCTGTTCCACAAGCCTTGGTAAGTCCTGCCCCTCTTTCCCAAACATTCACATTTATATTATTTTTATCTGTGACTTCAGCAAATGTTACATTTGTTTTTTCAGGAAATAGGTCGTGGTTTTCAATTTTAGGACCTAATATTTTTAAATCATAATCAAAACAATTCTTTACAAAAAAAATTATATGTGGGTTACCTACATTGATACAAAATCCATTAGAAAATGTTTTATCATTTATTTTTAAAGACACATCAGCTGGGTTTATTGTTTTTGATAATGGAATATCCTCAAAACTAAACAAAGGTTTTCCCATTTCAAGTTCAACTTTTAAATTTCCAACTATTTTTGCATTAAGTACTCGGTTATTAGTTTTTAACTTTATTTCATTGGTGTTTAAATTTTTACCCAAAAGATAAGCTACACATCTTGACCCATTTCCACATGCACTTACCTCACCTCCATCAGAATTAAATATTTTTATAGGAAAAGAACTTTCCTTTTTTTTATCTATAAAAATAATTTGATCAAATCCAATATTGGATCTGTCTCCTAGTTCAATAATTTTGTCCTTTGTTAAATTAATTGAACTTTCTCTTCTATCTATGATAATAAAATCATTTCCCAAACCATCCATTTTGTAAGCATTAAATTCCATATATTTATACTTAACTTATTTATTGACTTTTTGAACCTCTATTATAGGTTATCGCTACTTCCGCAAAGTCAGCAATTTGCGGTGTCTTTGGAAACAAAGAGATCGACACCAGTCAGCGAGGGTTCGCCCACTGGTGCGATAACTGCTGTGCAAAATTATGTTCGAAAATTTGACAAATAAATTTGAAGAAATTTTTTCTTCTTTAAAAAAAGCGCCATCACTTGATGAAAAACAAGTGGACGAAGGATTAAGATCTATTCGGCAAGCTCTTCTTGAAGCCGATGTATCTTTAGATGTTGCAAAGCAGTTTATAGAAAATGTTAAGCCTAAAGCATTAGGCAAAGAAATTGTAAGATCAACTTCACCTGGTCAAATGGTTGTTAAAATTGTCTACGATGAATTAGTCAATTTACTTGGCAGTAACTCTGAAAAAATAAATCTTAATGCAGTTCCACCAGTTTCAATGATGCTAGTGGGTTTGCAAGGATCAGGTAAAACTACCTCCGCCGCAAAAATTGCAAAGCATATTGAAAAAGTAAACAAAAAAAAAATTATGATGGTTAGCTTAGACGTTTACAGACCAGCTGCTCAAGAACAATTAAAATTGCTGGGTGAACAAAATAATATTTTAACTTTACCCATTGTCGAAGGACAACAACCTTTGGATATTTGTAGACGTGCACTTAGTGCCGCAAATTTAAACGGATCAGAGGTAATAATTTTCGATACTGCTGGAAGAACACAAATAGATCTACAAATGATGAGCGAAATTAAACAAATTGAGCAAACAATTAATCCCTCTGAAACTTTACTTGTTGCAGACTCTCTTACTGGTCAAGTAGCTGCAAATGTTGCTAAAGAGTTTAAAAGCAGCGTTAACCTAACAGGAATAGTTCTTACAAGATCTGATGGTGACGGAAGAGGTGGTGCAGCTTTGAGTATGAAATATGTATCTCAAGTTCCAATTAAATTTTTAGGAGTGGGTGAAAAAATTGAAAACTTAGAGGAATTCTATCCTGACAGAATTGCTAACAGAATCCTTGGTATGGGAGACATAGTTTCACTAGTTGAAAAAGCTACACAAGATATAGATGAAGAGAACCTAAAGAAAACTGAAGAGAAATTAAAAAAAGGCCAATTTTCATTAGACGATTATCTTTCTCAACTACGGCAGATGAAAAAGATGGGAGGAATCGAAGGCATCATGTCTTTTTTGCCTGGTGTATCAAAAATAAAAAATCAAATGGATCAAGCTGGTGTTGATGAAAAAATTGTAAGCAAAAATGAGGCTGTAATTTTATCTATGACAAAAAAAGAGAGAACAAATCCAAAAATTATAGACGGATCAAGAAAAAAAAGAATTGCTAATGGCTCAGGTACTGACATTGCCACTATCAATAAATTGTTAAAACAATTTAAAATGATGTCTGAAATGATGAAGAAGATGTCTAAAGGAAATATGAAAGGTTTGGCAGACAAAGGGATTCCGCCAGAACTTTTTAATCAACTAAAATAACAAAGGAGAGAAATGTTAAAGTTAAGATTATCAATGGGAGGAACAAAAAAAAGACCTGTTTACAAAATTGTTGTTGCAGATAGCAAGTTTCCAAGAGATGGAAGATTTATAGAGAAACTTGGTTTTTTTAATCCACTTTTACCTAAGGAGAAGAAGGAAAGAGTTGGTTTACAATCTGAGAGAATTAAATATTGGTTAAGCCAAGGTGCTAAACCGACCATGCGTGTAGCGAGAATTCTTGGAGAAAATCAATTAATGGAAATGCCAGCGAAAGGCAATAATCCTTTAA
>CACOSS010000007.1 GCA_902629955.1 uncultured Pelagibacteraceae bacterium
TTTTTGTCAGAAGAAAGCGATGTTTTAGATTGTTATATTGAAATACATGCCGGTGCAGGTGGGACCGAGAGTCAAGATTGGGCTGAAATGTTAAAAAGAATGTATTTAAAATGGGCACAAAATAAAAAATATAAGTCAGTTGTAATAAGCGAACACAAAGGAGATGAGGCAGGTATTAAATCAACCACATTTCAAATTCATGGTGAATATTTGTATGGATGGCTTAAATCAGAGTCTGGCATTCATAGATTGGTTAGAGTTTCTCCATTTGACTCTGGCGCTAGAAGACATACTAGCTTTGCTAGTGTTTGGGTTTATCCAATAATAGATGACAGTATTGAAATTGATATTAAAGAAAAAGATTTAAGAATAGACACTTATAGATCTAGTGGAGCAGGGGGGCAGCATGTCAATACAACTGACAGCGCTGTAAGAATAACACATTTACCTACAAAGATTGTTGTTCAATGTCAAAATGAAAGATCTCAACATAAAAATAAAGAAACATGTATGAGGATGCTTAAAGCAAGATTATATGACTTCGAATTGAAAAAAAAACAACAAGAAGCGGAAAATCTTGAGAATGAAAAAACTGATATTGGTTGGGGACATCAAATTAGATCATATATTCTTCACCCTTATAGACTTGTTAAAGATAACAGAACTAGTTTTGAAAGTTCAGATCCTGATAAAGTGTTGAATGGTGAAATTGATTCTTTTTTAGAAAGTTCATTATATAATTAAATGATTAAAAAAACTGTTTACGTATTCTTAATTCTTATTGTTGCATCTATAATTTATTTAAATTATTTTGGTATAACTACAAATAAATTTAATCAAAATATTATTATTATTCATCCTATTGTTTAATATCATATTTTTACTATTTTGATCCAAATCTTTTTTTTTAAAAACCTCTATGATGGTTTTTTTTGAATTAAACGATGCTTTTTCTCCAGTTTTTGGATCGATTACCATCAATGTTATATTTTCTGCAACCTTGAATGGTCTTGCATCTTCTTTTTTAACAAATTCTTTAACAAATTTTTTAAATATTGGCATTGCAGTTCTTGCTCCTGTTTCTTTTTTTCCTAATGATTTAGGGTTATCAAAACCAACATACACGCCAATAATTAATTTTGAAGTAAAACCAATAAACCATGTATCTGTATTTTCGTTAGTTGTGCCAGTTTTACCAGCAATGTCTAAATTCAAATCTTTTAAGCCTTTTCCCGTACCTCTTTGAACAGCACCTTCTAGCATTGAGGTTATTTGATAGGCAGTTTGAGGAGAAAAAATTTGTTCAAAATCATCTTTAATATTAGGATATTTATTACTCAAATATGAAATTTGTTCACACTTATCACACTTCCTATTTTCATTATTCAAAATAGTTTGTCCCTCACCGTCTTGGACTCTATCAATTAAAATAGGTCTAACTAATTTACCTCCATTTACGAAAGAAGAATAAGCAGAAGTTAATCTTAACAGGGTTGTTTCTGCCGAACCCAATGATATCGATAATAGTTCGCTTGGGTTTTCATAAATGCCTAACTTCTTAGAAAAATTAATAATTTTTTTTAAACCTAAATCCTGGGCAATTCTAACTGTCATTAAATTTCTCGATTTTTCAAGTCCAGTCCTCATTGTAGATAAACCATAAAATTTTTTTCCATAGTTTTCAGGCTTCCACAATTTTAAATCATCACCTTGTTTTAAAACTAATGGAGCATCGAGCACTAAGGATGATGGTTGATAATTATTTTCAAGAGCTAGTGCATAAATAAATGGTTTAAATGCAGATCCAGGTTGTCTCAACGCTTGAGATGCTCTATTAAACTCACTTTGTAAAAAACTGAAACCTCCACTCATAGCTAAAACCCTCCCAGTATAAGGATCCATAACAACAATAGATCCATTAATTTCAGGCAGTTGTTTTAATTCATAAAGATTATTTTTATATTTTTTAACATAAATTATATTTCCCTTGTTTAATGGGTAATTGCTTTTTTTTACCCAATTAACATCTTTCTCTTTTATAAAGCCTTTGCTTTTATCATTGGTCTCAATCTCAATTTTTTCATTATCATTATTTGTTACTATTGCAAGTTTCCAATCTATTGAATTTTCTAATCTAAATTTTTCAAGATCTTCTGACCAATTATTTTTATATTTTTTTTTTAACAACGCACCTCTCCAGCCTTTTCGTCTATCATAATTTATTAAACCTTGTCTAAGGGCATTAGTTGAAGCAGATTGAATTTTTAAATTAAGAGGCGTCTTAATATTTAAACCATTTTTATAGACTCTTTCAAAACCAAATTTTTTAACAATATCCTTTCTTATATCCTCAACATAGTATCTGGCATCCTCTAGATAAATCTTTTTTCTTTTTTTAAGTTTAATTGGTTCTTTAATAAATGAATTGTATTGTGCCTCTGATATAAAATTATTTTCAAATAAATTTTTAATTACAAGATTTCTTCTAAATTTAGCAAGATCTTTATTTTTAAAAGGATTGTATCTACTTGGAGCTTTAGGTAAAGCGGCAAGCAAGGATGCTTCAACATAATTTAATTCGGTTATTGGTTTGTCAAAATATCTCAGGCTCGCCGCAGCTATACCGTAAGATCCACTTCCTAAATAAATTTCATTTAAATAAAGTTCTAAAATACGTTCTTTAGATAATGCTCTTTCGATTCTGAAAGCAAGTATTGCCTCTTTTATTTTTCTATTAATACTTACTTCATTTGATAACAAAAAATTTTTAGCTACTTGTTGGGTGATTGTTGATGCACCCTCTAATCTTTTTGATGAAAGAAAGTTTGATATATTATTTTTAGTTGCTCTCAATACTCCTTTTGCATCTACCCCGGGATGATTAAAAAAATTTTTATCCTCAGCTGACAAAAATGAATTTATAATTTTATTTGGTATTGAAGAATAAGGAACAAATATTCTTTTTTCAGAGGAAAAATCGTTTACTAACTCTCCATCACCTGAATATACTTTACTAGAAACAGGCGCTTTATAACTCTTTAAAAATTTGTAGTCAGGAAGTTTATTTGAGAAAACCCATAATATTGCTATCACAAGTATAGTGATTCCCAAAAAACTTGCTGTTCCTAAAACTAGAATTTTTTTAATTAAATTGCTCATTTATGTTTATTTATTTAATAAATTTGTTAATGTTAAGGCAACAGAATTTATAAAATATTACTAATGAAAATAATAAACAAAAAATTATGGAAAAGAATTTATACATTGATGCTTCGCATCCCAATGAAACCAGAGTTGTACTTAAATCGAACGGAAACATTGAAGATTACGAATACGAAAGTCTAAAAAGTACATTAATTAAAAATAATATCTATCTAGGTAAAGTCAGTAGAGTTGAACCTTCTCTCCAAGCTGCATTTATTGATTTTGGAAGAGAGAGACATGGTTTTTTGTCATTTAATGATATTCAGTCTGATTACTATCAAATACCACAAAATGATTTGGATAAAATCAAACAGGAAGAGGAAAAGGCAAGAGAAGAATTAATAAAAGAGAGTGAAAAAGAAGAAGAAAAAAATATTTTAGATAATAAAGTTGATATAGATAGTTCCGTTGAAAAAAAAACAGATTACGTTTCTAATTCTGACAAAAATAACGCTGAAAAAAAGTATCCATTTAAAAGATATAAGATTCAAGAAGTAATTAAACCAAATCAGGTCATACTTGTTCAGGTTTTAAAAGATGAAAGAGGTATGAAAGGAGCGGCATTAAGTACATTCATTTCAATTGCTGGGAAGTACATTGTTCTTATGCCTAATACACCAAAAGGTGGTGGCATTTCTAGAAAAATTTTTAATTCTGCTGATAGGAAAAAAATTCGATCCATACTCAACCAAATTAAAATTCCAAAAGAGATGGGAATTATTGTAAGAACTGCTGGATCAAATAAGTCTAAAAATGAAATTGACCGAGATTTACAAAGTTTAATTAAAGTTTGGGAGTCTATAAAAGAAAATGCCATGAATTCTATAGCTCCTTCAATTATTCATAAAGAAAGTGAAATTATCAAGAGAACATTAAGAGATATGTATGATGAAGATACACAAAATATAATTGTAGAGGGAAATGAGGGGTATCAAAAAGCTAAAAATTTTATGAAATTAATTATGCCAAGCCATGTAAAGAAAATTAAAAAATATAGAGAAAAAGTTCCTTTATTTATTAAAGAGAAGATTGAAACTAAACTAAATGAAATTTTTGAGACGACTGTTAAGCTTAATTCAGGTGGATATTTAGTTATCAACCCAACAGAAGCTTTAATTTCTATTGACGTAAACTCTGGAAAATCAATAAAACAAAAAAATGTAGAAAGCACTGCTTTAGATACAAACTTAGAAGCAGCTGAAGAAATTGCTCGTCAAATAAAAATAAGAGATCTATCTGGTCTAATAATTATAGACTTTATAGACATGATGAACTTTGGAAATAGAAGATTAATTGAGCGAAAACTTAAAGAAAAATGCAGAAATGATAGAGCAAGAATTCAAATTGGTCGAATAAGTAGTTTTGGTTTATTGGAAATGTCGCGGCAAAGATTACGAGAAAGTTCTGTAAAATGGAAAATATCCCTTACCAATGAAACATATGCTCTTAAAATTATAAAAAAGTTAGAAATCGATGCAATTGAAAATAAAGCAAAAATTGTTGATTTAAGCGTATGTCAACAAATTAGTAATTATATAAAAGAGAATTTAAGTGAAAATATAAAATTTACCGAGAAGAAAAATAAATTTAAAATAAATATTATAATTGATAATTCAATGATTATTTCTGATTATAAAATAGAATATAAAAACAAAAGTAAAAAAATTCTTAGCACTTTAGAAAATATTACTATACTTGAAAAAGTAAAAGAGGAAATTGTAAAAGACCATAAATTAGAAAAAGTTAAAAAATTTAAAAAAAGAAAATTTAAAAAAAAAAAATTTTTCAAAAAAAAAACTAAATAATTCCTTTGTTTGAAGTAGATCTTCTTCCATATGTAATTTGATCTATTCTTCCTGCTAAATATGAATAACGACCAGCAATTACAGAAAGTTTCATAGCTTCTGCCATTTGAAGAGGATTTTTTGCTTTAGCTATTGCAGTATTTATTAAAACACCATCACATCCTAATTCCATCGCTATAGCTGCATCTGATGATTGTCCTAGACCAGCATCAATAATTAAAGGTAATTTAGTTTGGGATCTTATTATCTTAATATTTGTTTTATTTAATATTCCTAAACCTGATCCAATAGGAGCAGCAAGTGGCATAATCGCAACTGCTCCAACATTTTCAAGTCTCTTAGCCATTAAAGGATCGTCATTGCAATAGACCATAACCTTAAAACCTTCTTTACTTAAAACTTCAGTAGATTTGAGTGTCTCTATCATATCTGGAAAAAGTGTTTTTTTATCTCCAAGCACTTCTAACTTTACCAGTTTCCATCCACCAATCTCTCTTGCTAATCTTAAAGTTCTTAATGCTTCTAAAGATGTAAAACAACCTGCTGTGTTTGGTAAGTATGTGATTTTTTTTGGGTTAATATAATCCATTAGTATTGGTTTTCGTTTATCTTGTATATTCACTCTTCTAACAGCGACTGTTACTATATCAGCTCCAGAAAGCTCTACACAATTAGCACATTCCTCAAAATTTTTATATTTGCCTGTCCCAATAATAAGTCTAGATTTATATTTTTTATTTGAAATTATAAACGAGTCATTTTTTTTCATTTTACCCTCCACCTATAAAATGAACAATTTCAATTCTATCAAAATCTTTAATCTTTATTCTTCCTAAATTTTGCTTATTTACAATTTTTTCGTTTAATTCAATTGCAACTTTCTTTTTAGGAATTTTATATTTACTAATCACATCTTTTAAAGTCATTTTGGGCTTTATAATAAATTTCTTCCCATTTATTTTTATTTTTACTTTGTTTATTTTTTTCATAATATATAAATGATTAATGCCACATAGAATAATAATTATCAATGGACCAAATATTAATTTATTAGGTGAAAGAGAAAAATCGCAGTATGGTGAATTAACTTTTGATGAGTTAAAAGAAAAATGTTTACAAACAGCTACTAACCAAAAAATAGAAATTGAATTTTACCAGTCAAATATAGAGGGTGAAATTGTAACAAAAATTCAAGACTCAATTAAAAACTATGATGGTATTATAATAAATGCTGCTGGCTTTACGCATTCCTCTGTTTCAATACGTGATGCACTAGAGATATTTAAAAAACCTAAAATCGAACTCCATATTTCTAACATATACAAAAGAGAAGAATTTAGACATAAATCATTGATAAGTGATGTCGTTACGGGAATTATATGCGGCTTAGGTGTAAATGGTTATATTTTAGCCATAAATGCAATGCAAGAATTATTAAAAAATGGAAATAGATAAAAAAGTCATAAAAAAATTAATTGAAGCACTAGAAGATTTAAAAAAATCTATTGGTAAAACTGGAGAAAGATTAGACCTACAAGAAATAGAAAAAGAAAGTGGAGTAAGTGTAAATGAAAATTACAAAGCAGTAAAAAGCCCAATAATTGGAACTGCTTATTTGGCTCCAGAGCCTGGGGCAAAACCATTTGTTGAAGTTGGTAAAAAAATAAAAAAGGGTGATACTGTTATGATAGTTGAAGCTATGAAAACAATGAATCATGTTCCATCAACATGCGATGGGATAGTAAAAAAAATTTCAGTCGAGGATGGTCAACCTGTTGAATATGATCAAATATTAATTTTTGTTGAATAATGTTTAAAAAAATTCTTATTGCAAATAGAGGAGAAATTGCCGTAAGAGTTATAAGAGCCTGTAAAGAATGGGGTATTTCAACTGTAGCTATCCACTCAGATGTGGACAGGGAAAGTATGCATGTTAAATTAGCTGACGAAAGTGTTTGCGTTGGTCCGCACCAACCATCTAATAGTTATCTAAATATACCATCAATTATGTCAGCTATTGAATTGACTGGCTCAGAAGCTGTTCATCCTGGTTATGGATTTTTGTCTGAAAACTCTAATTTTGCAAAAATATTAGAGGAAAATAATATAAAATTTATTGGACCATCGTCAAAATTAATAAAAATGATGGGAGATAAAATTCAAGCAAAAAAAATTGCAAAAGAAAATGGATTACCTGTAATTGAAGGTTCAGAAGGTGGTGTATCAAACATCGATGAAGCAAAAGAAATTTGCAAAAAAATTGGATTTCCAGTCTTAATAAAAGCTGCAGGTGGTGGTGGTGGAAAAGGAATGAAAATTGTAAATGATGAGAACAAATTCAAAGAGTTATTTCTCGCAGCAAAATCAGAAGCAAAAAAATTTTTTGCAAATGATGAGGTTTATATAGAAAAATTCTTTGAAGATCCTAGACATATCGAGGTACAAGTTTTGTCAGGAAAAAATCGTACGGTCCATTTATATGAAAGGGATTGCTCTGTTCAAAGAAGGCATCAAAAATTAATTGAGGAAACTCCAAGTCCAATTCTTAATAATGAAATAAGAAATGAATTATTTGAAAAAACAGTAAATATGGTATCTAAAATTGGGTATGAAGGTGCCGGTACTGTAGAATTTATTTATGAAAAAGGAAAATTTTATTTTTTAGAAATGAATACAAGAGTTCAAGTTGAGCATCCAGTAACTGAAATGGTTACAGGTATTGATATTATTAAAGAGCAAATTTGGATAGCATATACAGGAAATACTGCTTTAGAACAAAAAGACATTTCCCCAAGAGGACACGCTATAGAATGTAGAATAAACGCCGAGGATGCAAGTAAAAATTTTCAACCATCTCCTGGTATTATAACTATGTGTCATCAACCTTCAGGTTTTAGGACAAGAGTAGATGGAGCTATTTATCAGGGATATAAGGTTACTCCTTTTTATGATAGTATGATTTGTAAACTAATTTGTCATGGTAGAAACAGAGAAGAAGCAATTCAAAGAATGAATCGTTCCTTAGATGAATTTGTTATCGAGGGTATCACAACTACAATAAAATTACATAAAAAATTATTAGGCCATAAAAAATTTTTAGAGAATGATTTTAATGTTACTTGGCTGGATAAAGATAAAATAATTTAGCCAAAACACTTGGTAAGCCACAAATCATATACTGGATGATCGAAGGTATTAATTGATGGACTTGAAGAAAACGCCCATCCATTAAAAACAAAAACTTCATCCTTTCCTATATTTTTTAAATCCTTAACTTGTAAATATGCAATTATTTCAGGATTATCATCAAATTCAGAATTTTTACACTTTAATGGTTTAATAGATATATTTTTAAAAACTTTTTCTTCTCCAATTTTAATATTAATTTTATGATTCTTTGAACTAACCTTATCTAAGACTTTTAATTCTATAAAATTACCCTCATAAATTTTTTCTTCAGATGACAGACTATTACTGAAAACTATCAAAAAAAAGATTAAAAGTTTAACCTTTCCAGGTAGAATATTTTTTCTTAATTTCATCGTTTTTTTTATTAGGATGATAAGACTCTGTTGTGCCAGTTTTATTTGGAGAATGTGGTTTTTGCCAACTGTATTTTTTCACGTTTTTATTTATTTCCATTTTATTCTTTGTAAAATGTATCCAAGAAAACCATTGATTTGATATTTTTGATGCGTCAATTTCACCTTTATAAATAATCCATCTTTTTTTTTTCTTTCTATTTTCATAATACTTATTTCCAAATTCGTCTTCACCAACTAATTTACCATTAAAAAATGTATAAATTCTTGTACCCAAAGTTTGTTGATTCCACCAAATGAATAATTGTTTAAAAATTGTCAACATAAAAAAAATTTTTTTTTCAATTTTAAATTGCAAAAATTTAGATTAGACTAAATTCATATTTTGTATATATATATTTGTTCAACGACTCAAATATAAATTAAAAATATGGCAAAATATTTAGTAGAAACTTATTATAATTGTAGTTTTAAAGTCACCCATTACCTTGATGAGGTAAACGAAAAAGAGCTTACAAATTTGGAAAAAAGAGATGATGGTAAGTTCGAAATAATTAATGTTAAATTAGATAATAGAAAAACTAAAAGTTTAGAAAAGGGCGGAATTAATAAAGTTCAAAAAGAGACAAAGCAAACTGATTTGACCTCTGACAAATCAAAAACTGGAAATTTGCCAAAAAATGGTGAAGAAAATTTTGTTAAAAAAATCCATGACAGTATAAATAAGAGATTTGGTATGCCAGATAGAAGAAAAGGATATATTCAAAAGGCAACTATTGGGGATCATAAGGTTTATCTTCACACTGGAGAATATGAGGACGGTAAGATAGGTGAAATTTTTATTGATACAAGTAAAGAAGGTGAACTCGTTAAAGCTTTAATGAATAATTTTGCAATAGCGATATCTTTAGGACTTCAGTATGGCGTGCCTCTTGACGAATTTGTAAGCGCTTATGTAGATACAAAATTTGAACCATCAGGTAAAGTCTATGGAAATGATAGAATTTTAAGTGCTACATCAATTCTTGACTATATCTTTAGAGAACTTGCTATATCCTATTTAAATAGAGAAGATTTAGCGCACACACCATCTATTGGGGCAAATTTAGATAAATCCAAAGGTTCAAAATCAGAGGAAACTGAGGATGAACATAATCAATTTTTGAAAATTGTAAAAGATATTACTAGCAAAGGATTTGTCAGAAATAATTACCAAAAAAAGCTTGTTGATCTTTCCGACATTAGAATAAATCTTAAAGGCAAAAAATAAACTATTTTTTTTTTATTGTAATACCTAGTTCTTTTAACTGCTTTTCGCTAACATCAGAAGGTGCGTTCATCATTAAATCTTGAGCATTTTGGTTCATTGGGAATAATGTTACCTCTCTAATATTTTTTTCATTTGCTAATAGCATTATTATTCTATCTAATCCTGGTGCTATTCCTCCGTGAGGCGGTGCTCCAAAACTTAATGCGTTTATCATACCTTTAAATTTTTCATCAACATCTTTTTTTGTATATCCAGCAATTTCAAAAAGCTTATACATTAAATAAGGTTTATGGTTTCTTATTGCTCCTGAAGAAAGTTCAATACCATTACATACAATATCATATTGATAGGCTTTAATATTTAATGGATTTTTAAAATCTATATCTTTTTCTTCTCCCTGTGGCATTGAGAAAGGGTTATGACTAAACTTAATTTTTCCTGTGACTTTATCTGTTTCGTACATTGGATAATCTACAATCCAGCAAAAAGCAAATGAGTTTTGATCAATTAAATTTAAATCGTTTGCAATTTTGTTTCTCGCAGATGACATAAGTTGCAAGACATTTTCTTTTTTATCACAAGAGAAAAATATACTATCCCCTACTTTAGCCCCTGTAATTTTCATTATTTCATTTAATGCTTCTTGTGAGAAGAATTTTCCAACTGGTCCTTTTGCTTCTAAATTTTTATCTTTTTCAAAAGTAAAATATGCTAGCCCAGATGCTCCTTCAGATTTTGCCCATTTATCTAAATTATCAAAAAAACTCCTTGGTTTATTTGTCGTATTTTTTGTTACTATTGACCTAACAATACATCCAGTTTTAACTAATTTCTTAAAAATTTCAAATTTAACATCCTCTCTTTCAAATATAGATGTAAGATCAAATATTTCTAAAGGATTTCTCAAATCTGGTTTATCACTTCCGTATTTAAGCATAGCTTCTTCATAAGGGATTCTCGGAAATTTTGAGTATAAAAATTTTTTATTTGAAAACTTTTTAAAAACTTTAATTAAAAGATTTTCAACTACCATGAAAATATCTTCTTGTTCAACAAAAGACATTTCTAAATCAAGTTGATAAAATTCACCAGGACTTCTGTCTGCTCTTGCATCTTCGTCTCTAAAACATGGAGCTATTTGAAAATATTTATCAAAACCCGATACCATTATTAATTGTTTAAATTGTTGTGGTGCTTGTGGTAATGCATAAAACTTTCCTGGATTAAGTCTGCTTGGAACAATAAAATCTCTTGCTCCTTCAGGACTTGATGAAGTTAAAATTGGTGTTTGAAACTCAATAAATCCATTTTTATTCATCTCATCTCTAATAAATGAAATTACTTTTGATCTTAACAAAATATTAGAATGAATTTTTTTTCTTCTCAGATCTAAAAATCTAAATTTAAGTCTTATTTCTTCTGAATAATCTTGTTCACTAAATACTGGCAAAGGAAGTTCTTCACATGTACCTAATATTTCATAGGATTTAATTGCAATTTCAATTTCTCCAGTTTTTAGTTCTTTATTGATTGTCTCTGTAGTTCTTTTATTGACCTTACCATTAATCTTAATGACGCTTTCAAGCTGAATTTTTTCTAATTCATTGAAAAAAGGTTTATCTTTTTCAATAATACATTGTGTTGTACCAAAGTTATCTCTTAAATCTAAAAAAAGTAAATTTCCATGGTCTCTTTTTTTATGTATCCAGCCAGATAAAACTACATTTTCACCATCATTTTTAGCAGATAATTCTGAGCAATTATGAGTTCGGTACTTATTCAAGTTATGTTCCTAATGCTTCTTTTATTGTTTTTTGATCAATAGATCTTTTTTTTTTTAAACTAATTTCATCAATCTTATATATAAATTCAAATATTTTACCATAAGACCTTGTAATTCTTTTTGATGCAAATTCTAACAATTTATCATTAATTTTAATTTGTTTATCAGATAAATATTTTAATATTAATACTTTTATTAACTCATCATCAGGTTTTTCAATTTTTGCTTCTAAACAGTTTTTAGCTCTAGATATTAAATCATTTAGTTTAAATTCCATTTTATTAAATGGTATTAAAGAATTTATTATTAGATATTTTGAGTTTTGATCTACAAAATTTATTAGTGAAAATATTTTACTCTCATCTACTTCTTTTTCAAAATCATCTAGAATGATATTTTGATGAAATCTTAAATCTTTTTCATAATTAGTCTGTAATATCTTTGATTTTAAAATAATACCTTTATTTTTTTTTACAAATATTTCTGAGAGATGTGATTTACCGCTATATTTTTCTCCGTGAATATTAAGTATATTTTTTTCCCATTTCGGCCAGCTATCTAACAAAGAAAAAGCAAAAAAATTACTTTTAGATACGTAAAAATCATCACTTTTATAATTTTTGTCGAATTGAAAATTTATTAGTTGTTGTTCCATATCTGACATTTTATTTAACTTTCCAAATTTGTTGATTTGTTTCAATATAAAAATCATTCTTTTTTGCAATAGATAAAAATTGTTTAGGTGATCCATTGAAAATTATTTTATAGTTAACCTTATTATTGTTAAAACTTTTTATTAAATATTTTGAAACTAGGTCTGTTGATGATAAAAAATTTTGAAATTCTTGATTTTTTTTATAATTTAGGGAGTTAATAGATAAATTAATTGGAAGTTTAACTGATCGATTTATTTTATTTATATTTTTCCATTCATCCTCGTAGATAAGTTTAATTTTATTAATTAAATTTTCTAAATTTTTTTGGGATAAGAGTTTTTTTTCTGAAAATAATCTACTTTTTATTTTGAGTTTATTATCTAGTTTTATTTTTGAGAAAACTTTGTATGAGTCTTTTTCTTTATAAATTAAACAAATTATATACTCATTAAAATTATATTTTTTAATAATTTCACTAAAGTCATATTCTTCTAAATTGTTTATGTTATCATTAAGAACTTTTACAAGATCTATATCTTCCGAAGGTAAGATATAATCTAGTAAATGTTGATTGGGTATATTTGAGTTCCAATCAGAGAAAAATAGATTTTGGTTAAACACGTTTACACTTTCTAATGAACTATCTATTAAAATTGGTAATAGGATAATTTTTTTTTTATTGGGAATTGAGGGAAAAATATTTTTTTTTTCAATAAATAGAAATGTATTTTGTTTGTTAAAGTTTATTTCAAATTTTGCATTATAATTATTATTTATAAACTTCTCATCTTTAACATTAAACGAATCGATAAGATTTTTAATTTCCTCTACTTTATAATTCGATATTTTATGCATTTGATCACTCGATATTGTCATGCTCGCAAGTTTTCTAAATGCTTTAATAATTGCTTTATCTATTACTACTTTTTTTTTAAAATTTTTATCGAATGGTTCAGTTACCTCAATATCACTCACTTTAAAATTTGATGATTCTGCTTTAGATATGGTTAAAATTATAAATAGAACTGTGAATAAAAAAAATATATAAGATTTTTTCAAACAAAGAAGATTTGTATTTAAAAACATAATTTATTCTAATGAAATATAGCAAATTTACATATCAAAAAAGTGGCGTAAATATACATGCAGCAGATAAGTTTGTTAATTTTATCTCAAAAAATACTGGAAAAAAAAACCAAAAAAACAAGAACATTGGAGGATTTGGATCTATTTCCGATATACCAAAATACTTTAAAGACCCAAAAATAGTAGCAAGCACAGATGGTGTAGGAACAAAAATAGAGATTGCAAATTTACTCAACAAGTTTGACACAATAGGAATCGACTTAGTTGCAATGTGTGTAAATGATTTAATTGTGCAAGGCGCAAAGCCATTAATATTTTTGGATTATATTTCAATTAACAAAATTAATTTAAGGAAGTTAAAAGATATTCTTAAAGGTATTAATAAAGGATGTAATATTTCTGACTGCTCTTTGGTAGGAGGTGAAACAGCTGAAATGCCTGGAACCTATTCAAAAAATAAATTTGATATTGCAGGTTTTTCAGTTGGTATTGTTGATAAAAAAAATATTATAAAAAAAAATAAAATAAAAAAAAATGATTTAATTTTAGCTATACCATCTAGTGGTGTACATTCTAATGGATATTCCTTAATTAGATATATAATAGAAAAAAAGAAAATAAATTTAAAAAAAAATAAGTTTTTAAGAACAGAACTAATTAAACCAACAAAAATATATGTAAAAGAGGTCTTAAAACTTTTAAAACTAAAATTAATTAAATCTTGCGCAAATATTACAGGTGGAGGTCTTCAAGATAATTTAAGTAGAGTAATACCAAATGGTCTAACAGCTGAGATAGATTTATCTAAAGTAAAACCAAATAAAATTTTCAAGTGGATTAAAGATAAAAATGTAAATGATAAAGAGATGTTAAAAACATTTAATTGTGGTGTTGGTTTCTGCTTGATAGCCAAATCAAGTAACTTTGTAAAAATACAAAAATTTTTTAAAAAACATTACAAACCATATGTAATAGGTAAAATTACAGTAGGTAAAAAAAAAGTGAAATTCAATGAAAAGGTTTTCTGGTAAAAAAATTAGTACTGCAGTATTTATATCGGGAAAAGGATCAAATCTCAAAAATCTTATAAATTTTTCAAAAAAAAAAATTTCTCCCATTAGTATAGATCTTGTTTTTTCAAATAATAAAAATGCAATTGGGTTAAAGTATGCAAAAAGAGAAAAAATAGATATTCTCTGTTATGAGAATAAAAGATTTTCTACATTAGAAAAGAAACTTTTAAGAATTTTAAGAGAAAGAAAAATTAAATTTATTTGTTTGGCAGGATTTATGAGAATTCTAACGAATTATTTTATTAAAGAATTTAAGGGAAAAATTATTAATATTCACCCATCTCTTTTACCTAAATATAAAGGACTTGATACACACCGAAGAGTGTTAGAAAATAATGAGTTTTATACTGGATGCACTGTTCACTTTGTAAATCACAAATTAGATTCTGGAAAAATTATTCTACAAAAAAAAATTAAAATAAATAAAAAAGATAATATTAAAAAACTTAATAAAAGGGTTTTATTGGAGGAACATAAAATTTATCCAAAAGCAATTTTGAAAGTATTTTCCTAATTATTAAAGAAAAAATCTATTTCTATTTTTGCATTCTCTGGACTATCTGATCCGTGTACCGAGTTTTTATCTATTGATTTTCCAAACAATTTTCTTATAGTTCCATCATCTGCTTTAGCAGGATCAGTTGCACCCATCAGATCACGGTTTAATTTTATGGCATTTTCTTTCTCAAGTATCATAACTATTATTGGGCCGGATGATAAATATCCACATAAATCACTATAAAATGGCTTTGTTTCATGCACTTTATAAAATTGTTCAGCATCAGTTTTCTCCAATTTAAGCTTCTTTTCTTTTAATATTTTAAAACCATTATTTTTAAATATGGTTTTTATTTCATTTTCTAAATTTCTTTCAACAGCATCAGGTTTAATAATTGATAATGTTTGTTCAATGTTACTCATAATAGTCCTCTATAAGTTTATTAAGCAATCTAACTCCATACCCCGTAGCACCACCAGAATTTAAAGCCCCACCATATTTAGAAAAAGCCATTCCAGCTATATCTAGGTGTGCCCAAGGAGTTTTGTTTAAAATGAATCTTTGCAAAAATTGAGCCGCTGTGGTTGAGCCTGCACCCCCAACATAATTTATATTTTGCATATCTGCATTTTTTGAATTCATAAGTTTGTCAAAGTTTTTGTGGAGCGGCATTCGCCATAGTTTTTCATCAACTTTTTCTCCAACGTCAAGTAATTGTTTTGAGAGTTTATCATCATTTGAAAAAAGTCCTGCATATTCTGAACCTAATGAAACAATAATTGCACCAGTCAAAGTTGCTAGGTCAATTATAAATTTTGGTTTATATTTTTTTTCAGTAAAAGTTAAAGCGTCTGCTAAAACTAATCTTCCTTCAGCATCTGTATTTAAAACTTCTATTGTTTTTCCACTATAAGATTTCACAATATCTCCAGGCCTTTGAGCGTTTCCACTTACCATATTTTCGACAAGCCCTACAACACCAACAGCATTAACTTTTGCTTTTCTCAAAGCTAAAGTTTTCATTAACCCCACAACAGCAGCTGAGCCTGCCATATCATAAGTCATGTCTTCCATAAATCTTGCTGGTTTTAAAGAGTAACCTCCTGTATCGAAACAAACACCTTTACCAACAAAAGCAAGCGGCTTACTTTTAGATTTAATGCCATTCCATTCCATAGTAACCAAATAAGAACCTCTGATACTACCTTGACCAACTCCTAGAAGTGCTCCCATACCTAATTTCTTAAGTTGATTTTTATTATAAACTTTTATTTTTAGCCCAATCTTTTTTAACTTAAGAATTCTTCTTGCGTATTCATCTGGATGTAAGATATTCCCTGGTTCTGAAACAAGATCTTTTGTAAAGTTAGTTCCTTCAAGTAAAGAAAAAAATCTATTATTTTTATTTGTTGATGGAATTTTTTTCGTAAAACTTATAACAATATTTATATCTATTATTTCCTTTTTAGTTTTATATTTATCAAATTCATAAGACTTTATTTGCAGACCATGCAAAAATTCATCAATAAAACTTTTATTTTTAGCTTGAATTTCGTAAATATTTTTATCTAAAAAAGTTAAATTTGTAAGTAAATTAGATTTTATAAAATTATAGAAATTTGCACCTTTTTTCTCATTTTCTGTTGGGGTTTGATTTTTTTTAATTTTTATTAAAATGATTTTTTGATCAGAATTTAAATTAAAAGATATGATATCGTTTTTCTTAGTTTTGTTGGATTTAATAGTTTTATTAATCTGAGCTGAGTTTTTACTTAAGTAAATGTTTTTTAACCCGCTGATTACAAAGTCCTCGTTAGTAAACAGAACATAATTTTTAATAGTTTTGTCTGATATCTTCTTTTTGTGGCTTATTTTTATTGACATTTTTTTTAAATATGTACTTTAGGTTGTATTTAAACTATAAGTTTAATTTTTGAATTTATATAAATACTTATTTAAAAATTTCAATGAAAAAAATTATATTTAATAAGTTAATTCTAGACGTGACAAAATTTTTCCTTTTGTCGTCTTTAAGCCTTTCATTGATAATTTTAGTAGTCCAGGCTGTAAATTTTTTAGATTATGTTTCAGAAGATGGTCATGGAATTTACACATATTTTGGGATTACATTTTTAAATTTTCCAAAAATTTTCTCAAGAGTAATGCCATTTTGTATATTTATAACAATATTTTATATAATAAATAAATATGAACTTAAAAATGAGTTATTAATTTTTTGGAATATAGGTGTTAAAAAAATAAAATTTATAAATACCTTGGTAATATTTTCATTTACTTTTTTAACGCTACAATTGGTTCTTAATACAATTTTAGTTCCAAAATCACTTGATCAGGCAAGAGAGTTTGTAAGAAATTCAAATATTGACTTTTTCCCAAATCTAATTAAGGAAAAAAAATTTATTGACACAGTTGAATCATTAACCATTTTTGTAGAAAAAAAGAATAATAATGGAGAATTGAAAAATATATACCTAAAAGATAGTTTGTCTGATGATCAGTCTCAAATTATATACGCCAAAAAAGGCCAATTAATTTTTAATGAAGAAAAAAATTATTTAGCTCTTTATGACGGAAATTTTATAGATATTGATAAAAAAAAAATTACTACTTTTTCTTTTAGAAAAACTGAGTTTGATCTTGCTAAATATAAAACAAAAACTACAGTTTTTCCAAAAATACAAGAATTACCAACAAAAATAATATTTCTTTGTTTATATAAACTTAAAATTAACAAACAGTATATCTTTGAAAATACTTTTTTAAAATGTGATGAAAAAAATTCAGGTGATCTTATAGAAGAAGCTTTTAAGAGGGCAATAAAGCCTCTATTTATTCCTTTAATTGTATTTATTTCATCACTCGTAGTATTATACAACAAAGACAATTTTTTTTATTCCAAGTTTCAATATCTTCTTTTCTTTTTAGTGTTGTTTATTATAATTATTTCTGAAATATCATCTAGGTATATAAGCGATATTCAGAGTACAATAATTTTTTCTCTATTGCCAATAATATTGTTTTTTTTCAGTTATTTATTTTTAATTTTTAAATTGAGGGAAAAATCATGATAAAAATTTATCAATTATACTTAATAAAATCTTATTGGATGATTTTGTTTTTTGTTTCACTTATTTTTTTTTCACTTTCTATAATATTAAATATATTTGAGGAAGTTTCTTTTTTTAAAGATATAGATGTAAATTCTTTATTTCCTATTCTTCTTACGCTATTAACGGCACCTACAATCGTATACGAAACATTCCCATTTATTTTTTTTATATCAACTCAATTTCTTTTTATTAGATTAATGGATAAAGAAGAACTTGATATTTTTAAAAAAATAAGTTTAAGTAATATTAAACTTATTGGAATTTTATCAATAAGCTCTTTTATAATTTCAATCATATTAGTTACAATTTTTTATAACTTAGCCTCTAACCTAAGATTTATGTATTTAGAAATGAAAAATGAATATTCCGGTGATAATAAATACTTAGCTGTTGTTACAGAAAATGGTTTATGGATAAAAGATGAAATTGGTGATTATATAAATATTATAAATGCTGAAAAAATTGATGGAAAAATTTTAAAAGAGGTTACAATAAATCAGTTCTCAAAAGAGTATGAGAATATTGCTAATTTTGTAGTAGACGAAATAAATATTGAAAATAAAGAATGGATTATAAAAAAGGGAAGTTTTTCCAAGTTAAATCAAGGTCTTAAAAGTATAGAAAATGTATCTTTTCAAAGTAACTTTAATGCTGAGCAAATAAACAAATTATTTTCAGACTTATCATCTCTAAACATAGTGGAATTAAATAAATTAAAAAAGGATTATAGTAGTTTGGGATATTCACTAACAAATATTAACATCCACATTCAAAAGTTAATTGCGTATCCAATTTATCTCACTGTTATGACAATTTTTGCTTCAGTTATAATGTTGAATATTAAAAGAAATAAATCAAAATTATTCCATATAGTTCTTGGAGTGTTGTTGTCAGTATTGATTTATTACGTTAACTACTTTTCAAGCCTACTCGGTCAAAATGAGAGAATGCCAGAAACAATGTCTATTTGGTTGCCATTAATAATTATTTCATTATTTTGTACTATCGGCTTAGTAAGAATTAACGAAAAATGAAAAAAAAAATTAAATTTTTAATACTGATCACCTATATTTTTTTTATCAATCAAATTAATTTATCTGGAGATGAATTTTATTTTGAGGGAGAAGAAATTCAAATTTTGGATGAAGGTAATAGACTAGTTTCGAAAAAAGGTGTTAAAATTACAACAAATGATGGTTTAATTCTTGAAGGAGAAAAATTTGAGTATGATAAAATAAAATTAGAACTAAACTTAAGTGAAAATATAATTATAAACGACCAAAGAAAAAATATTATTATCAAGACTAACAAAATAAAATACTCAAAAAAAAGCGAAAAGTTAACCTCATATAATTTTACTGAAGTTTTTTTTGGAAATAAATATTTAATTAAATCTGAAAATATTATTTTTGATAGAAATGAAGGTATTATAAAATCAAATACAAATACTTCAATAATTGATAACTATCAAAACGAAATACTGTCTGAGAATTTTATTTTTTTTATAAACGATCGGCTAATTAAAGCGAAAAATGTTTTAATTAAGGATAATCAAGGAAATGAAACAATATTAGAAAATTTTGTTGCGGATTTAAATGAGGACCAATTTTATGGAAAAGACGTTAAAATAAATTTTAATAAAAATATTTTTGGAAATTTTGAGAATGACCCAAGACTTTATGGTAATACTATTTCTTCAACAAAAAATAAATCTGAAATAAATAAAGGAGTGTTTACGACATGTAAAAAGAGAGACGATTGTCCACCGTGGGAATTAAAAGCTGAAAAGATCATTCATGATAAAAATAAAAAAATAATTAATTATAAAAATGCCTGGTTGCAGGTTTACGATAGACCGATTTTTTACTTTCCTAGATTTTTTCATCCTGATCCATCAGTAAAAAGACAATCAGGTTTTTTGATACCAAATATATCAGACTCTGGAAACACCGGTACTTCCTTATTGGTTCCATATTTTAAAGTTTTAGCAGTAAATAAAGATTTAACTTTCAAACCAAGAATTTTTGCTGATGGAAATCTTCTACTACAAAATGAATATAGACATGTAGAAAAAAATTTAGATCATATAATGGATATAGGATTATTTACTACAGAGCTAAATAAAAAAAATGAAGCATCAAAATCGCATTTTTTTTCTAATACTAATTTCAATTTTGAAAATAACTTTTTTGAAAATGCAAATTTAGAAATAAACTTTGAGCAAGTTACTAATGATACCTATTTAAAGAAGTTTAAACCTTCATCTGAATTAATAAATAATGAAAATTTAATGCATAACTTTTTTAAATTAGATAGCTACAATGAAGATACATCTTTCTCAATTGAAGTAGAAACTTTCGAAAATTTGACAAAAAATAGAAGTGACAGATATGAATATATATATCCAAATATTGACTATTCAAAAGAATTTACAAGTAAAAGTATTCCAGGATCTTTTAATTTATCTTCTAATTTTTACCAAAAACAATTTAATACTAATAAATACACATCAAGTTTAGTTACTGATTTAATGTATAATGCTGAGACGAGATTCGGTGACGCAGGAATATTAAAAGATTTTCAAGTTCTTTTTAAGAATCCTAATACTATTAACAAAACTGGCTCAAACAATGAAAGTAACACGGAAACAAAATTATTAACAAAATTGATGTATTCTCTGACTTATCCGCTTAAGAAAGAAGGAGTTATATATGATAAATTCTTAAGACCATCTTTATCTTTCAGGTTTAGTCCTAACAATACAAAAAATATTTCAACTTCGGATAGAGTTCTCAATATTAACAATATTAACTCTTTTAATAGATTGTCAATTAGTGATGGTGTTGAAGGAGGTCAATCTTTAACAGCAGGTTTAGATTATAAATTAAAAAGCAAAAATGGTGAGGATAAAGTATCAATAAATTTAGCCCAAGTATACAGAGACAAGGTAAATCCAGATTTACCATCAAATAGTACACTTAATAACAAATATTCTGACATTATTGGTAATGTGAAATTTAATTTACTTGATAACTTAAGTTTTGAGTATGATTTTATTGCTGATAATAACTTTAATAGACTTAATTACAATTTATTAAATACTTCCTTGTCTGTGAATAATTTTGTAACAAGTTTTGAATATCTTGAGGAAAGAGGAGAAATTGGAACAAAAAGTTATATTAAGAACCAAACAAAATATTTATTTGACAAAAATAATAGTATAAGTTTTGCTACAAGAAGAAATAGAGAACTGGAAATGACTGAATTTTATAATTTAGTCTATCAATATGAAAATGATTGTCTAAAAGCTGCAATTGAATATAATAAAAATTTCTATAGTGATACAGATATAGATCCTGAAGAACAATTGCTATTTACATTAACAATAGTACCTTTTTCAAAAATAAGTTCTACAAATATCAATAAATAATGAAAATATTCGGTTTAATATTTTTTTTGTTATTTTTTTTATTATTCCCCAAATATTCATATCTCCAAGAGGTTTCTATAATTTATACAGTTGATAATGTTCCTATAACAACTAACCAAGTTAAAAATGAGATTTCCTATTTAAAAATAGTAAACGAAAATTTGAACAAAATGGACGACAAATCTTTGGTTGTTTATGCTTCAAAATCTATACTAAGAGAAAAAATAAAGGAATTAGAAATATCTAAATATTTCAAATTTGGTTTGAATGAAAAAATTGTTGAGCAAAATCTTGCTAATTTAATATCTAAGAGGAATTTAAATAGTTTAGATGACTTTAAAAAAATACTTAAAAATTCAGATTTAAGTATTGACTACATAAAAAAAAAAATTGAAATAGAATTGCTTTGGAATAATTTAATATACGAAAAATACAAAGACAAACTATCAATTGATGTAAATAAAATTGAGGACGATTTAAAATTAAAAATAAAAAATGAAAATAAAGTTGAGGAATATAAATTGGCTGAGATATTATTTACACCTCAATCAAAAAGTACTGAGATAGATGAAATCGATGAAATAAAAGAGAGTATAAAAGAGATTGGTTTTGAAAGTTCTGCTATAGCCTACAGTATCTCTAATACTGCAAGTAAAGGTGGGAATATAGGATGGTTAAAAAAAACTCAGCTCTCTAAAAATATACTGAGAGAAGTTGAAAATCTTAATATTGGTCAAATAACGGAAGTTTTAGATTCACCTGCTGGTAAGTTAATATTAATATTGCAAGACAAAAGAGAGGTAAATGAAGAAATTTCGTTAGAGGAAGAATTAAAAAAAGCTATATTGATTGAACGAAATAAGCAACTAAACCAATTTTCATCAATATATTTTAAGAAAGTTGAAATAAATACAATAATAAATGAAAAATAAACCTATTATTTTAGTAGCTGGTGAACCATACAGTATTTTTTTTGAAATATTACTTAAATCTCTCAAAAGAAAATCAATTAGGAATATAAGAAATCCAATAATATTAATTGCATCTAAAAAATTACTTATTAATCAAATGAGATCTCTCAAATATAAATATAAAGTAAATGAAATTTTTTTTGAAAAATTAAATACTTCGAAATTAAATAATCAAAAAATAAATATAATTAATGTAAATTTTAGTCATAAAAAAACTTTTGATAAAATAACCTCTAAATCAAGTTCTTACATAAAAGAATGCTGTGAAGTAGCAATGAAGGTATCGAATAAAGTGTCTTCAAAAGTGTTAATTAATGGTCCTATTTCGAAAAAACACTTTTTAAAAAATAAATTTCCTGGAATGTCAGAATATTTTGCATCAAAGGTAGGTAAAAAAAATAAAGAAGTTATGTTGATATTTAATAAGGCTGTTTCTGTTAGTCCAATCACAACTCACTTTCCTTTAAAAAAAATTTTTACTAAAATTACTTCTAAAAAAATTATTCAAAATATTAAAACAATTAATTCATTCTATAAAAATGATTTAAATAAGACACCAAAATTTGCAATAACTGGTTTAAACCCTCACTGCGAGAGTTCAGCTAAAGTTTCAGAAGAAAAAAAGATAATAATCCCCGCTTTAAAAAGACTGAAAAAAAATAAAATTAGAGTCTCTGGACCATATCCGGCAGATACAATCTTTTTAAAAGATAATTTAAAAAAATTCGATGTTATTGTTGGCATGTATCATGATCAAGTCCTAACACCTATTAAAACAATATATGGATTTGATGCAATTAATATTACTTTAGGCCTACCTTTTTTAAGGTTAACTCCAGATCATGGGCCGAATTTCTCAATGCTTGGAAAAAACAAATCGAGTCCGAAAAGTTTTATCAAAACTTTAGAATTTGCCAAAAAAGTAAAGTGAAACCAAAACCAAATAAAAAACTTGGTCAAAATTTTCTGATTGATAAAAATGTTATAAAAAAAATAGTTGAATGCACATCAATAGAAAATAAAAATGAAATTTTAGAAATTGGACCAGGTACTGGAAATTTGACAGAGTTTCTTTTAAAAAAAAAACCAAAAAAAATTTTTTTAGTTGAAAAAGACAGAAGTTTAATTGAGTTTTTAAAAAATAAATTTGGCGACAACGCACTAATTCTAAATGAAGATATATTGAAATTTTCAAAAAAAAATTTGTTAACTAACAATTCTATAATATTTGGAAATCTTCCTTATAATATATCTTCTCAAATCCTAACAAAGTTTATTTTCAATAATGAAAATCTTAAATTTAAATTATTAGTATTTATGTTTCAAAAAGAGTTAGCAGATAGAATTGTTGCTAATGTAGACACTTCAAATTATGGACGATTATCTATATTAAGTAGATGGAAATTTGATATAGAGAAAGTATTTGAAATAAGTCCAAATTCATTTTATCCAAAACCGAAAATTAAAAGTGCTTTATTAGTGTTTACTCCGAAAAAAAACGTAGTAGAATTTTGTGACCCTCGATCGTTAGAAAAAATAACTAGAATTTTTTTTAATCAAAGAAGAAAAAAAATAAAAAAACAATTTGAATATTTGTTTACAAATAACTCTGAAATAATTCAAAAACTCAATATTAATTTAGATATGCGACCACAAAATTTATCCCCTGAAACATATTTTAGTTTAGCACTAGAATTAGAAAAACTAAGAAATTAATTTTTTAACGTGTTCCTCTATTAATTTTTTATCAAAATTTATTTTCTTTTTTGAAATAACAACATCTTCGATAATGTCTATAATTTCTTTATAACAATTTTTTAAATCATCATTGATCACTACATAATCATAGTCAATCCAATGTTTTAAATCTTTATAAAATTCTTTCATTCTTTCAGAGGCAATTAACTTGTCCTTCATATCTCTATTTGAGAGTCTGTCGAATAAAACTTCTCTACTGGGTGGCAAAACAAAAAATGAAAATATATTAAAATTAATATTCTTTGATTTGATTTGCTTGCTTCCTTGCCAGTCAATATCAAACAAAACATTTTTCCCTTCTAATAAATTTTTAATTACTGGTTTTTTTGATGTCCCATAATAATTATTAAAAACTTTTGCATACTCTAAAAACTCTTCTTGCTTGATTAAATCTTGAAATGTTTCTTGGTCAACAAAATGATAGTCTTTACCGTTGATCTCGTTGCTTCTTGGCTTTCTGGTGGTATGAGAAATCGATGTTATAAAATTTTTATTTTTTGAAACTAACTTTACTAAAGTAGTTTTTCCAGCCCCGGATGGTGATGAAAATATAAAAATAAATCCATCTGTCTTGGAGGACATCCTGTTTAAGTTTTAATTACTTTTGCTTTCTATAAATTTAACCGCATCACCAACAGTAAGTATTTTCTCTGCTTCACTATCGGAAATTTCTGATCCAAACTCTTCTTCAAAAGCCATAACAAGCTCTACAGTATCTAAACTATCAGCTCCTAAATCGTCTATAAAACTTGATTCCTCGGTTACTTTGGCTTCTTCTATTCCTAAGTGGTCTGCAACAATTTTTTTTACCTTGCTCGAAACTTCATCTGACATGTTAATCCTTTTGTTATGATTTTGTCTATAAATTAATAATTAACTTTGTCAAGCCATATACATGCCTCCATTTACATGTATTGTTTCACCAGTTATATATGAGGACGCTTCTGATGATAAAAAGGCAACAGTATTTGAAATATCTTCTCCTGAACCAAGACGATTCATTGGAATTCTAGATAAAAGTTCTGCTTTAAATTGATCTGATATTTTATCTGTCATATTAGTTTTTATGAAACCAGGAGAAACACAATTTATCGTAATATTTTTTTTTGCATATTCTATGGCTAAACTTTTAGACATAGATACTACTCCTGCTTTAGATGCTGAGTAGTTTGCCTGTCCAATATTTCCTGTATGGCCAACAATTGAAGTTATGTTAACAATTCTTCCAAATTTATTTTTAAGCATTTTTTTGATTGCGCTTTTACATAGATAAAAAGTTGAGGAGAGATTAATATCAATAACACTTTGCCAATCGTCACTTTTCATTCGTAAAGACAAATTATCTTTAGTTATCCCTGCATTATTAATTAAAATATCGAGACCACCAAGATTTGAAAAAGCTTTGTCTATAAATTCATCAATTTTATCGTGTTGAGAGATATCAAACTGTTCTGTAATTAATTTAGGATTCTTTTCTTTTAAGGAATTTAATTTTTCTAAATTTGTACCTGTACCTAAAACTGTAGCATTTAAAGATAAAAATTTCCTTACAATATCGCCACCAATTCCGCCGGTAGCACCAGTTACTATAATTTTTTTTCCTTTAAAATCCATAGATTTTTTTTAAATTATTTATATCCTCTTCAGTATTTATTGCACTAACTTTTACTCCTCTGTCTATTCTTTTAACAAGGCCTGACAGCACTTTTCCAGGTCCAATTTCAATAAAATCCTTAGTTCCATTTTCTATCATGTATTTAATACTTTCCCTCCATTTAACTTTACTTTCAATTTGTTGAATTAATAGATTTTTAATCTCTGAAGTCTCATTCATTATTTCGCCTGTGACGTTTGATATTAGGTTTTTATTTGATGATAAAAAGTTTAATTTTTCTATTTCAGATTTCATTATACTGGTTGCTTTATTCATTAATTTGCAGTGAAATGGTGCACTCACCGGTAAAAGAATATTTTTAATCATATTTTTTTTTAAATCAAAACTAAGTTTTTTTAAATTTTCAAGCTTACCACTCAATACAATTTGACCTTCTGAATTGTCATTTGCAATAAAGCACTCATATATACCCGAGTTTTCTTTAAGTAAATTTTCAATGAATTCTATTTTTGAACCAAGAACTGCAATCATACCTCCCTCACCTTTTGGAACAGAAGATTGCATTGCTTGTCCTCTTTTTTTCAAAATAGTTAAAGTTTCCTCAAAATTTAAAAAACCAGCAGAAGTTAAGGCGGTGTATTCACCTAATGAATGTCCAGCAAAAAATTTGACTTTTGTATCATCAAATGCAAACTCTTTAGTTAATAAAGTAAAAATTGAATACCCAACTAAAAAAATTGCTGGCTGGGTATTCTCGGTTAAATCTAGCTGATCCTTTGGCCCTTCAAGTATTAATTTTTTAATCGGAAAATTTAAAACTTCATCAGCTTTGTTAAAAATATTTTTAACTCTGTCAAATTTATCATAAAATTCTTTACCCATACCAACAGTTTGGGAGCCTTGACCTGGAAATATTAAAGAAAACATATAGATATATTTAAGTTTTTTATATTGTAATTAAAGAATTATAATAGTATATCCTCACCTTTTATTAAATAATTTTATGAACTTATACGAACACACAATTGTTGCAAGGCAGGATACAAGCTCATCACAACTAAAACAAATTACTGACAAATATTCTTCAATAGTGACAAAGAATAAAGGTGAAGTTGTACAGACCCAAAATTGGGGACTTTTAAATTTAGCTTTTCTTATCAAAAAGAATAAAAAAGGAAATTATATCCATTTCAAAATTAAAGGACCTTCAAGTTTAATTCTAGATTTAGAAAAAAGTGAACGAATGGATAAGAATTTATTAAGATACATGACTGTAAAAGTAAAAAAATTTGACCTTGATACAAACTATTTTTCTGGAAAAGATAAAGAAGAGTCCCATTCAGCAAAAGTAACAAAAAAGAATAGTAACTAATGCAAAAAAAAAGAAATAATAAAAAAAAATCTCAAAGCAATTTTGCAAAATTAAGTATTTTTCAGCCAAATAAGTATAAATTTAAAAAAAAATGTCCACTTTCTATTAAAGGCGCACCTGTAGTGGATTACAAAAATATAAAACTTCTGAAAAGATATGTGTCTGAAAATGGTAAAATATTACCTTCTAGAATTACAAATGTGTGTCAAAAAAAACAAAGAGAATTATCACTATCAATTAAAAGAGCTCGAAATTTAGGATTGATCTAATGAAAGTAATACTTCTAGAAAATATTCAAAAATTGGGATCAATTGGTGAAATTATAAATGTTAAAAGAGGCTATGCAAGAAACTTCTTAATAGCAAAAAAAAAAGCATTATTTGCATCAAAGGAAAATGTTAAAGAGGTTGATAAAATTAAAACAGAACTGAGTAAAAAAGATATGGAAAAAAAGAAAGCCGCGAAAGAAATTTATGAAAAATTAAAAAATAAAGAACTTTTAATTAAAAAACTTAGTACGGAAAATAAAGAATTATATGGATCTGTAAAACCTACTGAAATTTCAAAAATTATTTTAGAGGAAGATAAATTAGAAATAAAACCTTCAATGATACAACTAAAAGATGATATAAAAACCCTTGGAAATTTTAAAGCTACTATAGATCTTCATGCAGAAGTTCAGGTTCAAATTAAAATCCAAGTAATTGCAGCCGAAACTATTCAATAATTATACAGTATTATCCCCATAATATTATTTAGATATAATTTTTATCTTTATAATTATATTACTAGTTACATGGAAAAAAATTTTTCTGTAATTAATAATAATTTTAAAGAACTTCCAAATAACATAGAGGCAGAACAATCAGTGATCGGGTCAATATTGCTTACAAATGAAATTTTTGATGAAGTTAATACTATTGTTTCAAGTAAAAATTTTTATGATCCGATGCATCAAAAAATATTTTCTGCAATAGAAAGTTTAATTTTTAAAGGAATGTTAGCAAATCCAATTACATTGAAAAATTATTTTGAGAATGAAAAAGATGAAATAAATGTACCTGAATATCTGGTTAAAATTACGAAATTTTCTTCTTCTGCAAGGCAGGCTATTGAATATTCAAAAATTATTTATGACATGTTTGTTAGAAGAGAATTAATTAAGATATCCGAAACAACTATAGATGTGGCAAAGTTAAATGATTTGAATACAAGTGGTCAATCAATTATAGAAAATTCAGAAAAATTATTATTTGATTTAGCAGAAAAAGGATCCTTTAATTCATCAATAGTAAAGTTCGATGAAGCTATGAAGTTAACTATTGAAATGGCTTCAAATGCATACAAAAATGAGGAAGGCATTGTAGGTGTTCCCACTGGTTTAAGAGACATCGACGATCGACTAGGTGGATTACATCAATCTGACTTAATAATTATTGCAGGAAGACCCTCAATGGGTAAAACGGCACTTGCTACAAATATTGCATTTAATGCTGCTACTAAACTTCAAGAAAGCAAAAAAAAATCTACTGTTGCTTTCTTTTCCTTAGAAATGTCGTCAGAGCAATTATCAACTAGAATTTTAGCTGAACAATCACGGATCCCATCTAATGATATTAGAAGAGGTAAAATTTCAGAGGAACAATTTGATAAATTTATTGAAACTTCAAAAAATATTTCTGAATTACCATTATATATTGATGAAACTCCAGCCATAAGTGTTGCTGCATTAAGCAATAGAGCAAGAAGAATTAAAAGAATATATGGGCTTGATTTAATAGTGATAGACTACATTCAATTAATGAGAGCTGTAAATAATAAAGAAGGTAGGGTTCAAGAAATTTCAGAGATCACGCAGGGATTAAAAGCTCTTGCTAAAGAATTAAATGTACCTGTTGTAGCGTTGTCACAACTTTCTCGAGCTGTTGAGCAAAGAGACCAAAAAAAACCACTTCTTTCTGATTTAAGAGAGTCCGGGTCAATAGAGCAGGATGCTGACGTTGTAATGTTTGTTTATAGAGAAGCCTATTATCTAGAAAAACAAGAGCCAAAAACTGCAACAGTCGAACATGCTGAGTGGCAAGCAAAAATGAATGAGGTTTCAAACTTAGCTGAAATTATTATTGGTAAACAACGACATGGCCCAACAGGTAATATTTTACTTGAATTTGAGGCAATGTTTACCAAATTTAGAGATACTCAAAATACTTAAATTAAAATATATATAACTAATAGATGCTTTCAAAGTTATATAAAAATATAATACTCAATAATCCTAGATCTATATTTTTATTACTTATAATAACATTAATAAGCTTTGGATATTTTTCAAAAGAATTTAAATTAGATGCATCCTCAGATACATTGTTAATTGAAGGAGATCCTGATTTAAAATATTTAAAAGAAATAACTGAAAGATACGGTGCTAAAGATTTTTTGGTACTAACTTATACACCGAAAGATCCTTTAACAAATAATAACTCTATAAATAATCTACTTAGTCTAAAATATAAGTTGCAAAGTTTAGATTGGGTTCATAGTGTTATAACCGTTTTAGATGTCCCACTATTAAATAATTCAGATAAACCTTTAAAGGACAGGTTGAATAATTTTGTTACCCTGAAAGATGAAGAGGTTGATAAAGATAGAGGTTTTCAGGAAATTCTAAATAGTCCTGTTTTTAGAAACTTTGTAATAAGTGAAGATGGGAAAACATCCGGTATTATAGTGAATTTAAAAAAGGATAAAACATTAAGCAAATTAAAAGACCGAAAAGAAATAGAAAATTATAAAGAAAAACTCAAAAAGAAAAACCACCAAAATATTGTTGAGATAAGAAAAATTATTAAAAACTATAATCGAGATGCTAATATTTTTTTAGGTGGGATACCAATGATTGCTGATGATATGATGACTTTTATTAAAAATGATATTGTAGTTTTTGGAGTTGGTGTGCTACTTTTTATAATAGCAACGCTATGGTTTGTATTTAGAAAACTTATTTGGATAATTGTACCAATAAGCAGTTGTTTTTTTTCAGTTATTATAATGACGGGCTTACTGGGTATACTCGGTTGGAAAGTTACAGTAATCTCATCAAATTTTATTGCACTCATGTTAATTTTAACTATGGCCATGAATATTCATATGAGTACAAGATTTCTTCAGCTTAGAAAAAAATTTCCAAATTCCTCTAATTTTGAAGTCTTGAAAAAAACAACTGGTAAAATGTTTTGGCCAATACTTTACACGGTTTTGACTACTGTGTGTGCATTTTTATCCCTAGTATTTAGCGAAATAAAACCAATTATTGACTTTGGTTGGATGATGACGCTAGGACTAATTACATCTTTTATAATTACATTCACACTTTTACCAACTTTACTAAGTTTCATTTCCAGCAATAGAATTGAATTAAAAGATCAAAAAGATTCTAGGGTTACTTCGCTATTGGGAGATATTGCAATAAACAATAAAAATACGATCTTTTTAACGACAACAATAATAATATTAATGAGTTTATATGGAATTTCAAAGTTAGAAGTGGAGAACAGTTTTATAAATTACTTTAATAAAAAAACTGAAATTTATAAAGGAATGAAGTTAATTGATGATAAGCTTGGTGGCACAACTCCACTTGATGTAATAATAAAATTTGGTAAAACCGAAAATTCAACTGATAATGAGGAAGATGATTTTGAAGATTGGGGTGATGATGAAGATCAAAACACTGAAAAATATTGGTTCACAAAGGATAAAATAGATAAAATCGATAAAATTCACGATTATCTCGATAGTCTTCCTGCAGTAGGAAAAGTTTTATCTTTTGCGTCTATTATAGAAGTAGCAACCCAGCTTAATAACAACAAGCCATTGGGGACACTTGAAATGGGTGTTTTATATACCAAAATTCCTGAAGCCATAAAAAAAGAAATTATCGACCCCTATATTTCTATTAAAGATAATGAAGCGAGAATAAGCTTAAGAGTTAAAGACTCACTTCCTGATTTAAGAAGAAATGATTTAATTAAACAAATAAATTTTGATTTACAGAATAAACTAAATTTAAATAAGGATGAATTTAAATTAGCAGGTGTATTAATACTTTTTAATAATTTACTTCAAAGTTTATTTAAGTCACAAATTTTAACACTAGGTTTAGTAATGATTGGAATTTTTGTAATGTTTCTAATCTTGTTTAGAAATTTAAAAATTTCTATTCTTGGTGTTGTTCCAAACTTTATTGCTGCTTTTTTTATTTTAGGCATAATTGGAATGATTGGAATACCATTAGATATGATGACTATTACTATCGCAGCTATAACTATTGGCATCGCAGTTGACAACAGTATTCATTATATTTACAGGTTCAAAGAAGAATATGCTGAATTAAAAGATTATAAAAAAACCATAAGATTGTGTCATTCTACTGTGGGTGTTGCAATATTGAATACATCAATAACTATTGTCTTTGGTTTTTCAATACTCGTATTTTCAAATTTTATTCCCACAATCTATTTTGGGATATTTACAGGAATTGCTATGCTTTTAGCTATGATTTCTGTTTTGACACTTTTGCCTTCACTAATTTTGATTACAAAACCATTTGAAAATAAATAATTTATTTGATGGAAATTTTAAAAAATATTTTTGACCAAATTTCAATTTTTGATTTAATATATCTTACAATTACAATCCTTTATTTAATACGTTGTTCTATGAAGGGCTTTGTATTAAGTTTACTATCTGCAGCAAAATGGCTTTTGGCTTATATTTTAACATTACTTATGTTTCCAAAAGTAAAACCTTACGTAAAAGATGCTATTGATAACGAGTATGTTTTGGATATTCTTTTAGGAATTTCCTTATTCGTAATAATTATTTTTTTAATTCTTTTAATAAATAAAGGTATAAGAAAAACTGTAAAATATACTGGAATGGGAAAAATAGATGGTTTTTTTGGTTTTCTATTTGGATTCGTTAAGGCGTATATTATTTCTGTTTGTTTATTTGCATCAGTTCACATTGTGTATAATTCGGACAAATGGCCAATAGATAATAGAAAATCATTTACCTTTTATTATGTTGAAAAAGGTAGTAATTATCTTATTAAAGAATTTCCAAGCAAAAAAGATTATGAAGATGCAAAAGAAAAAGTTTCGGATATATAATCCAAAATTAAAAGAAGAATGTGCAGTTTTTGGAATTAGCGATAGTTCAGATGCTTCGACTCTTACTGCCTTAGGATTACATGCGCTACAACACAGAGGACAAGAAGGATGTGGAATAGTATCTTTTGATGGTGAAAAATATCACTCAGAGAAACGATTTGGCTTAGTTGGTGATAATTTTAGTAAAGAAAAAGTTATAAAAACTTTACCAGGACGATTTGCTATAGGACATAATAGGTATTCTACCACGGGAGGTACAACTCTTAGAAATATTCAGCCTTTCTTTGCTGATACTAATGCTGGTGGTATAGGTGTTTCACACAATGGCAATCTTACAAACGCAATAAAATTAAGAAAAAAAATGGTTGAGGAAGGTTCAATTTTTTATACCACGTCTGATACAGAGACAATTGTTAAACTTATTGCAAGATCAAAAAGGTCTAAAACTGTAGATAGAGTAATTGATGCTTTGTTTCAAATTCAAGGAGGTTATGCGTTAGTTGTCCTAACTCAAAATATTTTAATAGGAGCAAGAGATCCCTTTGGAATACGACCTTTGGTTATTGGTAAATTAAAAAGCTCTTACGTTTTAGCATCTGAGACATGTGCGCTTGATATTATAGGTGCAAAATATATTAGAGATGTAGAAAATGGTGAAATAGTATGTATAGAAAATGGAAAGTTAGAAAGTATTAAGCCTTTCCCTCAAAAGAAAATAAGACCTTGTGTTTTCGAATACATTTATTTCTCAAGGCCTGACAGTATATTGGGTGGTAAAACTGCATACGAATATAGAAAAAATTTTGGAGCTGAATTGGCAAAAGAAGAGAAAATTGAAGCTGATTTAGTTGTTCCTGTGCCCGACTCTGGAAATGCGGCTGCACTTGGTTATTCACAACAAAAAAAAATGAGTTTTGATTTAGGTTTAATTAGAAATCACTATGTTGGAAGAACTTTTATTGAACCATCTCAAAAAATAAGAAGTTTAGGTGTAAAACTGAAACTAAATGCAAATCACTCAGTAATTAAAAATAAAAAAATTATATTAGTTGATGACTCTTTGGTAAGGGGCACAACTTCATCAAAAATCGTAAAAATGCTATATGATTCAGGAGCAAAAGAAGTTCATCTTAGAATAGCAAGCCCAGAAATAAAATTTCCGGATTTTTATGGAGTTGACATGCCAACTAAAAAAGAACTTTTGGCAGCAAACAATACTGTTGAAGAGATAAGAGAGATCACATCAGCTAAATCATTAAAATTCTTAAGTATTAATGGATTATATAAGGCCATGGGTTATGAAAAAAGAAATAATACCTATCCTCAACTAACTGATCATTATTTCACGGGAGATTATCCAGTTGAAATTACGGATGAGTTGGGAGACAATAAGGTTACACAATTATCGTTATTAAGCACTGGATCAAACAACTGATTATGAAAAAAGTAAGTTTTACAGAAATGAAGCATGGAACAAAAGAGGATTATCTATTTTTAGATAAGCATGAGAGAAAATTTGCTGGTGAAACTGCGGAGAGGATATTAAAATTTATGTCTGGGCTCACTCAGACACTTGAGGGTTACCAGGTTTCAAGGTTAGAGCATTCGCTTCAAAGTGCAACAAAAGCATTTAGAAACGGTGAAAGTGAGGAACTAGTAGTTGCCGCGCTTCTTCATGATATTGGAGATGAATTAGCTCCAATGAATCATTCTGAATATGCTGCTGCTATACTTAAACCCTACGTAAGTGAAAAAACGCATTGGATAGTTTTGATGCATGGAATATTTCAAACTTTTTACTATGTTCATCATCTTGGAGGGAATAGATACAAAAGAGAGAAATATAAAGATCACAAATATTATCAAGCAACAGTAGATTTTTGCGAAAATTATGATCAGGGATGTTTCGATCCTAATTATAAATCATTACCCCTTGAACATTTCAGACCGATGGTAAAAAGAATTTTTTCTCGAAAGCCATATAGCCATTCCTAGGATTAAATTTGGTTAATCAACTACAAAACGAGAAGAGTCCATATCTTAAACAACATGAGAATAATCCAGTAAATTGGATGCCTTGGAATAAGGAAACACTTAAATTAGCAAAAGTTAAAAAAAAACCAATTTTTTTAAGTGTTGGATATGCCAGTTGCCATTGGTGCCATGTGATGGCACACGAAAGTTTTGAAGACGAGACAACTGCTAAAATTTTAAATGATAAATTTATTAATATTAAAGTTGATAGAGAAGAAAGACCTGACTTAGATTATATATTTCAAAGGAGTTTAGGTATCCTAACTGGTACTCAAGGTGGATGGCCGCTATCAATGTTTTTGGATGAGAATGCTGTACCTTTTACGGGAGGGACATACTTCCCACCAAAAGAAATGCATGGGAGGCCAAGTTTTATAAAGGTTCTAGAAAACGTTTCAAAAGTTTACGAAGAAAATAGAGAAAAAATTATTTCTCAAGTTGAACAGATGAAAATGGTCTTTAATGAAATTAATTCTAAAAATGCTGTTCTTAATCAAGATCTAGAACCCTTTGCAGAAAAAATTTTACAATATATGGATAATATTCATGGTGGATTTCAAGGCGCGCCTAAGTTTCCTCAATTCTATGTTTTTGATACAATTTTTTATTTCTATTTAAAAAACAAAAAGAAAAACTTTTTTGATACAACCGAAAAACTTCTTAAAAATATATGTTCTAAAGGAATTTATGACCAACTGGGAGGTGGTATTTCAAGATATACAGTTGATGATAAATGGATAGTTCCTCATTTTGAGAAAATGCTATACGATAATATTTTATTTGTACGGCTTTTGAATTTTTATGTAGAAAATACTAAGGATGAGTATTTTAGATCTAAATTAGTCCAAAGTATAAATTTCATACATCAGGAATTCAATAATAAAGATAATTTATTGGGCTCTGCATATGATGCTGATAGTGAGGGTGTTGAGGGTAAGTACTATGTATGGAAGTACCAAGACTTAAAAAATCTTTTAAAAGACAACTTTGAATTATTTAATAAAAAATATGAAATATCTGAGGCAGGTAATTTTGAAGGATCAAATATTCTAATTGAAAAATCAGATTATATAATCGATGACAATGAATTAAAGGCTACTAAAGAGCTTGAGAACAAACTTTTAGAAACAAGATCTAAAAGATCAAAACCACTTTTTGATGACAAAACTCAAACAGATTTAAATAGCTATTGGATATATACAATTTTACAGTCATCAATTGTTTTGGAGGAAAAAGAGATTTTTAAAAAAGGCATGAATTACTTCAACAAACTTCAAAATCTTTTGAGGGATAATTTGTTTCACTGTTATGACAAAAAAAGAAAAGAAATAGACGTTTTCTTAGAAGATTATGTTTATTTCTGTTTGTTGTTAGTAAGTATTTATGAAATTACAAATGATAAAAAATCATTAGATCAGTGCTGTCTATTATTAGAAAAATCATGGGAGCTATTTTACAACGAAGAAAATCAAGTATTACAAAAAAATATAAAAAATTCTAATGATTTATTTGTCGAGCCTATTGATCTTATTGATAACAACATTCCAAACGGAAATAGTATATTTTTATTAGTTTGTAATAAACTGTTTAATATTACCGAAAAAATATCGTGGAAAAATAAAATTGATATTCTAAAAAAATCATATCATTCATCAATTAATAATGCTTACTCACAAATGTTTAGCTATATTAAAATTTTAGATATTTGTAATGACAACATTACATTTACTTTTTATGGAAAAGATAAGAATTTTGAGGCTATACACAATACTTTGCTTAAAAAGTATTTTGAAAAAGGTACATTTATTCATAAAGATAGTGATGAAAGTTTCATTCTAATTTGTAAAAATCAAACCTGCTCAGAAAAACTTAAATCATCAGAACAGGTGAAAGAATACATAAATGCAAAGTCTATCTAATCAAAAAAAAGGTTCATTATTAGCCTTTATTGGTGTTTTGTTTATTACTCCTGACTCTCTTTTAATAAGATTAAGTAATATTGAAACATGGGGATTATTATTTTACAGAGGTTTTATTCCATTTATTGTAGTGCTATTTGGTTTAATTTTATTTTATAAAACAAAATTTTTTAATGCTTTAATAAACATTGGATATACAGGAATATTTTATGCAATAAGTTTTTCTGTATGCAACGTCACCTTTATCATTTCTATTCAAAATACAAGTGTAGCTAATACTCTTATAATGGTAGCTATGGCACCTATGTTATCGGCTTTTCTTGGAGCTTTTTTTTTAAAAGAAACTCCGAACAAAGAAACATGGTTTGCTATTATAATAACTTTTTTATCTGTAACATTTATCTTTTATGACTCAGTAAAGTTGGGAAATATTATGGGTGATATATTTGGCTTCATTACAGCTCTAGGATTAGCAATAAATGCAAATCTTGCAAGATTTGCCAAAGATAGAGATTTGGTTCCTGCGGCTGTAATTGGAAAACTAGGCACAGCAGCTTTTGCGTTTTTTTTTGTAAAAAGTTTTAACCTAATTAATACTGATATTATAATAGTTCCATTAATGTGTGTTCTATGTGTTGCTATACCATTTGTTTTAGTAACAATAGCCCCAAGATATATTACAGCTGCTGAAGTTAATTTATTTTTCTTATTAGAAGTAATAATTGGTCCAATATGGGTTTGGATGGTTGTAAATGAAAGGCCAAGCACAGAGACTATAATTGGTGGTATAATAATAATTATCACAATCGCAATACACTCTTTCCTAGCCATAAAAAAAACATAAACTAAAATTAACTACTTGCTTTTTAAATTAAAAAGAATACTCACGCTTTAATGAACAAAATTATAAATAATTCTTGGGCACTATTTTTAGGAATGGGCTTAATAATGCTTGCTCACGGTTATCAAGGATCGTTACTAGGGATTAGAGCAGTAAGGGAGGACTTTAGTCTAATTTCAACAGGTTTCATGCTCTCTGGATATTACATAGGATATTTCATAGGCGCTAAAACAATATCAAACTTAGTTTCTAGAGTAGGACACATAAGAGTATTTGCTGCTTTTGCATCTGTTGCATCAGTTGTTATTCTTTTGCATTCAATAATCATAAACCCTTTTTCGTGGTTTCTTCTAAGGATTGTAACTGGGTTAAGTATGGTTTCTTTATATACAGTAGCTGAGAGCTGGTTAAACGATAGATCAAGCAACAAAAATAGAGGAAGCGTGCTTTCAATCTATATGATTGTTTTATATGGATCTATGGCTCTTGGAATGTTTTTTATTAATTTTAGTAAACCTGAAAATTTTCAGCCATTCATATTAGTTTCTTTAATTATGTCACTTTCACTTATTCCTATACTACTTACCAAAAGAAAACCTCCTACTTTTAAAAGAATTCTAGGAATGAAACTAAAGGAACTTTACGATACTTCCCCTTTCGGAATGGTAAGCTCATTATTAATCGGGTCTACACATTCAGCTTTATTTTCAATGCTAGCAGTTTATGCAGCATCAATGAACTTCAGTATTTTTGAAATATCAATTGTAACTTTCTTGGTTGCAATTTCTGGAGCTATTTCTCAATGGCCTATTGGAAAATTATCAGATGCATTAGATAGGAGGTTGGTTATAATCTATTGTACATTTGGATCATCTTTCTTTGCTTTTTGTGCTATATTTGCTTCATCACAAATATATATGCCAGAGGGTTTGGCAACACCTAAGTATTGGTTCTATTTCTTCGTTATGTTTTTTTCATTTTGTAGTCTTCCAATGTTTGCTTTGATATTTGCGCACACAAACGATTTTATTCCTAAAGAAAAATTTGTTGCAGCAGGGGCCGGTTTACAATTTGCTTTTGGTTTAGGAGCGATGATGGGTCCATTTTTATGCTCATTTTTTATGGATTTTGGTGGTCCTAACGGTTTTTTTATATATTTAGTTCTATTTCATGCATTTATAGGAATTTTTGGAATATACAGAATGAAAGTGAGAGCAGTTGTTGATAATCCAGACTCTCAGTTCACTCCGATGCCACAAACTATTACTCCATTAGGGATGGAACTCAACCCTGTAACAGAACATATTGATGAACCATACTCAGAAAAAGTTCAAAAAATGTTAAAAAGAAAGGGAGTAATAATAAAAAAAAAGGACGAGAAGCTAATTGAAAAAGAAAATATATAAATAGAATTATCTACTTCAAGTTGTGTTAATCTATAATAAAAAAAAATAAATCTTACTCTTGTTTATTGAGGTTTTTTTTGCTGAAATAGGAAAATAAAAAAATGGTTAAGAAGAAAAAAAATTCAAAGTCAAAAAGTAAAAGTAGTTTTTCAAAAATTGCCTCTTTTACTGCAGATTCTTTAAGTTCTGCATATTCAACTTACAAAAAAAATCAGGAACAAAAAAAAATTCAAGAAATAAAATTACGTAAACTTGAAGAAAATAATAATCTTATCAAAGAAAAAAAAGAGTTAAAAGCAAGAGAGGATCAATTAAGGAAAGACTTAGACAAATTTAAATCTAAAGAAGAGGACTTAAAAAATAAAGAAAGAGAACTTAAACTTAAAGAAGAAAAACTAAAGTCTGAAAACGAAAGACTTATTAAAAGAGACGAAGATCAAAGTTTATTTAATAAAGAATTAAGATCAAAAGAAAAAGAGCTTAAATTAAGAGAGGAAGAACAAAATAGGAAAGATATTGACCTAAAAGTAAGAGAGGAAGAT
>CACOSS010000008.1 GCA_902629955.1 uncultured Pelagibacteraceae bacterium
AAAGTTCGAAATTGAAATTCTTATAAATACCCCATGAAAAACGAAAATATTTTAAAAACAGAACAACCTATAAAAGTTTCCTGGGAGAAAATTCAAACAGAGATGAAAGCTAAGTTTGGCAAAGATATTTATGACAGTTGGTTAAGAAAAATTTCATTTGAGGAAGAGTTTAACAATTATGTTTTACTATCTGTAACTACTCGTTTTATTAGAGATTGGATCACTTCTAGATATTTGGATCAAATCCTAAGTATTGTAAGATCTTACAAATCAGAAATAAGCAGAATAGAACTATCGGTTAATGAGGAGAAAAATTATAATGAAATTGAAAAAAAAGATTACAAAAAAAATGATAGCTCAGCTATCAACGTATCATTCATCAAAGATTACGTTTCTAATTTTAATCGTATCGACCCAAACAAAAGCTTCGAAAATTTTGTGACAGGAACAAGTAACAGACTCGCTTTTGAGGCCTCAAAAAAAGTTTCATGCAAAACTTCACATTATAACCCTTTATATATTTATGGAGGTGTTGGAATGGGAAAAACCCATCTTTTAAATGCAATTGGTCTTAAGCTAAAAGAAGAAAGCAAAGTAATGCTTATTTCTGCTGAAAAATTTATGTACCAATTTGTTAAGTCAATTAAATCAAATGAGATGGTAAAATTTAAAGATAATTTTAGAAATGCTGACGTATTTTTAATTGATGATATTCAATTTATGAATGGTAAAGAAGCAATGCAAGAGGAATTTTTCCATACCTTTAATGCTTTACTAGACAAAGGATCGCAAATAATTATTTCTGGTGACAGACCACCAAATAAACTTGCTAGAATCCAGGAAAGAATTAAATCTAGATTTTCGGGCGGATTGGTAATTGATATTCAGCCACCTGACTATGAATTAAGATATAAAATTATAAAATCAAAAACTGATGAATTGAAAAATTATTATTCAAATCAAGTGAATATATCAGAGGAAATCCAATTATTTTTAAGTAAGGAAATAAAAAATAGCATAAGAGAGCTAGTTGGGGCCTTGAACAGAATAGTTTCGTTCTCAAGAATTTATAATAAAATACCAAATATATCTGAAACAAAAATCGTACTTAAAGATTTGCTTAATTATAATGAGAATAAAGTGACTGTTGAGCTTATTCAATCTTTGGTTTGTAAACATTTTAAAATTTCAAAAAATGAAATGCTATCTTCCAGAAGATCAAGATATTTAGTTAGACCAAGACAAACTGCGATATATTTAACAAAACTTCTGACATCTAAATCTTTACCTGAAATAGGAAGGGATTTCTCAAACAGAGACCATACGACTGTTATTCACTCTATAAAAACAATTGAAACACTTAAAAAAGATAACACTGATCTTTGCAGTAGTATTGATACTTTAAAAAATCAAATATTATATAATAACCAAAACAATGAAATTTAATATAAACCAAAACGATCTCCAACAATCGCTTGGATATTGTCAAGGAGTTATAGAAAAAAGAAGCACCCTACCAATATTATCTAATATACTTTTAGATGCTTCTGGTTCAAAACTTAAAATTATTGCAACAGACCTTGACCTTGTATTTGTTAATGAAATTAAAAATGTTGAAATTATAGAAGAGGGAAAAACGACAACAGTATCCTCTACTTTATATGATATAATAAGAAAATTTAATTCTGGTAAAAAAATTAATTTTAATCAGACCAGTGAAAATAAAATTCAATTAGAGTCAGAAAAGTCCATATTTAATCTTAATTGTTTATCCGCTACCGAATTTCCAGTTACTGAGGAGAGTTTTACTGCAAATGAGTTCTCCATTAAGGCAAAAGAGTTACTAAAATTGTTAAATAAATGTAAATTTTCAGTTTCAAATGACGAAACTAGACATTACTTGAGTGGAATTTATATTCACCAAACACGTTCAGATGATAAAACTTATTTAACTGCTGCTGCAACAGACAGCCATCGAATGTCAATTTCAAAGATATTATTGAACAAAGAAATTCAATTTGATCCAATAATATTACCAAAAAAAACAATATTTCAGTTAGTTAATTTATTGGAGGATTATGAGGGTGATGTAAAAATCTCAAATGAAAAATCAAAAATTAAGTTTGAAATGGAAAATAGCATTTTAATTTCAAAATTAATTGATGGAAAATTTCCAAACTATATTCAAGTGATCCCTAAAAATAATAAAAAAAGATTAGAGGTTGATTTGAAGCTTTTCATAGACTCAGTAGATAGAGTCGCCTCAGTATCATTAGATAAAAAAGATAGTGTAAAATTTATTTTAACAAAAGATAAACTAAACTTATCTGTAAATAATACAAGTAGTGGGGATGGAAATGAAACTATAAATGTTTCTTTTGATCATGAATTAAATATTAGTTTTAATTCAAGATACTTGATAGATATAGCATCACAGTTAGATGGAAATAAGATTGAACTTTACTTAAACGAGACTGGATCACCCGCCTTAATTAAAGACCCCTCAGATTTTGATAGCATATATGTTGTCATGCCTATGAAGGGTTAGAAGTTTTATTTAAAACCTCATACATTGTATTTTGTAGTGAATTTAAAAATTCTTTACTTTCGAGACCTGGTTTTATTGGTTTAAGAATTGTTAAGGTTATGTTTTTATTTTTGCTTAATTCTCCATTCTTAGGCCACATCTCTCCAGAATTAATTGTAACAGGTAAACAATTTATGTTTAATTCATTATAAATTCTGGCTACCCCTTTTTTAAAATTTGGTCTTTCATGCGGCTCTGTTCGAGTTCCCTGAGGAAAGATAACTATTGGTCTATTATCTTTAGAAGAAATTCTTATTTCATCTAGAAGATTAATCTTTTCCTTAGATATTTTATCTCTTTCTACAGCTATTGATCCAATTTTTTTTAAGTACCATCCAAAAACTGGAATTTTAATTAGTTCTTTTTTTAATATAAATTTTGGTCCTTTAAAAATTGCTTGTAAAAAAAAGGTCTCAAAAGCTGATTGATGAGTACATGCTATAAAAAACTTTTCATTGCTTAAAATATTTTCTTCTCCTACTATTTTTATATTTGCAGAAAGAAAAAAATTTACGCAAAATTTTGACCAGTGTCCCAATATTTTTCCTCCAAAAATAGAAATATTTCTTGGCATTATTAAAGATGGTATAAATGTTATTAAGACCAGAACTACACCGCTATAAAAAATTATTAGAAAAATTTTTTTTGACATTGAATTAAATTATTTATTGAACAATATTAACTAACTTTTGCCTCTTAAGAATTACTTTTGATGATTTATTTTCTATCATTATTTCTGATGCTTTAGGTCTTAAGTTGTAATTTGAGGACAAAGACATTCCATAAGCTCCAACATCACAAATAGCAACATAATCTTTTTCATTAAGTTTTTGAAAACCTTTAACTGATAAAAATTTGTCAGTTGTTTCACATACTGGACCTACGAAATCATGTATAGTTTTATTTTTTTTATTCCTTTTAATTAAAGGGATAATATTATGATGCGAGCCATACAGAGCTGGCCTCATTAGATCATTCATTGCTGCATCTAAAATTATAAATCTTTTTTTTTCAGTATTCTTTATATAAATTATTTGAGCAAATAAGACCGCACAATTAGCAATTATTGATCTACCGGGCTCAAAAATAATTTTTACATCATGTTTTTTTAAAAACTTTTTTATGATTGCACTATATTTTTGGTAATTAAAGGACTTATTTTTTTTTTGGTATTGGACTCCCATTCCACCACCTAAATCTACATAATCAAAGGAATGTTGAGATTTTTTAATTATTTTATCTAAAACATTTATCATTTTCGAATATGGTTTATAATCTGTAATTTGACTACCTATATGCACACTTAAGCATTTTACTTTTACAAAACTTGAGTCTTTAAAATTATTTAAAATATTTAAAAAAGCTTTCTCAGTTAAACCGAATTTATCCTCGCGCTTACCGGTTGAAATTTTTTTTAATGTTTTTGCATCAATATTGGGATTTAACCTAATACCAATATTTACGATGGTTTTTTTTAATTTTGCTAATCTTTCAATCTCAAAGATTTCGCTTTCTGATTCTGCATTTATAAGTAAAATTTTTTTTTCAATAGCAAACTTTAATTCATCTGTTTTTTTTCCAACTCCTGAGAAAACAATTTTCTTTGGTGATATTCCAGCTCTAAAGGCTTGTACCATTTCTCCTTTTGAAACGACATCAGCACCCATTCCCAATTTTTTTACTTCTTTTAAAATTTGTAGGTTACTATTTGATTTTACCGAAAAGCATAACAATGGATTTATAGAGTGAAAACTTTTTTGAAAATTCCTGATATTAACTTTTAGTTTTCTTAGTGAGTAGCAATAAGTTGGAGTACCAAATTTTTTAACTATCTTTGTGCCTTCAACTTTTTCAATGAAAAGTTTATTTTTTTTAAAATGCATTAAATTAACTTAATTATTTTTAAATGTTTTTTTTGACCTTGATACTCAGGATCACCTTTTTTTCCACAAGAAAAAACAATTATTGAGCAAACTAAAATTAAAAATATTTTTTTAAACATGTTTTTTATATTTTTTTATCATTTTCTTTATATTTTCAAAAGAAGTTCCACCATAGGATTTTTTTGATTTTACTGAGTTTTCTATGTTAAATAATTTTAACGCATTCTCATTTAGTTTTTTATCAACAAGTTTGATTTCGTTGATCGTAAGCTGATTAAGTGTTTTCCCTTTTTTTTCAGCTAGGTTAACTATTTTTGATGTTATTAAATATGCTTTTCGAAATGGATATTTATATTCTCGAACAATATAATCAGCAAGATCTGTAGCAGTTGTGTAACCTGTTTCTGCTAATTTTATCATTTTTTTTTTGTTTATTACAAAATTATTTAAAATTTCTCTCATCAACTGTAAAGATATCTTGATTTGGTCAAAAGACTTGAAAGCTAATTCTTTGTCATCCTGTAGGTCTTTAAAATAGGATAATGGCAAGCCTTTGAGAATAGTAAGCATTGAAAATAAATTTCCATAAACAATTCCTGTTTTGCCTCTTAAGTATTCAAGTGTATCAGGGTTTTTCTTTTGAGGCATTATTGAAGATCCTGTAACAACTTTATCTTTTAATTTAATTAAATCAAAAGCATCAGAATTCCATAAAATGAATTCCTCTGCAAATCTCGATATATGATTTGAGCAAACTGAAATAGAATATAAAAAATCTAAAACGAAGTCTCTATCTGAAACTGTATCAATTGAATTGCCTGTTGGATTTTTAAATTTTAATTTATTTGTTGTATACTGTCTATCTATATCAAAACTTGTCCCAGCTACAGCAGCTACACCCAATGGATTTTCCAACAATTGTTCTTTATTATTTACAAATCTTTTTCTATCTCTAGTTAACATCTCTACATATGCAAGAATGTAATGAGCAAAAGAGATTGGCTGAGCATTTTTTAAATGAGTAAAGCTAGGCATTACATTAAATATATTTTTTTCAGCTAATTTGATTATTAAGTTTATAGTAGTATCAATCTCCTTAATAATATCCTCTGTGGCTTCCATCATCCAAAGTTTAAAATCAACTAATACTTGATCATTTCTTGATCTTGCTGTGTGAATAAATCCAGCATCTTCTCCTAATAATTCAAATAATCTTTTTTCTATACTCATATGAATATCTTCAGCTTGATTGTTAAAAGTAAATTTTTTCTTACTTATTTCATTAAAAATTTTCTTTAACCCCCAAACAATTTTATTTTTAACCTGCAAAGGAATAATTTTTTTTTTTAGCAACATCTCAACATGGACTATTGAAGCTTTAATGTCTTGTTTATAAAGTCTTTTGTCTATATTTAGAGAACTACCTACTTTTGTAAATAAATTAGAGCTTTTTTTTTTAATTCTGGTGCTCCAAACTGGTTTATTATTTTTATTTTTACTCATAATATGCAACTATACATTTTAGAATGAGATTATTAAGCTTAAAATTATTTTTGTTATTTATATATTTATTATTTCCACCAATTACTAGCGCAGAACAAAAACTAGATATAAAAAATCTTAAAATTCATAAAGATCCGAAAAAGGTTATTGATATAGTCTTTAGAAATCATGAAGATTTAACCGTTTCACTTGAGGATTTTAAAGATAAGTTGGTTGTTATAAATTTTTGGGCTACATGGTGTGCTCCGTGTAGAGAGGAGATGCCATCTTTAGACCTTCTTCAATCAAATAAAAAAATGAAAAATTTAATTATCCTCCCCATAAATGTTGGAAAAGAAAACGTGGATAAGGCAAAGAAATTCTTTAAGGATTTAAAAATTAAAAATCTAAAAATTTATTATGATGACTCAGTTAAACTTGCTAATAATTTTTCTTTAATAGGACTCCCAACGACTATCTTAATTAACAAAAACGGAAAAGAGTTTGCTAGAATTTTAGGTTCTATAGATTTTGAGGATAAAGACTTCATTGAATGGCTATCAAATTATGATTAATTTTTATGGAATTTGTTTTAAACTCTAAAATTATTGAGTCTGAAAAGAAAGATAAAATAAAAAATGCAATAATACTTCTCCACGGATATGGAGGTGATGGTTCTGATATAAGTTCAATTGCATACACCTGGCGACGGTTTATAGATAATACAATATTTTTATGTCCTGATGGGCATGAGACATGCAAATTAAACCCAAATGGTTTTCAATGGTTTGACTTAAGTATAGATGATCAGAATTATGTTATTTCTGAGTCAAAAAAAGCTGAAAAAATCCTAATAGAGTATATAGAGCAAATTAAAAAAAAATATAATTTAGAAAATTCCCAAATAATTCTATCAGGATTTAGTCAGGGTTGTATGATGTCAATTAATTTAGGTTTAGTTTGTAATGAAAGTTTTAAATCGGTTATAGGATTTTCTGGAAAAATAATTGATAAGGACGATTTAAAAGAAAGAATAATTTCTAAGACAGATATGTTGCTGTTTCATGGTGACGCAGATGAAGTAGTACCTCCATCAAATTTATTAGAGGTTAAAGATTTCTTAGAGAGAAATAAAATTAAAGTAGATGTTAATATGATAAAAAATTGCTCTCATCATATTCCTATTGAAGCAATGAGCTTGGCATTAAAATATATAAAAAAAAAAATATAAAAAATTAGATAATTTGATTGATAATATTGATTATTAAAATTTAATAAGTTATTCTTAATTTATGACTTTTATTAATAAGGATACATCTCTAGATAATTGTCCTGCATTAGTTCTTAATGCAGACTACAGACCTTTAAGTTATTATCCTTTATCTTTGTGGAGCTGGCAAGACTCCGTAAAATCAGTTTTTTTGGATAGAGTATCAATTGTAAATTATTATGACAAAATAGTTCATAGCCCGTCATTTAGCATGAAACTTCCAAGTGTAATTGCTCTAAAGAGTTATATTAAACCAATTTCAAATCCAAATTTTACACGTTTCAATGTTTTCCTTAGAGATAAATTTAGCTGTCAATATTGTGGCAGCAAAAAAGAACTTACCTTTGATCATTTATTACCAAGATCCAAAGGAGGAAAAACTGACTGGGATAATGTTGTAACAGCTTGTTCGAGTTGTAATGTTAAAAAAGGTGGGAGACTATTAAATAAATCTGGCATGACGCTTAACCAAGCGCCTTATCAACCTACAACTGAAGATCTTCATCGAAATGGTAAACATTTTCCACCAAATTTTCTTCATAAAACTTGGATAGATTATTTATATTGGGATGTTGAACTAGAACCTTAATTATATTTTTTCTGAAACACGAATTGCAATTTTAGATCCAGCTTTTACAATTTTATCGAAAATTGAATAAATCCCATCTTTAGATGCTCCTTTTTCATATGCTATATCTTTATGATGAAGTTCATCTTCCCTAAATTTAATAATTTTTTCTTTAAGCTCTTTCTCATCTGACTCGATTTGATCAATTTGGTTTTGGTAATGCTCATCAATTACTTCTTCAACAGATGCTGTGCATAGCATGGCAGCTTTCTTACCTAATAGAGTTGACCCAAAACCTAAACCAACACCTAGTAAATCCCATAATGGTAAAAATTTTGTAGGTTTGATACTTCTTTTTCTTATTTCTTGCTCAAAATAATTTGCATGTTCTCTTTCATGCTCTTTCATTTCTTCGATTGTTTTTTTTAGTTCATCATCTTTAACAAATGTATTTAAAGCTAATAATTGTCCTTCATAGATTTTAATCGCACCTCTTTCTCCAGCGTGATCAACTCTTATGAATTCTTCAATTTTTTTTTTATCGCTTTTTTTCATATTTAATAAATATTAAGAAAGTTATAGTCGTTAAAAACGCAGAAATAAAAGTATTTATTGTAGCAAGTGATATTCCAAAAATAGCAAAAGTGACATCTTTACAGCTAATTGCTTTATTTTGTAATTGTTTCAGAATCTCACTTTTATCTGTAATGCTAGCATCAATATTGTTTCCACATACAAACGACTCAGAAATTAAACCACGTTCAATTCCAACGTGATAAATTGCAAGCAACGACCCTGCTAAAAATATTATACTCAAAAGCATGAAGGTTAATTTTTCTAAATTTTTGAAAATAATAACTAATACTATTAATATAATTGTTGTAATATATGGAATCCTTTGTAATAGACAAAGATTACATGGTTTGTGCCCTAAAACAAACTCGACATAAAATGCAAATAAAATCGAAAATACAGAGAAGATTAATATTAAATTCAATACAGTTCTGTGCTTTAATGGTCTCATTGTCATTTAATAAAAGCAAAATAAAAAATAGCCAGTATACATATTATAATAATACCAATTATTGAGGACCACACTGCGCCTTTTTGTTCTATTAATTTAACAAATTTTTCCCCAAATTTTGCAGTCAAAATTGAAACTAAATAAAATCTTAAACCTCTTGAAATAAAGCTGATTATAATAAATGCAATTATATCGAATGCGATTAGACCACTTGTTATTGTAAAAACTTTATATGGTAGAGGGGTGAAACCAGCTAGGAATAAGGTTCCTAACCATATTACCATGCCACTACCTTGTGAGAGATCCATCTTTAATTTTAAAACTTTGTTCTCATAATTATAAAATTCAATCACGTGCATTGCTAAATCTATAAATAAATAGCCAATTAAATAACCTGCAATACCACCTAGAACAGAAAATATTGTAGCAATTATAAAAATTCTTAGATAAGTATCTTTTTTTGCAAGAACCATAGGCACAATCATGACGTCTGGTGGAATTGGGAAAAAAGAACTTTCAACAAAAGATACAATACCTAAGTAAAAATTTGATCTCTTATTTGACGCTAATTCTATTGATTTATCGTAAAATTTTTTGAACATTTTTTGGTTTTATTACAAAATAAGTTTTAATACTATTCATTTAAATAAAATTAATTGTTTAAAATTGGGCGAATGGCGGAACTGGTAGACGCGCACGACTCAAAATCGTGTTTCGCAAGAAGTGAGAGTTCGATTCTCTCTTCGCCCACCAAATTATGAAAGTATCAAATATAAACAGCCTTGTTGAGTTATTTTTTAAAAAACTAGAAGAAGTAGATAACACTAAATCTTTTTTAAACTCATTAAAATCTGAAAGAACAATTTATAGCTGGAAAGATGTATCTGAACGTATTCTTAAGCTTTCATATAAATTAAAAACATTAATTAATCATGGTGATAGGTGTTTAATTCTTTCTGAAAACAATCCAAACTGGTTAATATCTGATATCTCCATAATGAATTCGGGTGGAATATCTGTGCCGATATTTACGACTTATTCAGATAACGATTATAAATATATACTTCAGGACTGTAAGCCAAGTTTAGTCTTTGTCTCAAATAATTCTCAATTCAAAAAAATTAAGAATTTTATAAATCTTGATGAAATTAAAATAATTTCTTTTGAAAGAATAGATGTAAACTGTTTATTAATATCGGATATATTTAAAGAGAATTTGAGTGAGAAAATAATAAACAAAAAATTAACAAGAAATATGCCAGCTTGTATAATTTATACCTCTGGAACTTCTGGTAACCCGAAAGGAGTTATATTGAGTCATGGAGGAATTTTAGCAAATTGCGAAGGTGCATATGATTTACTTTTGCCTTTAATAAAAAAAAAAGATCCTGTATTCCTTACCTGGTTACCTTTATCTCATTCTTACGAGCATACTGTCCAATTTGTGCAGATTTTAATTGGAGCAAAAATATTTTATGCGGAGAGCTTAGAAAAATTATTAATGAATATGTCTGAGGCTAAACCTACAATAATGACCGCTGTACCTAGATTCTATCAAAATTTATATAACAAGATTAATATTAATTTGAGTAAGCAAAAAGGTTTAAAAAAAAGGCTAATAAATTTAACAGTTGAGCTTGGAACAAAAAAACTTAAAAAAACTAAACTTAAATTTTCTGAAAAATTAATAGATTTTGTGTGTGAAATGTTGATTAGAAAAAAAGTCAAAAAACAATTTGGCGGAAACCTTCAGGCTTTTGTGTCTGGTGGAGGTGCTCTTGATCAAAAAATAGGTGAATTTTTAAATTCCATTGGACTTCCAACACTTCAAGGATATGGATTAACAGAAGCATCACCAGTTGTTAGCTGTAATATTCCAGGTAATATTCAAGTCGAAACGGTCGGCCCTCCTTTTCGAACAAATTCCGTTAGAATTGCTGAGGATGGTGAAATATTGATAAAGGGAGAAAATGTAATGCTCGGGTATTGGAATAAAAAAAAAGAAACTGATGAAATAATAAAAGAGGGATGGTTACATACCGGGGATATTGGCGTGATAAATAAAGAGGGAAATTTAAAAATTACAGATAGAAAAAAAGAATTAATTGTAAATTTAGGAGGAGACAATATTTCTCCAACAAAAATAGAAAATTTGCTCTGTTTGAATGAAAATATTAAACAAAGTTTTGTTTATGGAGATAAAAAAAATTATCTTGTTGCATTAATTGTTGCAGAAAAGAATACAAATGAAGAAGAAATTAAACAATTTATAGAAAATGTTAATAAAAACTTATCCTTAATTGAAAAAATTAAAAAATTTATAGTTATTTTTAATGAATTTACAATCGAAAATAGAATGTTAACTCCAACTTTAAAGTTAAAAAGAAAAATTATATTAGAAAATTATAAAAAAAGTTTAGAAAACCTTTACAAAACTAATTAAAATAATTTGCATATTATTCGCATAAACTCTTATCTTTTTAACAATCATTCAATAAAAAAAAATTACAAATTTTTTTTTCAACATTAAACTTTTTGTAATTAATTAAATGTTTGACATAACTTAATTAAAAAAATAAATTGTAAACAATAGCGAATCAAATGATTCGTGTAACAACAAGGGAGCTAAAGATGGCTAAAAGAAGAAAAAAAGCTAAAAAGAAAAAAGCTAAAAAAAGAAGAAAAAAAAGAAGATAGTTTTTTCTTGAATTAAACGCTTCTCATAACTTTTGTGTGGGAAGCGTTTTTTTTATTGTGAACTTTCTTCTTCTATCCCAACAGGTTCATCATCTCCATTATCACCTGCTTCATTAGATTGTTCATCTTGAACCTGTTTTAATGACTGCGTTTGTGGCTGGGTTTGATTTTCTAAATTTCTTTTTAAAGCTTTGTTAAGTTTTTTTTGAATATCTTCATAAGAAAGATTCAGTACAATTTGAAATTCTGAGAGAATTCTTTCATATGCTTTTTCGAATAGTTGTCTTTCGCTATATGATTGATCTACCATTAAATCATCTCCCTTATTTAAATCTCTAACCACTTCCGCTAATTCATAAATTTTTCCTGAAGTTATCTTTTGTTCATATTCCTGTGCTCTTCTACTCCACATTGACCTTTTTATTTTTGGCTTTCCTTTTAGTATTGATATTGATTTGTTAACTTGATTTACGGTAGATAGTGGCCTTAGGTGAGATTGTTTGTTAATTGGCAAAAGTCCAACTGCTTTATCTTTCTCAAATTTAATATCATAACATTGGACTTCAATTCCACCAATGGTTTTATTGTTTATGGATAATATTTGTCCAACCCCATGTTTTGGATAAACAACATAATCTTTTGCTTTGAATTCTTTTTTTTCAGTTTCTTGTTTTTTAATCTTTTTTATTTCAGGTTTTTGCTCATTTTGTTTTAATATTCTTAAGTTTGTATTAGATGTTTTATCTTTTTTGTTAATTAATATTTTTTTTGTCTTTTCTTTAATCTTTTTAAGATTTTTTGTAACTTTTTTTACAGTCCTTTTATTTGCTTTTTTTACAACTTTTGACTTATTTTTTTTTATTGGTTTATCTTTTTTCTTAAAGGTTTTCTTTAAAATATTTTTCAAATTTATTTTTTTCATTTTCAAATTTTTTATGATCTTCCGGTGGATCTTTTTTCTTGTTTATGTTTGGCCAAATCTCTGAATATTTTGTATTTATCTCTAACCATTTTTCTGCACCTTCTAAAGTATCGGGAACTATAGCATCTACTGGACACTCTGGTTCACAAACGCCACAATCTATACACTCATCAGGTTTAATTACAAGCATATTTTTTCCTTCATAAAAACAGTCAACTGGGCAAACGTCTACACAATCTGTTAACTTGCATTTTATGCATTTGTCATTTACCAGATATGTCATTTATTTAAGAATTTTTTATTTTATTTTTTATATCACCTACTATTTTAGTATCTAAGTAAAGCAAACCAGTTAATCGTCGCATTAAGCTCATCTCATAAATGTCAGAAACATTATCAGCGTAAATTATTTTCCACAAAGCTTCTACTATTTTAATTTTGAATTCCTCATCTTTATTTTTTACTTCTTTAGTAAATTCAAGAATTTGATTTGAATTTTTTTCAGTTTCTTCAGATTTTTTGAATACATTATCTAAAACATCAGCTGACAAACCAAGTTCTAACAACGTTTTTTTAATTATTTCTTTCTCTTTTTCGGAATAATTTTCATCAATTTTTGCAACGTGTATAAGGAGAGCACCAATATTAATAAATAAATTATTATTGTGGTCTTTTTTATTATTTTTAAAAATATTAAACATTATTTTAACCTAATTTCTTTTAAAATATTAAAAGGATTGTCTTCATTAATATTCTTATTATCATCAATTTTTTTAAATTTTTTTCTCAAATTATATTTAAAATAAACATCTTGATTTTTATAAGAGGACTTATAATTCATTTTTTCCATTAATTTAACGAAATTTTCTTTATTGCAACCCAACAAGTTTAACATATCTGGAACTAATTTAATTTCTTTTTCATTATTATTTTTGTTTATATCAATAATCATTAAAAAAAGTCTTTCAAGTATATCTATTCTAACATAATAATTGTCAAATTTTTCAAATCCACACATAAGCATAAAGTCACGATTTAGTTTTTTATTTTCATTAATGAAGTTTAATCCAAATTGTGGCGGCTCAAAATCAAAGTATTTTTCATTAAAATTTTTCCAAAGCAGTGTTCTTAAAGAAACTGCTTTTGGTTTAAAAAGTTTAAAAAGGAATATATGATATCTTCCAAATTTAACACCTTTTGATCTTAGTATTTTACGATCGTTTTGTTCAAGTTTTGTGACAAAATTTTTAACTTCTTCTCTTTTTACAACACCATTACTTTCATAAATTCTATAGGCTAAAGCTCTTATATGAGGATTTCGATTTTCTAAATTCTTTAATTCAATTAAGCTGGTCAATTCATCTTTAATTTTTTTGTTTATCCATGATATTAAATATTTATAAAGTTCCAATTGATCACTATTTTCTACCATATCGTCTATGATTAATTTTATGTCTGGATTTAGATAATCTTTTCCAGCCGTTAGTTGCGCTACAGGAAAGGAATTCCAATATATTTTTAAATCATCTTTTAGTTCTATGTTATTTTGCTTCATTATATTTTTTATTCTATTGATTATTTCAGGACCGACATTTTGTCTGGCAGCTTTTTTTAATGATTTAATATCTGTATCAAACGCCCCAACTTTATAATCCAATTCTAGTTTTAATCCCTTAAGTTGCCCTATAAATTGGTTGTTAATCATTACTTTTTTTCCCTCTAAAATTTTTGTATCAAAGGTAATATCCTGTTTCAAACCTCTTGCTAATACACTGGCTCTTTTATCTATGAAGCTTTTGATTAATTCATCATGAAGTCTATCTGATAATCTATCTTCAAGACTCTTAGTTCTCTCAACCCAGTAGTCTTGGTTTTCAACCCAATTTATTTTATTTGATACATACGACCAAGTTCTAACATTGGCTATCCTATTTGAAATAGAGTCTACATTTCCTTCAAGCTTATCTAAACTTGATAGTTGTTGTTTCATATAAGAATTTGAAATTCTGCCTGGCTTTTCTCTTAAAAAATTAAAAACTTTTCCAACTACTTCTAAATGATTTCCATAAGTTTTTTTTACAAAATCAGGAATTTGACAACATTCCCAGAGCAATTTAAGTTCATTTTCATTTTTATAAATTTCCAATTTTTCAACATCTTTTAAAATATGTTTTAATACTTTTTCATCCTCACATTCAGGTACTCTTTTGAGCCATGTTTTACTTGGTCTTTCTTCAAGAGATTTAATTAAATTATTTCCATTTTTAAAATTTAAGTTTGTACTTCTCCAGTAAATTGTATGAATATCATCGAATTTGTGATTTTCTAAAAGTTCTACCTCTTCTGCACTTATTTCACCACAATCACCAGTAATTCCAAAATATCCATCATTTAAATATCTTCCTGCTCTACCTGAAATTTGTCCAATTTCAGATATCTTTAATCTTCTAAGTTTTTTTCCATCGAATTTTTTTAAATTTGAAAAATAAACATTGTCTAAATCCATATTTATTCCCATTCCAATAGCGTCAGTGGCAACTAAATAATCTACATCTCCTGATTGATAAAGTGCTACTTGTGAATTCCTAGTTTTAGGACTTAGTGATCCCATTACAATTGCAGCTCCACCCTTTTGTCTCCTGATTAATTCAGCGATTGCGTAGACTTCTTCAGCAGAAAACGCAATTATTGCACTTTTTCTTTCTATTCTGGAAATTTTTTTATGGCCAGAGTACGTAAGTTTTGAAAGCCTTTTTCTATCTATATATTCAACATCTTCTTCAAGCTTATCAATAATATTTTTCATAGAACTTGATCCCATAAACATTGTAGTTTTTTCACCTCTTAAATTTAATAATCTATCAGTAAATATATGTCCTCTTTCATGATCACTTGCCATTTGAATTTCGTCTATTGCAACAAAATCTAGCTTTTTATCTATTGGCATTGACTCAACTGTACAAAAAAAATATTTTGCATTTGAAGGTATTATTTTTTCTTCTCCGGTTATTAAAGCAACCTTGCTTGGATTGATCTTTTTTATTACTTTGTCATATACTTCCCTAGCTAACAGTCTTAATGGGAAGCCCATCATTCCACTGTCGAATGACAACATGGTTTCAATAGCAAGAAATGTTTTTCCTGTATTTGTAGGACCAAGGACTGCAACAATTTTGTTTTTACTCATTTCTATAATTTGTATGTGATTTTAATTGACTACTATATGTTGTTACCTCTTTAGAACAAAAATGGACTAAAACAAGTCCGAATCGATCTGCAAAAAGTTCTCATTTTTAAGAATTTATAAAATTATTCTAGCAGAATTAAAATGAATAGCTACCCCTACTTAGGAAAGGAATTGTTTCTCAAAATTTTCCATACTCCTGAGGCTGAAGCAGTTAACCTTCCATCGCATTCTAAATTACAAACTAAAAAAATCATTGATTTTGTTTTTTTAGAAATAGTTACTTTACCTAAAATTTCATCTTTTTCTTTAGTTGGAGCTATAAATTTAATATCTAAAGCTATTGTAACACATTGATTATTTTCAACTAACTTATGTGCAGCAGAACCACAACCAGCATCAATTATTGAGGCAATATATCCACCATGAGTTATACCAGCTCTATTAAGATGATTTGCAGTAACTTTAGTTTTAAATTGAAATTCGTTGTCTGATATTTTTCTAATTAATAAACCTCCATTATGCTTCATGAAACCAGATTTTGTACTTATTTGCTCAAAATTATTTGACATAGATTAAATTATAAAAGTAATTAAAAGCAAGAATACAAGCACTATTAAAAAAAACAAGAAAACAGATGTTTGTAAAGATATTTTCATACTTTATTTTTTGGTGCGCCTGCTAGGAGTTGAACCCAGAACCTCCTGGTCCGTAGCCAAGCGCTCTATCCAATTGAGCTACAGGCGCAAATTAACATTATTTTTTTAAAATATATATAAATATTTAATATTTTAAAGATCTTAAGTATTTTTTTAACAATGAGGACTGTATCCAAAATCTACCATCTAAACTTTGGTCCTTATTTATGAGTATTATTTTATTAAACATTTTCAATATCATGATATAGTTTTGCATTGAAAAATGACCAAAAATAGATCTAATTATGTCGACAAAATCGAAATTTTGAATGATGGACTTAAGGTATTCTTTTCAAATCAGTCTGAGGATATTTTTCCAAATATATGGCTTAGAGATCATGCGAGGGATGAAAACAATTGGGATGAACGAAGCAATCAGAGAAAAACATTTACTGCAAAATTAAATCCTAATATTAAAATTAAAAATGCAAATATATCAAATGAAGGGAAGTCTATAGATATTAAGTGGTCTGATACTCCAAATGATATCAAGTATTCCTCGGAATTTTTGTTTAAAAACTCTTTTAATTATTCAAGAAAAAAAAACCAAATAAAAATTTGGGATAATACAGAGATTAATGATGAGATTTTTGTAAAGTACGAAAAAGCAATTAGCAAAGAAGGTTTTAAAAATTTACTCATAAATTTACATGTCTATGGATTTGCAGTGATTACAGATTGTCAAAAAAAAATGTCTTCTGTTGAAGCTATAGCTAAAAAAATTGGTTATGTAAGAAATTCTATTTTTGGAGGACTATGGAGCTTTGAGTCTAATGCTGACATGGCAGACAGCGCATATACGAGTGAGGAATTAAGGCCACATACGGACTCAACATACAGCAATGATGCTCCTGGTTTGCAATTACTTTTATGTTGCGAATATAAAGCAAATGGAGGTGACTCCATTATGGTAGATGGATTAAAGATTGCAAAAACTATCAAGGATAAAAACAAGGATCTATATGAGGCTTTAACTAAAATTGAGGTACCTGGAAATTATACTGGCGATGGAGTAATTCTTGAGGCTAGAAGACCAATAATAAAACTAAATAGTAAGAGTGAAATATCCCAGATTAGTTTTAATAATTACGATAGGGCACCTTTTAGACTAGATCAAAAACTTACTAAAATTTTCTATCAGGCAATAAGTATGTTTGATAATTTGGCAAATTCGAAAGATTATCAATGGAGACATATTTTGAAACCAGGTGAATTATTGATATTTAATAATTGGAGAGTTTTACACGGCAGAGGATCATTTAATGGAAAAAGAAAAATGATGGGATGTTACATAAACAAAGAAGACTTTGATAGCTCGTGTAAGATAAACGGTTTAATCTAATATAACTTTATTTAAATGAAAAAATCATTTTCAATGTTGTGCGCCCTTATTACAACTTTTATTTGGGGAACAGCATTTATAGCTCAAGACACTGGAATGGATAATATAGGACCATTAACATTTAATTCTTCAAGATTTTTTGTAGGCTTTTTAACAATATTACCTTTCGCAATTTTAATTGAAAAAAATAAAATTAAAAAAGAAATAAATAATAATACAAAATTATTCATTAAATATTTAATTTACATGGGAGTATCACTTTTTTTAGGAACTTTTTTACAACAAGCTGCATTACAATTCACAAATATTGCAAATGCTGCTTTTTTCACAATTTTTTATGTTCCCTTTGTGCCAATTATTTTGTTTTTGATTTACAAGGAAAAAGTTCATTGGAGTATATGGCCATCGATAGCTCTTTGTATATTTGGAGTCTATCTTCTTACAGATTTTTCAAATGCAGAAATAATGTTGGGTGATGCTCTTGTAATTCTTTGCTCAATTTTTTGGGCTTTACATATAATTTATGCAGGTAAATTTATGCAAAAATTTAACATCCCAATCTTCTATGCAGCATTACAGGCAGCATTTGTTTTTTCATTGTCAATTTTTTTTGCATTTATCTTTGAAGAAGTAATTTTATCAAAAATATTACTTGAATTGAGCTCTATACTTTACGCTGGTGCTTTATCAGGAGGAATTGCTTTTACTTTACAGATGTATGCACAAAAAAATATTGAGGAAGCACCAGCAGCTATAATTTATTCTCTAGAGGGCGTATTTGCCGCTATAGCTGGATGGATAATATTAGATCAATTTTTAAAATTTAATAATATAATTGGATGTTTATTAATTTTATTTGCAGTAATCTTATCCCAAATTTTACCTTCATCGAAAGTAAATAATACTAAATAATATAAGTGATAAAAAAATTCTATAAAATACAAAAAGATTAAGATTAAATTTTTTGACAAAAATTAAGAAATATTTAATTGTAAAGTAAGAAAATATGTATGATAAAAATACGGAAAATAAAATGACTGTATTAAATTCTAACGTTTCTTTATATAAATCTTTTAAGCCAAGTAAACTAGCTCCAGTAATTACTGGTATTGAAAGGTAAAATGAAATTTTTGTAGAATCAAATCTATCAAACTTAAGAAATCTTCCTGCAGTAATAACTATTCCAGATCTGCTCACACCTGGAATAAGTGCCAATATTTGAAAGCATCCGATAATGATAATAGTTCTAAAATCTAATTTTGCTGTAAATTTTCTTTTTACTTCAACTTTGTCTGCAAAATATAGTATGATTGCAAAAATTAATGTTGCCCAAGCTATTATTTCAATATTTCTTAAATATGAAATTATATTTGTTTGATAAAGTATTGCTCCTACTAAAATTACTGGCACCGAACCAATTATTATTAGTAGCAATAAATTTTTATTTTTAAAAATATTTGATAAATCAGTCTGAAAGTAAGTAATGATTGCTAATAGCGAGCCTAAATGTAGCCCTATATCTGTAAGCAGGGATTGAGCTTTAAAATTATAAATTTCTGAGGTTAAAAATAAATGGGCAGAGGAACTTACTGGAATAAATTCAGATATACCTTGTATTGCAGATAGGAGCAGAATTTCAAAAAAATCAAAGGTCACAAATTTCTTGTAATCTAAATATTTATAAAATGAAGCAATAACGTGAGCAAATAATAGGTATGCAAAAAACGAATTTACCTTGTAAATATTGGGTTTTTTATAAAATTAGGTAATATATATTGTCCTATTTTACATTTATAAATCCTTCCACTTAGTATATAAGCCATCGAATTATGGCTGATAAAATGCTTAAATTTGTCAAAATAGGTCAACAAAATCCACCTAAAAGAGAGATCGATTTAAGAAAAGAGGATTTTAACGAGATATATGACGAGTTTATTAACAATAAAGCAAAAGAACAATCCAGCAGATGTTCTCAATGTGGAGTTCCATTTTGTCAAGTTCACTGCCCATTAAGCAATAACATTCCCGACTGGTTAAAACTTACCGCAGAGGGTAGATTAGAGGAAGCATATCAGTTATCTCAAAGCACAAATAATATGCCAGAAGTCTGTGGAAGAATATGTCCACAAGACAGGTTATGTGAAGGTAATTGTGTAATAGAGCAGTCTGGACACGGAACTGTAACAATAGGTTCAGTAGAAAAATTTATAACAGAGAACGCCTGGGCAAATGGGTGGGTAAAACCTATAAGTGTTAAATCTGAATTACAACAGAGCGTTGGTATTATAGGAGCAGGTCCAGCGGGTTTAGCATGTGGTGAACAGTTAAGAAAATCTGGATATCAAGTAACAATATATGATCGTTACGATAGAGCTGGTGGATTGCTAATTTATGGAATACCGAATTTTAAATTAGAGAAATTTGTCGTTGAGAGACGTACAGAACTTTTAAAAAAAAGTGGAATAAATTTTGTTCATAATTTTGAGGTCGGAAAAGACGCTTCACTAAATCAACTAAGAGAGAAACATGACGCGATATTAATAGCAACTGGAGTTTATAAACCAAGAGAAATAAATATTCCTGGTAGTAATTTGAATAATATTTTTCCAGCAATGGAATTTCTAACTGCATCAAATAAAAAAGGTTTAGGTGATAAAGTTGAAAAGTTTGATGATGGAACTCTTAATGCCGAAGGAAAGAATGTAGTTGTTATAGGCGGTGGTGATACAGCTATGGACTGTGTTAGAACTGCTGTTAGACAGAATGCAAAATCTGTTAAATGCTTGTATAGAAGAGATAAAGAAAATATGCCAGGATCTTCTAGAGAAGTCGGTAATGCGGAAGAAGAAGGTGTGGAATTTGTATGGCTATCAAGTCCTAAAGAGTTTCATGGAACAAAAAAAGTAGAAAAAATAAGCGTAAGTAAAATTAAATTAGGCGAACCAGATGATACCGGAAGAAGGAAACCTGAAATACAGGAAGATGGAGGTTTTAATTTAGAGGTTGATATGGTCATAAAATCATTAGGATTTGATCCAGAAGATCTACCAAAGCTATTTGAAAATGACGATCTTCAAGTTTCGAAATGGGGAACAATAAAGACTGATTTTGAAACTTTAGAGACTAATGTTCCAGGTGTTTTTGCAGCTGGAGACATTGTAAGAGGAGCGTCATTAGTGGTATGGGCAATTAAGGATGGAAGAGACGTAGCCGAGTCAATTATTAGACACTTGAAACAAAAAGAAATTAATAACATTAAAGTTGCATAATGAAAAGATATTTTAAAAATAGAGAATTACTTGAAAAAAATAATGTTTACTCAAGGAAAATGGAGCATGATGCATGCGGAGTAGGTCTTGTTGCATCAACCGAAGGAAAAAAATCAAGAAAGGTAGTTGAATATGGAATACAGGCTCTAAAAGCTGTTTGGCACAGAGGTGCAGTAGATGCTGATGGTAAAACAGGTGACGGCGCAGGTATTCATGTCGAAATCCCAAAAGAATTTTTTAAGGAAAAAATAGAATTAACAGGACATAATTACGATAACTCAGAAATTTGTATTGGTATGATATTCCTACCAAGAAATAATTATGAGGCACAAGAAAATTGCCGAACATTGGTTGAAAAAGAATTGACGCAAAATAATTTCAATATTTATGGTTGGAGACAAGTTCCAGTAAATACAAAAGTTTTAGGAGAAAAAGCTGAACAAACTAGACCTGAAATTACTCAAGTTCTTTTTAAACACAACGACCAAAAACTATCTGGCAAGAGTTTGGAGATAAAACTATATGAGACAAGAAGAAAAATTGAGAACAATGTAAGACAAAATCATTTAGATAATTTTTATATCTGTTCCTTTAGTTCTAAATCTATCATTTATAAAGGCATGTTTTTGGCTGAAGCGTTAGCTGATTTCTATACTGACCTAGCAGATGAAAGATTTATTTCTAGGTATGCTATTTTTCATCAAAGATTTTCTACAAATACAGCTCCAAGCTGGGATCTTGCACAACCTTTCAGAGCATTAGCTCATAATGGTGAAATAAATACTCTTAAGGGGAATGTTAATTGGATGAAAGTTCATGAACAAGAAATGTCTAGTGAGGTATTTGAGAATGTTGAAAACTTAAAACCTGTAATTTTACCCGGAAATTCAGATTCAGCATCTTTGGATAACGTATTTGAATTATTAAATATTTCTGGACAACCTGCTCCCTTAGCGAAACTCATGTTGATACCGGATGCATGGTCAAAAAAAAGTGAAGTGCTTCCAAAAGATCATCAAAGATTATTCAATTTTCTTAACAGTACAATGGAGCCTTGGGATGGACCTGCAGCAATAGCGGCTACAGATAATGAGTGGGTTATTGCAGCTACGGATAGGAATGGTCTTCGACCTCTTAGATACACCGTTACCAAAGATAACTTTTTATTCGCAGGCTCAGAAACTGGAATGATAAATATTGATGAAAAGAAAATAGTAACGAAAGGAAGATTAGGACCAGGTGAAATAATAGGTGTAAGAATTGAAAAAGGTAAATTATTTACAAACGAAAAAATTAAAAACTATTTAGCTAAAGATTACAAACATTTTAATAATCAAATTGTTGATCTAGATAAAAAATTAGCTATGGCAGAGGAAAAATCTTTTTTTAGAGGAGACGAACTCAAAAAAAGACAATATGCATTTGGTATAAGCCTTGAAGATTTGGAATTAATATTACACCCTATGGCTGAAGATTCAAAAGAAGCAACTGGATCAATGGGTGATGACACACCGTTAGCTGTATTATCAGACAAATATAGACCTCTGTATCATTTCTTTAGACAAAACTTCAGTCAAGTAACAAATCCACCAATAGATTCGTTAAGAGAAAATAAGGTGATGAGCCTTAAAACTAGATTTGGAAATTTAGGTAACATTTTAAATTTTAATAATTTAACAAAAGAAAATATTTATGTTTTAAACAGTCCTATACTATCAAATTCTCAGTTTTTAAGATTTAATAGTTTTTTTAAAAAAAAAATAAAATCTATAGATTGCACTTTTAAAAAAGACGAAAGTCTAGATATTGTCTTAGAGAGAATAAGAAAGGAAGCCGAGATTGCTGTACGACAAGGTTCAACGCAAATAATATTATCAGATAAAAATATATCAGAAGATAGATTGCCAGTGCCCATGTTATTAGCAGTAGGTGCAGTAAATACTTATTTAATAAAACATAAATTGAGAGGGTATGTTTCAATAAATGTTCAATCAGGCGAAGCTATGGATACACATTCATTTGCAACACTTATTGGAGTAGGTGCTACAACTGTAAATCCTTATCTAGCATTAGACGGATTATATCAAAGATTTGAGAAAAAACTTTTTGGCAAATTTCAATACGAGGAATGTGTTAGCAGATATATAAAATCTGTGAATAGTGGTCTCTTAAAGATAATGTCTAAAATGGGTATTTCTGTAATTAGTTCTTACAGAGGTGGATGCAACTTTGAAACTGTTGGTTTAAGTAGGACAATTGTTTCTGAATATTTTCCAGGCGTCATTTCAAAAATTTCAGGAATCGGTTTAAGTGGTATTGAAAAAAAATTAAGAACTATTCATGAAAAAGCATTTAAAAATGAGGAAAACGTATTACCAATTGGAGGTATTTACCGTTATAGAAAAAATGGTGAAGTCCATCAGTATCAAGGTAAATTAATACACTTATTACAAAGTGCAGTCACTTCTGGTTCCTATGAAGCCTATAAAAAGTATGCTGAGGGAATTTATAATCTACCACCTATAAATCTGCGAGATCTTATTGATTTTAGAAAAAGGTATCTAAATAATCCAATAGATATTTCTGAAGTAGAACCAATTCAAAACATACTCAAAAGATTTGGAAGCGGAAGCATGTCCCACGGCGCCTTATCAAAAGAAGCACATGAAACACTGGCAATAGGAATGAATCGTATTAAAGGTGCATCTTGTAGCGGCGAAGGTGGTGAAGATGAAGTAAGGTTTAAAAAAATGGATAATGGAGATAGTGCTAATTCTAGAGTGAAGCAAATTGCTTCAGCAAGGTTTGGTGTTACAATAAACTATTTAAATAACTGTAATGAAATTGAAATTAAAATGGCTCAAGGTGCTAAACCAGGAGAGGGCGGCCAATTACCAGGATTTAAGGTATCTAAAGAAATTGCAAGATTAAGACATTCAACACCAGGTGTAACTTTAATTTCACCTCCGCCACACCACGATATATATTCAATAGAAGATCTTGCACAATTAATTTACGATTTAAAACAAATTAATCCTAAAGCAAGAGTTGGGGTTAAACTCGTCGCTTCATCAGGAATAGGAACAATCGCTGCTGGTGTTGCTAAGGCAAAAGCTGATATAATTTTAATTTCTGGTCATAATGGAGGTACTGGAGCATCCCCACAAACAAGTGTTAAGTATGTTGGGATACCATGGGAAATGGGATTAACTGAAGCAAATCAGGTCTTAACACTTAATAATTTAAGAAGCTCAGTTACACTAAGAACTGATGGTGGGATTAAAACTGGTAGAGACGTTGTAATTGCTGCTATGATGGGAGCTGAGGAATATGGTGTAGCAACTACTGCTTTAGTAGCTATGGGTTGTATTATGGTTCGTCAATGTCATTCAAATACATGTCCAGTAGGAGTGTGCACGCAGGATGATAAATTAAGAGAAAAATTTAGTGGTACACCAGACAAAGTTGTTAATTTATTTACTTTCATTGCTAATGAAGTACGAGAGATTTTAGCTGAATTAGGCTTTAAATCGATTAACGAAATAATTGGAAGGACTGATTTGTTAAGACAAGTAAGCAAAGGATCACCAAATTTAGATGATTTAGATTTAAACCCTTTATTTGTTCAAGCAGATAGTGGTAAGAATAAACGTTATTGTGAAAATCAATCAATAAATTTTGTTCCCGACACTCTTGATCAAGAAATATGGCCATCAATAGAAAAGAAAATCGATAAAAATGAGAAAATAGAAAAAGTATTTAAAATTAAAAATACCCATAGGGCTGTAGGCACAAGAATTTCTCATAATTTGTATAAAAAGTTTGGTTATGAAAAATTAGAAGATAATTTCTTAAATCTAAATTTTACTGGATCTGCAGGACAATCCTTTGGAGCATTTGGAGGAAAAGGCTTAACTTTAAATCTAAAAGGTGATGCAAATGATTATGTTGGCAAGGGTTTGTCTGGAGCAATAGTTTCTATTAGACTTTCTGAGGAAAGTAATCTTAAGTCTTATGAAAACACTATTATAGGAAACACAGTTTTATATGGAGCTACTTCTGGCAAATTATATGCTTCCGGAAAAGCAGGAGAAAGATTCGCAGTTAGAAACTCTGGAGCAATATCTGTAGTTGAAGGATGTGACTCTAATGGTTGTGAGTATATGACTGGCGGAACCGTTGTAATTTTAGGTGATGTAGGTGATAACTTTGCTGCCGGCATGACAGGCGGGATGGGTTTTGTTTATGACAAGAATAAATTATTTAGCAAAAAAGTAAATTCTGAAACAGTAGTGTGGCAAATTCCAGAAACTGATTATTGGAAAGATTATTTGAAATCATTAATTAAAGAACATATGAAATATACTGGATCTGAAATTTCAAAAAATATCTTAAACAACTTTGAAAATGAGTTAACTAATTTCCTACAAGTTTGCCCTAAAGAAATGTTAGATAAATTAGAAAATCCTATTTCCACAAAATCAATGGTAAAAGAAGCAATCTAAATTGAAAGAGCTAAATATTTTTTTTTTTGGATTTGGTCAAGTTGCTAAAGAATTTGTGAAAAAACTTATATCAGAAAATTATAAGTTAAATATTTCAGTAACCACTAGACAGGCAAGTGGTGATATTGATTTTTTAGGTCAAAAAATTTCAAACTTCGAATTTAGCAATTATAAGATAGATAAAAATATATTTAAAAAATTAAATACTTCCGACCATATCCTGATATCCATTCCCCCAAAGGATGAGAAGGATTTAGTTTTAAAATATTTTTCAAAAGAGATTCTAAGTCAAAATATTAAGTGGATAACGTATTTATCTGCAACAAGTGTTTACGGAGATCATAAGGGAGAGTGGGTAGATGAAAAAAGTGAAACTTTACCAAAATCAAAGAATGGCATTGAAAGATTGGCAGTAGAAAATGGTTGGCTTAAAATGTATGAAGAACATGAAATACCAGTTCAAATTTTTAGATTATCAGGAATCTACTCAAATAAGAACAATGTGTTAGAAAGAATTAAATCTGGTAATGGAAGCATTATAAGAAAAAAAAATCAATTTTTTTCAAGAATACATGTTGAGGATATTGCAAATCTGTTATTTATATCTCTTAATAAATTTAAAAAAGGTGAGGTTTATAATATCTCAGATGACAAGCCTGCATCATCCGAACACGTAATGAAATATGGTGCTAAAATTTTAAATTTACCTGAACCTAAAGAAATAAAGTTAGAGGATATTGAGAGCGAAATGTTAAAAGCTTTCTATAATGACTCCAAAAAGGTTAGTAACAAAAAAGCAAAAGAATTCTTTGAGTATGACTTTAAATTTCCCTCATATGTTGAAGGTTTAAATTATATATACAAAAAATTTCTTAATTAAAACTTTTGTAATTATTAATAATACTTTTTAACTCTTTTAAGATTCTTAACTTAAATTGCTTTTTAAATAGGCTATGATCACCATTTTTTATTATAATTATTTTTTTTTGTGCAAACTTAAAAATTTTAAGGAGTTTCCGTGAGTAAACCACTGGAACCGTATCATCTTTTTTGCCATGAAATAATGTAATCGGTATTTTTAAATTTATTCTTTTATGTAATACTTTGTTTTTTCTTCCATCCTTAATGAGTTGAAAAGTAATAGGATACTCATATTCACCGTGTTTTAAAAGATAAACTCCATTTTCTATAGTCTCTTTTTTCATCTTCTTGGAAAATTTTTTCCACATGACTCTTTCTAAAAACTCAGGTGCAGAACCAATACCAATAAATCCTTTTATTTGTTTAGAGAAAAATTCAAATTGGTTTGTAGATATCCAAGATCCCATACTGGAACCGATTAATATAAAATCGTTCTTTTTGACTAATTTTTTGATAGCTAACTTAGTATCACTAGTCCATTTGCTAATATTCCCTTTCTTAAACTCACCAGATGATTTTCCATGCCCTGAATATTCAACCGCTAAAAATCCAATTTTATTCTTTTTGCAGAAACTTAAAAAAGTTTTAGGTTTCTTTCCCTCAACATCAGACATAAATCCATGTAGAAAAACAACATAAAGGTTTTTTGTATAGTTATTACTTAAATATCTTATTTTCTGATTATTCTTTAAATTAAGGTATTTAAATTTTGTCATAAAAGTTTATTAGAGTAATTTCTTAATATATAACATTAGAGAATGTCATCTAAAATAAAAGTTTTACAAGTTATACCAAAATTGGGCTATGGTGGCGCTGAAACTGGTTGTTACGACTTAGCACACTACCTTTATGAACAAGATTGCAAGTCTTATATAGCTACAAGTGGTGGAGAACTTTTAAAGTATGTGGATAAAAAAAAAGTGAAGATAATAAAGCTACCTGTACACTCAAAAAATCCATTTCTAATATTATTAAACAGTATTTGTCTAACTTTCATAATTTTATTTCTTAATATCAATATTGTTCATGCAAGAAGTAGGTCACCTGCATGGTCTTGTCTAATTGCAACAAAGCTAACTTTCAGAAAGCTTGTTACAACTTTTCATGGAACTTATAACTTTGGCTCAAATATTAAAAAATTTTATAATTCTGTAATGGTAAAGTCGGATTTATTAATCGCTGGATCAAATTTTATTTTTTCACATATAAATGATAATTATCCAAAATATTTAAGTCCAAAAAAAAAATTTCTTGTCATCTTCAGAGGTATAAACACAGAATATTTTGATCCTGATAATTTAAAGAAAAATAGTGTTAGTAAATTAAAAACACTTTGGCAAATAGAAGAAAATAGTAAAGTAATTCTTTTACCAGGTAGGCTTACATCATGGAAAGGCCAGGAGTTATTTATTGAGGCAATAAATAAATTCAAAAAATTAAATTCAGGTCTAGACTTCACAGCTGTTATTTTAGGCAGTGATCAAGGTAGAAAAGTTTATAAAAAAAAACTTGAAAGATTAGTTGATCAATACGATTTGACAAATAATTTTAGATTCATAGAGAAATGCGAATATATGCCAGCTGCTTATATGTTGGCGGATATTATAGTTTCATCTTCAATTGAGCCAGAGGCTTTTGGTAGAGTTTCGGTAGAGGCGCAATCAATGAGAAAACCTATAATTGCTAGCAACATAGGTGGTTCAAATGAAACAATTATTAATAATAAAACGGGCATACTGTTTGAAAATGGGAATGTTGACTCTTTATCACAAAAAATAAATGAGATAATAAATCTTGACACTTTAACTCTGGAATTAATGGGTAAAGAGGGTAGAAAGAATGTTATAAATAGATTTAATATTGAAAAAATGTGTTTAAACACTTATTCAGAATACAAAAAATTATTTAACTAATGACAAAAATTACACTCCCAGATGGAAAGACAATTAAGTTTGAAAAACCAGTAACTGGCTCAGAAGTTGCTGAAAAAATAAGCAAATCTCTTGCAAAACAAGCTCTAGTAATGAGTGTAAATGGAGAACTTAAAGATTTATATCATACTATAAAAGAAGATAGCTCTGTAAAAATTTTTACAGCTAAAGATCCTGAGGGATTAGAAGTTATTAGACATGACGCTGCTCACATAATGGCTATGGCTGTTCAAGAATTATATCCAGGAACGCAGGTTACTATAGGCCCAGTTATTGAAAATGGTTTTTACTATGATTTTGCTAGAAAGGAGCCTTTTACAAGTGAAGATCTGAATAAAATTGAAAAAAGAATGTCAGATATTGTTGATAAAGATGTGAAAGTGAGAAGAGAAGTATGGGAGAGAGAAAAGGCCATAAAGCATTTTAAAAAGATTGGTGAAAAATATAAAGCTGAAATAATTGAGAGCATTCCAAAAAATGAAGAACTTTCAATTTATCATCATGGCGAAACTTGGCATGATTTGTGTAGAGGTCCACATTTATTGTCTTCTGGAAAAATTGGCAAAGCTTTTAAATTAACAAAAGTCTCAGGAGCATATTGGCGTGGTGACTCTAAAAATGAAATGCTACAAAGGATTTATGGCACTGGCTGGGCTAGTCAAAAAGATTTAGATACTTATTTAAAAAGAATAGAAGAGGCTGAAAAAAGAGATCACAGAAAGCTTGGAAAAGAAATGGATCTTTTTCATTTTAGAGAAGAAAGTCCAGGCTCAGTTTTCTGGCATGAAAAAGGATGGAGTCTTTTTCAAAAACTTATTGATTATATGAGAGATAGGCAAAAAAAAGCGGGTTATAAAGAGATAAATACACCAGAAATTCTAGACAGGTCTCTTTGGGAAAAATCTGGTCATTGGGATAAATTTGGAGAACACATGTATACATCTACTACTCCTGATGAAAAAGTATTTGCGATTAAACCAATGAATTGTCCAGGATGTGTACAAGTTTTTAATCAGGGATTAAAAAGTTATAGAGATTTACCTTTAAAAATGTCTGAATTTGGAAAAGTTCACAGATATGAACCTTCGGGAGCTTTACATGGACTAATGAGAGTAAGAGCATTTACCCAAGATGATGCCCATATTTTTTGCACAGAGGAACAAATTACAGAAGAGTCTTTAAGCGTAACAAATTTAATATTAGATATTTACAAAGATTTAGGTTTTAAAAACGTAATATTAAAATATTCTGACAGACCTGAGATAAGAGTTGGAGATGATACAGTTTGGGATAAATCTGAAGCTGCATTATTAGAAGCAGTGAAAGCAACAAAATTAGAATATAAAATTAATAAAGGTGAAGGTGCATTTTATGGACCGAAAATTGAATTTGTCTTAAGAGATGCAATAGGACGAGACTGGCAATGTGGAACCTTGCAAGTAGATTTAAACCTTCCTGAAAGATTAGGTGCAACATTTGTTGATAAAGATGGATCAAAAAAAGTACCAGTAATGCTTCATAGAGCTCTCTTTGGATCACTAGAAAGATTTATTGGAATTCTCATTGAAAACTACGCAGGTAAGCTTCCATTTTGGATAAGTCCACTTCAAATAGTTGTAATACCTGTCTCAGATGAATTTGATAAATATGCAACACAAGTAGCAAACAGTCTTAGAAATGTTGGATTAAATTGTGAAGTAGATTTAAAAAATCATAATTTAAATTACAAAATTAGAGAGCATTCACTATCTAAAGTACCAGTTTTACTAATTTGTGGTAAAAAAGAAGTTGACAGCGATAGTGTAACTATTAGAAAATTAGATAATAAAAAACAAGAAAATATGAAATTAAAAGATTTTATTAAAAAGTACTCCGCTTTAAATCAAGCATCTCTCAATTAAGTGGCAGATAATAAAAAAAATTATTTCCAAAGAAGAACTAAGGATAAAGGTCCAAGGTCTAATAATAGAATATATTCTCCAGAAGTTCAGGTAATTTCAAGCAGCGGTGAAAATTTGGGTATCCTAAACACAAATGAAGCAATCTCAATTGCTAAAGATGAAGGTCTAGATTTAATAGAAATTTCTCCAAATGCTAAACCTCCAGTATGTAAAATTATGGACATGGGTAAATTTAAATACGACGCCCAAAAAAAAGCGAATAAAGCTAAAAAGAAACAAAAAAAAGTTGATTTAAAAGAAATTAAATTACGACCAGTTACAGAAGTACATGATTATTCTTTTAAAATAAAAAATGCTCAAAAATTTCTTACTAAAGGGGATAAGGTTAAATTTACAATTAGATTTAAAGGAAGAGAACTTCAGCACACACATCTTGGAAATGAGCTAATGGAAAAAATTAAAACTGATATGTCGTCAGTTGGTAAAATAGAACTTCAGCCAAAATTTGATGGAAAACAGATGATAATGGTTATACAGCCATTATAATTAATAATTAAGGTTGTAAATTAATTCTAATATTTGTATAAGTCCCGCTACGTATGCCAAAATTAAAAACTAAAAGCTCAGCAAAAAAAAGATTTAAAATTACTGCTAGAGGGAAGGTTGTTATGCCTCAAGCAGGAAAAAGACATGGCATGATTAAAAGAACTAATTCACAAATAAGAAAGCAAAGAGGAACTACGATTATGGCAAAGCAAGATGGAAAAATTGTTAAATCATATATGCCATATAATTTAAGAGGATAAAATGGCAAGAGTTAAAAGAGGCGTAACAAGTAGAGCAAAACATAAAAAAGTTTTAAAGGCTGTTAAAGGTCAATGGGGGAGAAGAAAAAATACCATAAGAGTCGCGAGACAAGCTATGGAAAAAGCAATGCAATATGCCTACAGAGACCGTAGAAATAAAAAAAGAGAATTTAAATCACTTTGGATACAAAGAATAAATGCTGGTGTTAGATCAGAGGGCCTTACATATTCTAAATTTATTCACGGTCTAAATAAATCAGGCATAAAGTTAGATAGAAAAATTCTAGCAGAAATAGCATATGATAACCCAGAGGCCTTTAAAACAATTGTCAAAAAAGCCCAATCAGCGTTAAATTAATCTTCACTATTGTTTTATTTCAACTAAGAAATAATCTGCATATATGTCAGATATTATAAAAATTAAAGAAGAATACTTAAATAAGCTTAAAGAAATTTCTGATGTAAAAGAAATTAACCAATTAAAATCAGAATTATTCGGAAAAAGTGGAAAAATATCTAATGAATTTAAGAAAATGGGATCTTTGAATTCTGAAGATAGAAAAAAAACTTCTTCAGAATTAAATGATGCTAAAAGTGAATTGCAAAATTTAATTGAGAAAAAAATAAAAGATATAGAAATAAACGAGATTAATTCAAAACTTAAAAATGAAAAAGTTGATGTAACTTTGCCTGGTAGATCTTTTAATCGGGGAAAGATCCATCCTGTATCTCAAGTTATTGATGAAATTTCATCCATCTTTTCAGAAATTGGTTTTTCGGTGGAGGAAGGACCGGATGTTGAGAATGAATATAATAACTTTACAGCCTTAAATACACCCGAAAACCACCCAGCAAGAGATATGCATGATACTTTTTATTTAGATAAAAATAAAAAATTTTTATTAAGAACACATACATCTCCTGTGCAAGTAAGGACCATGTTAGATGGAAAGCCACCTTTTAAAATAATTGCCCCAGGAAGAACCTACAGATCTGATAGTGATCAAACGCACGCACCTATGTTTCATCAAGTTGAGGGTCTTCACATAGATAAGAATATTAATATGGGTCACTTAAAAGGATGTTTAAACTATTTTATTAGAGAATTTTTTGAAGTAGATAAAATTAAGATGAGATTTAGACCAAGTCATTTTCCATTCACTGAACCTTCTGCAGAAGTTGATATTGGCTATGAATTAAAGGACGGCAAAATAAAAATTGGAGAAGGAGATAAATGGCTTGAGATTTTAGGATGTGGCATGGTTCATCCTAATGTTCTTAAAAATGTTAAAGTTGATCCAAATAAGTATCAAGGATACGCCTTTGGTATAGGTATTGATAGATTGGCAATGCTAAAATATGGGATCAATGATTTAAGAGCTTTTTTTGAAACAGATTATAGATGGCTAAGTCATTTTGGATTTGATCCTTTAGATGTTCCGTCAAGTTACAGGGGTTTAAGTCGATGAAATTTACCATAGACTGGTTAAAGGATCATTTGGACACGAAATTAAATGATGAAAATATAATAGATAAACTGACAAATGTTGGTTTAGAAGTAGAAAGTTTTCAAAGTCAACCATCAGAATTAGACCATTTTCTAGTTGCAAAAATAATAAGTTCAGAAAAGCATCCAAATGCTGATAGGTTAAAAGTATGTGAAGTTGATATAGGGAAAAAAGAAAATATAAAAGTTGTTTGTGGGGCACCTAATGCAAAACAAAATTTAATAACAGTTTACGCTCCACCAGGTGCAATAATTCCAAAAAATCAAATGAAATTATCTATAAGTAATATAAGAGGAGTTACATCTTATGGGATGTTGTGCTCAGAGGCAGAGCTGAAACTTTCTGATGAAAGTGAGGGTATCACTGAGCTATCAACAATAAAATATAGTAGTAAAATCGGTAAAAGTTATTTTTTAAACAAAAATCCAAAAATTATTGACTTATCGATCACCCCAAACCGGGCTGACTGTCTTGGTATAAGAGGTATTGCACGAGATTTAGCTGCAGCAGGATCAGGGAAATTAAGAAAAAAAAAATCTTCTAAAATAAAATTTTCTGGTCAGCAAAATTTAAAAGTAAAAATAAAAAAAGAAAAACATCAAGGATGTTCAGCATTTGGAAGTTTATTGATTAAAGGTGTTCAAAATAAAGAAAGCCCTAAATGGCTTAAAGACAAATTATTATCTGTTGGCCAGAAACCAATTTCAGCTATAGTTGATATAACAAATTATGTCATGCTTGATATAAATCGGCCTTTACATGCATACGACTCAGATAAAATTGATACAGAAATTGTAGTTAGGAATTCAAAAAAAGGCGAAAGCTTTGAAGCACTTGACAATAAAAAATATATTTTAGAGGAAAATATGTGCGTAATAACTGACAAGTCAGGTATTTTAGGCTTAGGGGGAATTATAGGGGGTACAAGATCAGCTACAGAGTTCGGAACAAAAAATATTTTGCTAGAGTCAGCGTACTTTCATCCAAAATCTATAAGGAAAACGTCAAGACTATTAAGTATAGATACTGATGCAAAACATAGATTCGAAAGAGGAATAGATCCTAATTCTATTGAGGAAGGTTTGTTAGTAGCCGCAGAATTAATTCAAAAAATATGTGGAGGAGAAGTAAGTAAAAAAGACGTCCAGATTGATGAAAAATTTAAACAATCTAAAATTAATTTTCCAATTACAAAACTTCAAAGTATTACTGGTTTTAAAGTACCAGAAAAAGAGATGAAGAAAATTTTAGAAAGTCTTGGATTTAAATTAAAGGCAAAAAAAAACATTTTGGATTTAGTTGTTCCCTCGTGGAGACCAGACATAGAACAAGAAATTGATATTGTAGAGGAAATTGCTAGAATAATCGGTTATGACAAAATTAAAACAGAACTACCAGAAAAAGTAAGAATTAAACCAACTCTTAATAACCAACAAAAATTATTCCATTTCTTGCAGAGATCTGTGGCATCTAAAGGTTATTTTGAAACAGTAACTTGGTCATTTACAGACTCACGAATTAACGATTTATTTAAAGAGGATAAAAAACAAATTGAAATAGTCAATCCTATTAGCTCCGACTTAAATGTCTTAAGAAGTTCTATTTTTTCTAATCTTATCTTTTACTTAAAAAAGAATTTAGACAGAGACTTTAAAGATATTTCGATGTTTGAAATAGGACCAATTTTTAAAGGAAATAAACCAGGCGAACAGGAAATTATTTTAGCGGGTTTAAAATCAGGATTAAACTCAAGATTAAATTGGATTGAAAAAGAGAGAAAACTAGATGTTTTTGACTCTAAAAGAGACGTAGTACAAACTTTACATGAAATAGGTTTAGATCCCTATAAAATTAATATTAATACTAAAACCCCTAATTATTATCATCCAGGAAAATCTGGTGCTATTTACCAAAATTATGCAGACAAGTTTCCAATAGCTTATTTTGGAGAAATTCATCCAAATATACTCAATAAAGTAGGTCTTAAAACAGACGCACTTGTAATATTTGAGATTTTTTTAGACAGGATAAAAATTGGAAAAGACAAACTTAAAGATTTAAAATCAAAATTCCAATATTCTGATTTTCAAAAATCCGAGAGAGATTTTGCATTTGTTATGGATAAAAATTTTGAAGTTCAAAAACTAATAAAAATTATAACTGACGTGGATAAGGATTTAATTAAATCAATAAGAGTTTTTGATGTATATGAAGGAGAGAATATAGATAAAGATAAAAAGTCAGTTGCATTAAATATAACAATTCAATCATCCAAGAAATCACTTACAGATGAAGATTTAAATAATTTAAATAAGTTAATTATTTCTAGCGTAGAAAATAAAACTGGCGCAAAATTAAGATCATAGATGTCAAATCTAGATAATATCAGAAATTTCGCAATTATTGCCCATATAGATCATGGAAAATCAACAATTGCAGATCGAATAATCCACCGATGTGGTGGCCTTACTGATAGAGAAATGAAGGAACAAGTTTTGGATTCTATGGACATAGAAAGAGAAAGAGGAATAACAATTAAAGCACAAACTGTTAAGCTAAATTATAAATCAAAAGACGGTAAAGAATATATACTTAATATAATTGATACTCCGGGCCATGTAGATTTCAGCTATGAGGTAAGTAGATCATTATACGCTTGTGAAGGATCAATTCTGATTGTTGATAGTACGCAAGGTGTTGAAGCACAAACACTTGCAAATGTTTATCAAGCTCTAGATATAAATCATGAAATTATCCCTGTATTAAACAAAATAGATTTACCAGCATCTGATATAGATAGAACAAAAAAGCAAATTGAAGATGTTATAGGTATTGAAACATCTCTAGCAGTTCCCTGTTCTGGGAAAACAGGTGAAGGTATTGAGGATATTTTAGAGCAAATAATTGCAAACTTACCATCTCCAGAAGGAAAAAAAGATGAGTTACTAAAATGTTTATTAGTTGATAGTTGGTATGACTCTTATCTTGGAGTAATTATTCTCGTAAGAGTAATTGACGGAAAATTAAAAAAAAATATGAAAATAAAAATGATGTCCACCAATCAAGAATATATAATTGAAAAAGTTGGTGTTTTTACGCCAAAACCAAAAGACATAAATGAACTTAATTCTGGAGAAATTGGTTTTATAATTACTGGAATTAAAAATTTATCTGAAACTAAAGTTGGAGATACTATTTGTGATGCAAATAAACCTTTACAAAAAGCTTTACCTGGTTTTAAACCTAGCAAACCTGTGGTTTTTTGTGGACTATTCCCCGTTGATAGTTCTGAATACCAAAAGTTGAAGGATGGATTAGCAAAATTAAAATTGAACGACTCTAGTTTTTCTTACGAGCCTGAGTCATCCTCAGCTTTAGGGTTAGGCTTTAGATGTGGATTTTTGGGATTACTCCATTTAGAAATCGTAACTGAGAGACTTGAAAGAGAATTTGACATAAATCTTTTAACAACAACACCAGGGGTGGTTTATAAAGTACATTTAAATAGTGGTAAAATCTTTGACTTGCAAAATCCATCAAGTTTGCCAGATCCAACTCTGATAAAATTAATTGAGGAACCTTGGATTAAAGCTACAATTATTACACCAGATCAATATCTTGGATCGATAATTAAATTGTGCCAAAACAAAAGAGGTGTACAAACAAATTTAACTTATTCAGGTAATAGAGCTGTTTTAAATTATGATATACCTTTAAATGAGGTAGTTTTTGACTTTAATGATCGCTTAAAATCGATGACAAGTGGTTACGCAAGTTTTGATTATGAGATAACTGGTCACAAGGAAGGAAACCTTGTCAAACTAGGTATATTAGTAAATTCTGAACCAGTAGACGCATTAGCAATGATGGTGCATAAGGATTTTGCTCAATCCATTGGAAGAGAGGTCTGTGAGAAATTAAAAGATTTAATACCAAGACACAATTTTATGATACCTGTGCAAGCTGCTATTGGAGGTAAAATTATAGCAAGAGAAACTATAAAAGGCTTTAAGAAAGATGTTCTTACTAAGATACATGGTGGTGGAGCTTTGGATAGAAAAAGAAAACTATTAGAAAAACAAAAAAAAGGGAAAGCAAAAGCTAAACAATTTGGTAAAGTAGAAATACCCCAAGAGGCTTTTATTGGAGTACTTAAAATTAATAAAAATTAAAATGAATTTATTTGATTGTTTTATGTATAACAATGAGGAAACATTGTTAGACCTAAGATTACACACTTTATCAAAATATGTTCAAAAATT
>CACOSS010000009.1 GCA_902629955.1 uncultured Pelagibacteraceae bacterium
TCCTCAGCCTATAATTGACTTTATATCCAAGCAGTCAGTACCAGTTCATGTTGGAATTACTGGACCACTTAAAATCACTAGCCTAATTAAATTTGCTAATATTGTAGGTGCAAAAAATTCCATTAACTTTCTAAAATCTAATTTTAGTAAGGCATTAGATTTGATGAAACCTAAAGACCCTAATGAATTAATTGGGAAATTAAAAATGCATACCGATTTTTTTCACATTTATACATTCGGCGGCTTGAAGGAAACTAACAAGTGGTTGAAGGAGAATGAATATGTCTAAAGAATTTGATTATTCAAAGCTAAAACATGCAACGTCTGTAAACCAATCAGATAGGCATGTACCTTATAATTTAAGACAAAGTGGCCCAACAAAAGTTGAATTGTTAATTTCAACAAGAGTAAGAAAGTCACCTTATTGGCATTTATCAATGAGGGCAGGATGTTGGCGAGCAACTGTTTACAATCGTATTTACCATCCAAGAGGATATGTGAAAGGGAAAAATGGTGCGATGGTTGAATATAAATCAATTAAAAACGATGTAACAATGTGGAATGTTGCAGTTGAAAGACAAATTAGAGTTAAAGGCAGAGACGCTGAAAAATTTGTTAATTATGTAATTACTAGAGATGCAACAAAAATATCACCAATGAGAGCAAGATACGTTATTCTTTGTAACTATAAAGGCGGTGTTTTAAATGATCCAATATTATTAAGGGTAGCTAAAGACGAGTTTTGGTTTAGCTTATCAGACAGTGATATAGGTCTCTATCTACAGGGAGTAAATGCAAATAAAAAATTTAAATGTGAAATTGATGAAATTGATGCATGTCCTGTACAAATTCAAGGACCGAAGTCAAAAGCATTGATGAAAGATTTAATCGGAAAACAAGTTGATTTTGACAACATGCCTTACTATGGACTTGCAAAAGCTAAAGTCGGTGGCAGAGAATGTATAATATCTCAATCAGGTTTTTCAGGTGAAGCTGGATATGAAATTTATTTAAAGAATGCCACGAAATATGCAGATGATATGTGGAATGCAGTTTTAAAAGCAGGAAAAAAACATAAATTAAGAGTTATCGCTCCTGCTCACCACAGAAGAATACAAGCAGGTATTTTATCTTGGGGTCAAGACTTGGATCATGAACATAATCCGTTTCAATGTAATCTTGGTTACCAAGTATCATTATCAGGAAAAGGTGAATGGAACAAAAAAGCTAATTATGTTGGTAAGGCTGCTTTAGAAAAAATGAAAAAACAATTAAAAGCTGGAAAAAAACCTTACAAACTTCAATTAGTTGGATTGGAATTAGGTGGAAAACCAATAACAGAGTATGCTCCGGACTTTTGGTTAATTTCAAAACCGAGTGGAGGTAAACCAGTAGGATTTATTACCTCACCATGGTATCACCCAGAAAAAGGAATGAATATTGCAATGGGATATGTGCCATATGATGGTACAAAAAACCCTAATGGTTTTCCAAAAGGTAAAGTTGGAACAAAATATAAAGTCCACTTACCAAGAAAATATTCTACTAAACCTGGTAAACCTGTTGATGCTGTAGTAGTTGATATTCCATTTACAGAGTCTTACTACGCAAATACAAGAGAAGTCGTTAAAGGTTAATTCAATATTCGAGGAGCGAAGTAATTCGCTCCTCACGTAATTTATGTTTGCTGTATTTTTAGATATTGTTTTTAAATCACTAAAGTTAGATAGATCTCTTTATTCAGATAATAAGTATTTCGGAGAAGCTGCTATATACTTTGCTGGCCTTATAATGATCCTAGAGGGAGTTGCTGGTGCAATTGCTGCAAATAGTATTATTAAAACATCAATAGGACTTTCAGGATTAACTGCTATTTTAACATGGTTTATTTGGTCTATATTAATTTTTGTAATTGGAGTTAAGCTATTTCCAGATAAAAATAGTAAAATACCATTTAAAAAAGTTCTTATTGGTGTTGGTTATGCCCATGCACCTGGATTAATTAGATTTTTTGCAGTCACTCCAGATTTAGTTCTACCTGTAATTTTTTTAACTCAATTTTGGATTTTTGCATCTCTTATAATATCAACCAAACACGTTTTGGGACTTAAGTCTAATTTTAAATCTTTTGGTATAATTTTTTTAGCTTTCTTATTAATTGCATTTTTATCGATATCATTTGTGATTAGTAGAATGAATGCATTGCCAATAAGTACAATTAGCTAAACTGGAAATACTGTTTTTGAAACCCTACAAGACTGGCAAATTTTAAAGCCGGATAAAATTAAATTTTCTCTAACACTTTCATCTTTTTTCCCACATTCTTCACATTTATTATCAATTTCTTTGAAGTTTAATTTTTTCTCCTCTTTAGTCATTATCTGTAAGTCCTGCTCCAGCAGCTGAATTTTTCAATTGTTCTGTTTCCTCTACAAAAGTTCCCTCTGATAATTTATAAAGTTCTTGCCATTCATTTTCTTCAAATGTATTTTTATTTTCTATAAATTTTATTTTAATTTGTTTTGCAGCATCGATTATATCACCGCTCAAATAATTAGAATAAATAGATTGGTTAAAATTTAATAAAAATTCTTTTTCATCAATATTTAAAAAAATACGTTTACCAATAATCTCTGTTGACCTACTGACAAATGGTAGAAATAATAAAGGGTATGCCATATTTTCAAAATTTATCTCATCCATCTTCTCTAAATTTATTACCTGATCTAAAAAATTTGTACCTGTTATAATTGGGCAATAAGCAATATTAGAAGTATTTAATTTAGATATTAAACTAATTTTTTGAAACTGTTTTTGATTATAAATTTTAAAATATGAATTTAAGTTTTTCAAACCTGCCAATCCAAACATTTCTAGTAATCTTATATTTTTTCCTAATTCTTCTGCAATACCCCATTCAAATCCAATGCTTTTTGAAGCTCTTTTGACAGTGGTGTCTATTTCGCTAAAGCTTTTCATTAATTTATTGAATTATAAACCCAATCATCATCTGATGATTGAAGCTCAGTTGGTAATGGAGCTCCTTGAAACATGCAGATCCTTAGCCATTTATCTGAACGAGGATCAAATTTTACCGCACCAAAAAAAGAAAGCTTTAATCTTAGCATATCAATTGGCATTAATTTTGAACCTATTGTATTGTCTTGAATTTCAGCATATGGAAATTTTTCTGTTATGAATGCTCTTCTGACTACGTGTCTAAGGTCGTTATTATTCATTAAGAAAGTTCCTATTTTTAAACTATTTTTTTCATTTGAAACTCTTTCATACAATTTACAAATATCTCTAGCTATTGCTAATGGTTGCTCTAAATCCGAACCTTCATCTTTAAATCTGTCGGCAAGTCTGGGCTCTTCTTTGTTTTTTGAAATAAACCAAAAATTTTGATTATTTTCTTTTTTTTTAAAATCTATTTTAAGAATATCTGAGTATTTTAATTCCAAAACTTTTCTTAGATCTAAAATCGTTTTGTATATTGGTATTGTAAAAAATTTCTCTTCATCAGCACTCATAGTTCTTATTAGTGGATTTGTAATTTTTTCATATGGTTCCATTATCACTGAGACCATAAACTCTAAACATTCTTCTCCTAGATTATTTTTTGCCCAAATATACAAATCGTTATAAGAAAATTCTTTTTCTAAATCAAATTTTGTTAAAAAATATTGTAACAATAAATCTAAATCTTTCTTTAAATTATTGATTTTAAATAGTTGGAATTCACTTTCGGTAGTCCAATTATCAATATTTTTTTTAGAATTTTGCAGGCAATTAATTATTAGATCAATATCTTTTTTTTTTACTTCTTTTATTTCTCTAATTTGTTTTAATGCAGTTTCTCTTGCCATAATCCAATTATTTAATAACAAAGGATGATTTACAATAAAAGGAGCCATACCTAAACCAGTAGAGTTCCCTATTCCTAGATTTCTGGAGATATTTGGATCTAATGTGACTGCTTTTTTGGGATTTTTACTCTTTGCAATGTGGTTAACTTGATCAAAAGTAAATTGTCTTACAAGATATACCAACATCATTTCTAATCTAAATGGACCATATATTTCCTCTCTATTTTTAATTCTAAATCTATCGGCCAGCCCAAATTTTCCTGAGCCGTAAACAGCTGTGGTTCTGTAAAGGTACCCAACTTTTGCTAATTTATCCTTATCTGGTTGTTTTCCATTTGATAGACACTCAACTACATAATCAAAAATTCTCACTGATTTGTTTGCACGAGATAATGTAAGTTCTTTAAATGACATTCTACCAACTTCTTGTTTTGGAACATTTTGTTTTAATCTTTCGATATCTTGTTTTGTTGGAACGCCATCAAATAGTGTAAAAGCTGCATCCCATTTTGTAGCAATCACTCTATCTGATCTTTCTTGGTCGCTTATTTTATTAGCAAAACAAATCAAAGAATAAATTCTATTTTTTTTTTTAAAAGAATAAATAATAACTCCAAAACCATTATCGTCCAAATTTAATAGATCTCTTTTGTATTCCCAATTTTTAAATTCCTGTAAGAAAGATCTCAAAAAAGAAAGTTTCGATTGATGAAAAGATCCGAGTCTTGATAATTTCATTACTTCTTTTGGATCTCTTAATTGTATTTCCATTAATTTATCCCTTTATAAAAATTAAACCAATTATTACCCAAAACTTTATTTGTTTCTTCGTCACTAAAACCAATTTTTTTAAGACCAGTTTCTAAATTTTTAAAACCTCGCGCATCTTCAAACCAATTTGGTTGTTTGGGAAAGCCAGGTTTTGATTTGCTTCCTTCACCAAAATTTTTTTGTTTTGCCCATGTTCCATTTCTCATCCACTCTACAACAGTATCTGGCTGGAACAGGCATAAATCAGAACCTATTCCAACGTTGTTTATGCCCATTATTTCTACAGTTTGAGCTATCATTTCACAAAAACTTTCTAATGTGCAATTAGTACCATTTTTCAAATGGTGAGGATATAATGATAATCCTAACATCCCTTTGCTGTCAGCAAGAGTTTTTAATAGGTCTTTAGATTTATTTCTTTTTGCACTGTGCCAAAAGCTAGGATTTGCATGAGTGATAGCTATTGGCTTTTCACTAATATCTATTGCGTCAAAAGTACTTTTTTCTGCTGAATGTGACATGTCAACTACTACACCAATCTTGTTCATTTCTTTTATTGCTTCTCGTCCAAAATTAGTGACACCACTATCATTTTTTTCATAACATCCGGTAGCAAGGAGAGATTGATTGTTGTATGTTAATTGCATAAATCTACATCCATGTTCATGAACTTTACCTATTAAACCGATATCATCCTCAATAGGAGAGCAATTTTGAAAACCAAAAAAAATTGCTGTTTTTTTATCTTTTTTAGCTTTCTCAATATCACTAAAATTTTTACCAAGAAAAATTAAATCAGAATTGTTTTTAAAATGATCATCCCATTCTTTTAATCTTTCAAGAAATTCATCATAATCTTCATGGTAAACAACTGTGACATGTACAGCATCCAAGCCAGCTTGTCGGTTTATTTCAAATACTTCTCTAGACCACTTGCAATATTGAAGATTATCAATTCTGTAATTCATATAATAAATATATATTAGTGTTAGGTTTTTTGATATTAAATATATAAATGCAGAACAAAAAAAGTCACAAAGTAGCAATAGTAATGGGTAGTCAATCGGATTACTCAACTATGAAATACACAGTTAAAGTGCTCAAGATACTCAAAATAAAATATGAAAGTAAAATTGTATCAGCTCACAGAACTCCAAATAGAATGTACAACTTTGCAAAAAAAGCCGAAAAAAATAATATTTCTGTAATTATTGCAGGGGCTGGTGGCTCTGCACACCTTCCTGGGATGATAGCTGCTTTAACAAGAATACCTGTAATAGGAGTTCCAATAGAAAGTAAAAAATTAAAAGGATTGGACAGTCTTCTTTCAATAGCTCAAATGCCAAAAGGAATACCGGTTGGAACAGTTGCTATCGGTGTTGATGGGGCGATAAATGCTGCTTTACTAACTGCATCTATATTGTCAGTTAGTGATATAAAAATAAGAAATAATCTTGAAAATTGGCGTAGTAAACAAACTAGATCTGTGAAAAAAATACCACGTTAAATGAGTAAGATAAATCTTGGAATTTTAGGTGGTGGTCAATTGGGAAGTATGCTTGCGACAGCAGCAAAGAAATTAAATGTACAAACTACCATTTATTGTGACGATGAAAACGCCCCCGCGCAAAAATTTGCTGATAGCTTTATACTGGGTGATTATAGTGATGAAAAGAAAATTTCAGAGTTTATTAATCAAGTAAGTATTGTAACATATGAATTTGAAAATATTCCATTTAGTACACTTGATTTTATTAATAGACATAAACAAGTTTTACCAAAACCAAATATAAATCAGATTATCCAAAATAGATTTTCTGAAAAAAATTTTATAAATAACTTAGGTATTAAAACAACTGACTATGTAATGATAAAAAATTCTGAAGATTTAAATAATAATTTAAAACTTTTACCTGGTATCTTGAAAACCACTACTCTTGGTTATGACGGCAAAGGACAAATTAGATTAAATAATAAAAACGAGATAAATCAATACAAAATAGATTTTAACAATCAATATATTTTAGAAAAAATTATAAATTTAAAGAAAGAAATTTCAGTAATTATTACAAGATTTAAAAATCAAAACTATGAAATATATGAACCAATAGAAAATGTACATAAAAATCAGATACTTAAATTTTCTGAAATACCCGCAAAAATAAGTAGCGATATTTTAAATTTATCAACCGAATGGGCAAAAAAAATTTCGGAAGAATTAGATTACGTAGGTACTTTATGTGTAGAGTATTTTATTGACGAAAACGAAAATCTTTACGTAAATGAAATCGCACCTAGGGTACATAACTCTGGTCACTTAACAATAAATTCCCATAATGTAAGTCAATTTGAAAATCACATAAGAGCAGTCTGTGCCTTAGATAAATTGGAAACAAAAAAAATTTATAATGCAAAAATGATAAACTTAATTGGTGAAGATATTACTGAGTATCGAAACAAAAAAGTTAAAGAAAACGAATTTTTTTTTGATTATCAAAAAAAAGAGATAAAACCAAAAAGAAAAATGGGTCATTTCACTACAATTATCAAAATTTAATAATGAAAAAATTTATAATTTTAATTATTATTTTTTTTCAATATACTTCGATAACTCTTTCTATGACAAATAAACCATATCATCATTTAGATAACGGAAAATTCAGAAACCCTGAGGGATCACCTATTCGAAGTGAAAATGTAAAATGGTCCTATAGCACATTTAATAAAGAGAAAAAAAAATTAGACATGACTGTTCCAGATGAACACGTAATCAAAAAAAATTTAGTCTTAGAAACATTAAATAGTATTCAAAATAATGATTATATCGGTTGGATAGGACATGCTACCTTTTTATTAAAATTAGGTAATACAACTATAATTACTGATCCAGTTTTTTCTAAAAATGCTGGACCATTAATTTTTGGACCTAAAAGATATACTGAGCCAGCATTAAATTTAAATGAGCTGCCAAAAATTGATTTATTTTTACTGACTCATAATCATTATGATCATCAAGACATGAGTACTATTAGAAAGTTTCCATACAAAGATACAAAAGTATTAACCGCACTCAAATTAGGTAAATATTTTACAAAACACCATTTTAAAAATGTTCAAGAGCTTGACTGGTATCAAGAAGTAAAATTTAATGATTTAAAAATTACATTCTTACCTGCGGTTCATTGGTCAAAAAGAAGTTTAACAGATACAAATAAAACTTTATGGGGTAGTTTTTTAATAGAATACGCTGGTAAAAAAATATTTTTTGCATGTGACACTGGATATGGAAATATATATAAAAAAATTGGTAAAGAGTTTGGGCCAATTGATCTAACAATGATAAATATTGGTGCATATGACTTTAGACCAATGTTTGAAAAATCAATATATCACACATCACCCGAGGAGGCGCTTCAAGCCGCTCAAGATCTCAAAAGTAAAAAAGTTTTAGGTACTCATTGGGGTACATTTGTTTTATCACTTGAACCAATAATGGAACCTCCAAAAAGATTCCAAGACAACGCAGAAAAATTTGGTTTTAAAAGAGAGGATGCTTTAATTTTTAAAATTGGAGAATTTAAAAAATTAAGCGAAGTATTGGATTAATTTAAATATCTAGATTCATATAACAAGAGTTGGGATCCTCTTTGTAGTGGGCAAAAGGAGAACATTTTTTGAAACCAATTTTCTGAAATAATTGTCTTGCTGGTTTAAAAAAATCTCCAGATCCAGTCTCGATACTTAATTTTCTTAAATTTAAACTTTTGGCTTTAATTAATAAGTATTTTAAAATTTTCTCCCCATAACCTTTTTTCCTAAATTCGTTTGTCACTCTTATAGATTTAAACTCGCCATGTTTCTGATCAAAAAATTTTATAGCACCACACCCTACGAGTTTACTGTCTTCCCATATACTCCAAAATTTAATACTAGGATCTTTTAACCCAGGTATATCAAGTACATGGGTACTCCCTTCAGGAGAGACAGATCGTAATTCTTTAAAATGATATAGTAATAGTTCATTTACCTCTCTATTATCAAAATTTCCCTCTATAGATTCCATATTTAATTAAAACATATAATATAATTAAATTTTTAACCAAGATAATTATAAAAAGTTTATCTAAATTTAATTGTTATTTCTAATTGCTGATTTTACTGAATTTACAAAAGTTTGATGATTGTTATGTGTTTGAAGGGAGTTTTTCTTATTATCTTTTTTTTCATCTAGGTTATCTAAAATTTTTGTGACATGTCCTACTGCGTCTTCACCAGTCGTATGTACTAATGCCTGATTTATAGTTACGGTTAATCCCGCTTGATAAACGTTGCCTGTGCTAGCAACTGTATAGGCTGGTCCAATAAATGATGCGGTGGTTTGTATACACCCATTTAAAGCAATTAATAATATTACATATAATGAAAAATTTCTTATCATCACAACGCGGAATTAATACTGATTCTTTATTTCTGAACAAGCTTGATTTGAAAGTTATACAGTTTGTGTAAATTAAATAGCCTTATAACCGAACTCAAGTGAAGCATCTGTGACGGAATGATACAATGACTCTCCAAAACTTCTTAAACACATAACTCTTATCTTTTCGGGTTGATCGTTTATAAAATCTAAAGTAACTGCAATTCCATTAAAAATTGAATTTACTACTTCATTTTTATTTATATCATTAAAATTAATTGGGCAGCCTTTTTTTAGAACCTCTTTTATATTTTTACCTGATAGTTCAATAATTGCTTTTGAGTGCGATAAATCAGTTATAGCAAACTCATCGTTAGAAAGACTTTTTGCTATTACTTCAGATAAACTACTTGTACCAGACAATGCTAGCCAATTATTTGGGCCTATCCATAATATTCTTACATCGTTATTTTCAGATACTCTAAGTTTATTAGGAAAATTCAGACCGGATAATTTATAATTCTCAATATTTTTCTTATTTTTTTTAAACTTCACAATCTGAAAAATTTTTAAGTTTTTTATTTCTTTTATATTAATTATTTCATCAGTATTTTTATTTTTAGAATTACCATGATCTCCAGCTAAATGAACACTATTTAATGGTGATATACTTGTCATGACCTAACTCTCTCGCCTTTTGGGTCTACATAGTGTGATGATACAATTTCAACTGCTATAGTTTTATTTTTTAGTGGAGACATGGCATATAGTTTTGAGCCAATCATATTTTTTCCATCTTTTAAAATAGCTAAAGAAAATGGATTATTATGTTCAACACTCCAACAAGAAGCTGAAATATGTCCTAACTTTGGATTAGGTAGTTTTCCTTTTGGATCTTTTACAAGATGTGATCCCTCTGGGATGCTTGTTTTTTTATCTAATGGAACAACTCCAACTATTCTTTGTCTATCCTTTTCGTTATAGGCTTTTTTCAGTAAAGATCTTTTACCTATAAAGTCTTTTTTCTTACTTACTAAACCATCTAAACCTGTATCATAAGGTATAGTTCTCCCATCTAATTCTGATCCAGCAACGTGACCCATTTCTATTCTAAGAGTTGATAAAGCTTCAGTTCCATATGGTTGCAAATTAAAATCTTTACCAATTTCAATAATTTTTTCCCACATAAAGTTTCCATTATCTGACTCAACATTTACTTCGTAAGCAAGCTCTCCAGAAAATGAAATTCGAAATATTCTTGCATTAACACCAAATAAATTTGCCTCTACAAATCCCATAAATGGTAATCCTTCATTAGAAACATTTGTATTCGGAAAAAGTTTTTGTAATAAATCTCTAGACTTTGGTCCTGCGATAGCAGCGCCAGCCCACTGTTCAGTTGTTGATACAACATTGACATCCAGTTCAGGCCAAACTAGTTGTAAATAGTATTCTAAATGAGACAATACATTAGCAGCTTGAGCAGTAGTGGTTGTCATATGGTAATGGTTCTCAGAAATCCTTGTAGTTGTTCCGTCATCCATTACGATACCATCTTCTCTAAGCATTACACCATATCTTGCTTTTCCAACTGGTAGTTTAAGCCATGCATTTGTATAAACTCTATTTAAAAATTCAGCTGCATCAGGACCTTTAACATCAATTTTTCCAAGAGTTGTTACATCACAAACGCCTACATTTTTTCGAACGTTTTCAGCTTCTCTTTTAGAGGCTTCAAACAATCCTTCATTTCCTCTTTTGTAGTATCTTGGTCGTAACCAAACCCCAGCATCAACAAAAACTGCATTATTTTTTTCATGCCAATTATGCATTGGAGATTTTCTTGTTGGTTTAGAATGTTTTCCAATTTCTCTTCCTACAATAGCTCCAATAGAAATTGGTGTATAAGGTGGTCTGAAAGTTGTGTGACCTACTGCTGGAACAACTTTATTTTCTATATTTGACACTAGTTGTAATCCATTTAGATTACTTGTTTTACCTTGATCGGTAGCCATACCTAACGTTGTATAACGTTTTACGTGCTCAATAGATCTATAACCCTCTCTAATTGCAAGTTCGATATCTGATACAGCAACATCATTTTGAAAATCTAAAAATCTTTTATATTTTTTTCCTTTTGGTAAAGGAACACACCAAAACTTATCATGTTTAGAGTGTTTTTTTTCTGAAACTTTAGGTATTTGCTGGCTATTGTTATTATTCGTAATTGCTTTAGATAATTCAAAACCTTTGTCAAAAGAAGTTTTCAATGTTTCTTCTAAAGTAAATACTCCATTTGCTGAACCCAAGGTTACTTCTTTTTGTTTTGACTTATCTGGCACAAAAGCATCAATTTCTTCTTTAAATTTTGTCTTACCACCTGATTGAGACGCAAGATGAACAGTTGGGGTCCAAAAACCAGAAACACAAATACAATCACATTCAATATTTTTAATTTGATTTAAGTTTTGCTTATCTTCAGATATTTTTGCAATATCACAAGATTTTACTTTCTTATAACCTTTGGCTGCAACTACAACATGAGAAAATTTAATATCAATACCAAGAGACTTTGCTTCTTTAATTATTTCTGAGTTACTGTCTTGTCTACTATCTAATACAATTGGATTAATGTTATTTTTTTTAAATTCGATAGCGGTTTCATAAGCGCTGTCGTTGTTAGTAAATACAACAGGTTTTTTTCCGACTAAAACTCCATAAACTTTCATGTATTCCTTAGCTGCAGATGCTAGGACTACTCCAGGTGTATCATTGTTTCCAAAAACAATTGGTCTTTCTATTGATCCTGAAGAAATTACAACTTGTTTTGCTCTTATATACCAAAGTCTTTGTTTAGGAGTGAATTCTTCTGACTTTGGCAAATGGTCTGTCACTCTTTCAGACATTACTAACATATTGTGATCATAGTAACCGAAAATTTGAGCTCTATTTTTAACGGTTACATTTGTCATTCCTTTAAGTTCTGTAATAATATTTTCAGCCCATTCTTTTCCACTTTGATTATTAATACTCACATCTGATGTTAATAAACTTCCACCAAATCGAGGTTTGTCTTCAGCAAGAATTACTCTTGCACCATTTTTTGCTGCAGCATAAGCACTTGCCAATCCAGAGGGTCCAGATCCAGCAATCAATAGATCACAATACTCATATTTATGTTCATATCTTTCCTTGTCATGTTCTTTTGATGCAACGCCAAAACCTGCTGCTTTTCTTATAAATGGTTCGTATATTCTGTACCAAAAGCTTCTCGGCCACATAAAAGTTTTGTAATAAAAACCTGCTGGTAAAAATATATTTAAAAAATTATTTATTGCACCAATATCAAAATTAACACTTGGCCAACAATTCACACTCTTCGCCTCTAAACCCTCAAATAATTCCTGTTCTGTAGCTCTTACGTTTGGTTCTGTTTCGCCATTTCTATATAATTGAACAATAGCGTAAGGCTCGTCGACACCTGCACCAAAAAAACCTCTTGGTCTATGATATTTGAAACTTCTTCCTACCAAATGAACACCATTAGCAATTAGAGCAGATGCCAGTGTATCTCCCTCATAGCCAAAATATTTTTTGCCATTAAATTTAAATGAAAGTTTTTTTTCTCTATTTACTAATCCGATTTTATCTAATCTATAATTTTGTACCATTATCCAACTTTTTCTTCTGATTTATAAGTATTAAATATTTCATGTGTTGAGGTATCTCTAAGAACTTTAATCCATTGTCTACATCCAGATACATGATGCCAAAGTTCTAAATGTTTTCCTCTTGGGCTTTTTCTTAAATATACAAATTCATCCCACTCTTGATCTGAAATTTCTTTGTTAAGTTCTGGTCTTTTTACTGAAGCATCTCCACCATATGCAAATTCATTTTGAGATCGTAATCCACAATGTGGGCACTTGATGTAAAGCATTTAAGAAATCCAAGTTTTTGTTCCAAGACCTTTTTCATCTATGAGATGACCAGTGCTAAATCTATCTAGTCTAAAACCAGCATTTAATTCATGAACTCTATCTTGTGCTATTGTGTGTGCAAAAGTAAAACCTGATGCTGGTGTTGCTTTAAATCCACCATAACACCAGCCACAATTTAAATATAATCCTGCAATATGAGTTTTGTCAATTATTGGTGATCCATCCATTGACATATCCATTATGCCGCCCCAGGTTCTTAACATATTTAACTTACTTAAAAATGGGAACATCGCAATTCCTTCTGTCAATACATGTTGAAGTGTTGGTAAATTTCCTCTTTGCGCATAACTATTATATCCATCCAAATCTCCACCCATTACCATCTCACCTTTGTCAGATTGACTACAATAAAAATGCCCAGCACCAAAAGTAACTACATGATCAAGAATTGGTTTGATTGGTTCAGAAACACAAGCTTGTAACAAATGAGTTTCAATTGGTAATGTCATATTTAACATTTCTGCTAGAATTGAGGTGCTACCAGCAACACATAAACCAACTTTTTTAGTTTTTATATCTCCTCTTGAGGTTTTAATTCCTTGCATTTTTCCATTACTAATATCAAATCCAGTAACTTCGCAATGCTGGATAATATCTACTCCCATTGAGTCAGCTTGTCTTGCGTAACCCCAAGCAACAGCATCGTGTCTAGCAGTTCCAGCACTAGGTTGCATCAGTGCTCCAAATATTGGGAACCTCACATTGTCAGAAAAATCTAAAACTGGAACTTTCTTTTTTACTTCTTCTCTATCGAGCAATACTGCATCAATACCATTTAATCTCATAGAGTTTCCTCTTCTTGCATATGCATTCATTTGTGCATCAGAATGTGCAAGATTAATAATTCCTCTTGGGGAGAACATTATATTAAAGTTTAAATCTTGAGACATGCTTCTCCACAAGTCCATCCCTTTCTCATAAAAAAGACCGTTCTCATCGTGCATATAATTTGATCTTATAATAGTTGTATTTCTTCCAACGTTTCCACCACCGATCCATCCTTTTTCTATAACGGCAATATTTGTAATTTTGTGTTCTTTAGCTAAATAATATGCTGTGGCTAAGCCATGACCCCCACCCCCAATTATGACGACGTCATATTCTTTTTTTGGTGTTGGATCTTTCCAAGCAACTTCCCAACCTTTATGACCTGAGAATGCATTTTTTATTAGGCTTAAAAATGAATATTTTTGCATAAATTATTATAACTAATTTTAATTTATTTCTTTAAAAATTATATAATAAAGTATAGAAATCTGTTCCATAATATAAAGCTTAAAGAAAGCATATATGGGCGCAGTCAAATCAGACATCGAAATAGCAAGAGCCGCAAAAATGAAGCCTATTAAGGATATTTTAGGCAAAATCAAAGTTCCTGATAATAATAGCAGCTTTAGTCCTATGGGTAGGCATATTGCTAAAATAAACCTTGAATACTTAAATAAATTAAAAAATAAAAAAGATGGACATCTAATTTTAGTAACTGCTATTACTCCTACTCCTGCGGGAGAGGGAAAAACAACTACCTCTGTTGGGTTACATGATGGGCTTAACAAAATTGGTAAAAAATCAATAGTATGTTTAAGAGAGCCTAGTCTCGGACCATCGTTTGGTATGAAGGGAGGGGCTGCTGGAGGAGGTTATGCTCAAGTAGTACCTATGGAACAAATTAATTTACATTTTACTGGAGACTTTCATGCCATTACATCAGCTCATAATTTGCTATCTGCATTAATTGATAATCACATCTATTGGGGTAACAAGCTTAAAATTGATGATAAGAGAATTGTTTGGAAAAGAGTTATGGATATGAATGACAGAGCCCTAAGATTCATAAATATAAATACTAAAGGTGTTGCAAAAGAATTCCCTAGAGAAGATGGCTTTGATATTACAGTTGCATCAGAGGTCATGGCAATTTTTTGCCTATCAAATGATTTAAAAGATTTAGAAAAAAGAATCGGAAATATAACAATCGCATACAATACCGATGGCAAACCTATTTATGCAAAGGATCTAAATGCCCAAGGACCAATGACTGTTCTTTTAAAAGATGCAATAAGACCGAACGTAACCCAAACTTTAGAAAATAATCCTGCAATAATCCATGGAGGTCCTTTTGCAAATATTGCGCATGGATGTAATTCAGTAATTGCAACAAAGTCTGCTCTAAAACTTGCTGACTATGTTGTTACAGAAGCAGGGTTTGGTGCAGATTTGGGTGCTGAAAAATTTTTAGACATAAAATGTAGAAAATCAAACATAAAACCAAGCTGTGTTGTAATTGTTGCAACAATAAGAGCTTTAAAAATGCATGGAGGTATTGAAAAAGAAAATCTCAAAAACGAAAACGTTGATGCACTTAAAAAAGGATTAGTAAATTTGGAAAGACACATAAGTAATATTAAAAAATTTGGATTAACACCAATTGTAGCTATTAATAGTTTTATTTTAGATACAAAAAAAGAGATATCCGCTGTAAAAGATTTTTGTAAAAGTCAAAATGTTGAAGTAAGTGAGTCTACACATTGGGCCGATGGTGGAAAGGGTGCAAAAGATTTGGCTAAAAAAGTTGTTAAAATATGTAAGGCTTCAAAAAAGAAAAATTTTAAATTTTTATATAAGGATAATCAATCTTTGTGGAGCAAAGTAGAAACTATTTCTAAAGAAATATATAAAGCAAGTTCAATTACTGCAGATGAAAATGTTAAAAATCAGTTAAAAATATTTGAAGACAATGGATATGGAAATTTACCAGTCTGCATAGCTAAAACTCAGTACAGCTTTTCAGTTGATCCTAAATTAAAAGGAGCTCCTTCGGGCCATGAAATTTCTATTAGAGAAGTAAGATTATCATCTGGTGCTGAATTTATTGTTGTAGTTTGTGGATCAATTATGACAATGCCAGGTTTGCCAAGAGTGCCAGCAGCAGATAAAATTAAACTAAATAAAAAAGGTGATATCGAAGGTTTATTTTAAACCTAAACCATTCCAAAAATCTTTTGCTAAATTTTTACCTGTAAGTTCTTTAAACTGAGGTAGTCCTGTTGGCGATGTAACGTTAATATCTCCTATGAGATGACCATCAATTAAATCTATTCCTGCAAAATAAATTTTATCCTTTAATAAACTTTTACCGATTAACGAAGAAATTTTTAATTCTTTTTTATTTAAAACAGTTTTAAAAGCTTTACCACCTTGAGAAATATTTGATAAATTAGATCCTGCCTTTGGAACTCTTTTAATTGCACCTTTTACTTTACCGTTAATAATAAATACTCTCTTATCTCCAAATTTAATATTATTTAAATATTTTTGGACCATCAAATAATTATATTTTTTTATAAATAAGGATACTTTTAATTTTGAAAATTTTTTTGTTAAAAAGATGATATTTTTACCCGCATAACCATCCAATGGTTTTATTACAATTTTTTTGTATTTTTTGTAATGTTTGTGTATTTCGTTAATACTATTTGTAAATATAGTTGGGGGCATAAATCTTAAAAATCGTGAAGAGTAAAATTTTTCAGATACATTTCTTATAGCAGAGCTATTATTAATAACTTTTTTTTGATCAATAATATCCAAAAAATATGTAGAATTAATATAATTCATATCAAATGGTGGATTTTGTCTTATTAAAGTAAAAGCAGCTTTTGAAATATCTAATTTGATTTTTTTATTTATTTTATAAAAATTTTTTTTTCCTTCAAAAAAATATGCAAGATAACCATTTGCTTGGAGTTTAGAATTTATGATACTTAAATTATTAGCCTCATACCAAAATACTTTAAAACCTCTATTTTGAGCCTCAATTGCTAATTGTAAAGATGTATCAGTTAAAGGGTTAATCGTTTTCAAATTGTTAGATTGTATTGCTATAATTTTTTTCATTGATTTAGATTTTTAAGTGAATCCTCAGCTTTCGTACTTTTTTTTGTGATCATACTAGCTATATTTTTAAGATATATTTCTTCATTATTTTTTTTTGAGTTTAATTGATTTCTGAATTTTAATCCTTCTTTTGATAATTTTAAAAAAATGTCAGACCAATCTAAAATACTTCTCCCATCTATTTCTGTATTGAAACCTTTTGATGGACTATTAAAATATGCTTCTAAAATGTCTTTTTTTTTCCATTTATTTATAATTTCATATGTTTCATTTAAATTTCCATAAAGAAGTCCTATTAAAAATGCTGGACCAGCACAATGACAGTCCCATTCGCATGCATCCAAAGATCTTATTTCTATGTAGCTTTTTAATCTTACTTCGGTAAAAATTGTGGATAGATGCAATTCAAGATTACTTTTGTCAGCTTCATCTTGTTTTATTAAATCGGAATATGTTTTACCATCTGGAAATAAATATTCGTTATTTTTTTGATAAAATAACAGTGGATAATTTAAAACAAAATCTGCATATTTTTCATAAGACATTTCTTCAAGAAAAATTTCTGGCAATCCAGCTCTAGAAGTGTTTTGCCAAACTTTCGAACGATAAGATAAATAACCACTGAATTTGTTTTCTTTGATTGCAGAATTAGAAAATAATGCGATGCTTATTGGTGTTAGATAAGATGCAACTTTAAATTTTTTTTTAAAATCTTCTTCATTCTTGTAGTCAATATTTATTTGTGTACCAGCTGTTTGATACATCATTTCTAAGCTTAGAGAACCATTTTTTGGCATTTCTTTTGTCATTACTCTGTATCTTTTTTTTGGATTATTTGGAATTTTATCAATACTCGAAAATGGGTCATAGCCTACTGATAAAGTTTTTAAATCAAAGTTTTCACATGCTAAATTTAATTTTTCTTGAAATTGATATGACTCGGAACAGACTTCATGAATATTAGATAATTGACTACCAGATAATTCTATTTGATTTCCTGGTTCTAGAGTAATCATTTTTCCATTTTTTTTTAAACCAATAATGTTTTCATCTTCTTTAATAGGTTCCCAATTAAATTTTGAGGTAAAAAAATTGAAAATTTTTAATAAATCAGAGTAATCTGCCCTTTCATTACTTTTTTTTTTAAATAAAAATTTTTCATTCTCGACACCAATAAATTGATCTGGTTTATTACCTGAAATAAAATGTTCTATTATTTGTTGCTTAGATTTAATTTTCATTTAAATAATCAATCCAATTTTTCAATTCGATCATTCTTAAATCTCTATTTGATATTTGATTTTCTTGCTCTATCATTTGAACATGATTATCAATTTCTTTTTGATCTTCAAAAGCCTTCTTTTCGATTAATCTATCAGTTCTAAAATGGATTAATCTTATCATTTTATCGTATGATATCTCTGGGTGATATTGTATACCCCAAATATCACATTCATTAATTTTAAAATTTAGCCCTTGCACTTTATTAATTTTATTTGATGATAAAAGTATGGCGTTATCTGGAATTTTTGAAACTTCATCAAAATTAAATGCAGGAGTGTTAAAATTATTTTTTTTATTTTTATAAAGAGGATGTTTTAGCCCATTATCATTTATTTGTATTTGATGAGCGATTCCCCTATGTGTTCCTTTTTGACATTTCTTTACCTCACCACCTGCTGCTGTAACAGCAACTTGCATACCCCAACATATTGCAAGAATTTTTTTTATTTTTTTTTGAGACTCTTTCATAAATTCAATTTGTCTACGAATTTCAATCGTATCATTATAAATATTTAAGCTACTGCCGCCCCAAATAAGACCATCGTACTCCTCAAGGTTTTTAATATTTTCAAAAACTTTAGGATCTGATGAAGGATTTGCTACATCAATTTCTAAATTTTTTGTAAAATATGCAATACTATCTTTTAAACTTTCTGTGTGTGTTTGAATGCCAGCACTAGTAAATTGCTGATTTTCCTCTTTAAGATTACCCTCTACTATTAGTATTTTTTTCATGAAAATAAATTACCTTTCATACTGTGGTCATATAATTTTTTCATATCCTCTAGATTTAACAATCTAGGATTTGTCGCAGTTGAAGGATCTTCAAGAGCCATTTTTGATAACATTTCTAAATCAAATTTATCTTCGCTGATAACTTCTGATAAAGCATGTGGGATATTTAAATCTTTTCTTAGTTCTAAGATCCAATCCAAAAAACATTTAAAATCTTTTTTTAAACCAAGAAAATCACAAATAGATACTATTCTTTTTTCTATAAATTTTTTATTATAAGTGAGTACATAAGGCATAAAAATTGCATTGGATAATCCATGATGTAAATTGAATTGAGCGTTTACTGGGTGACTTAATGAATGAATTGCACCAAGGCCTTTTTGGAACGCAGTAGATCCCATGCTTGCTGCGGCTAACATATCTGACCTTGCTTCTAAATTTTTTCCATCTTTAACAGCAGTCATTAAAGATTTTTTTGTCAATCTTATACCTTCTATCGCTATACCATCAGCCATTGGGTGAAATCCAGGAGCGCAAAAAGCCTCTAGGTTATGCGCTAAAGCATCCATTCCTGTTGCAGCAGTTAATCTAGGAGAAAGGTCCAAAGTTAAAACCGGATCTAAAATTACAATCGACGGTAAAAATCTAGGATGGAAAATTATTTTTTTTACCCCAGTTTCATTATTAATTATCGCTGATGCTCTTCCAGTTTCTGAGCCTGTACCTGCTGTTGTGGGTACAGCTATTATAGGTGCGATATTATCGTTGTTCGCTCTTTTCCAATAATCACCTATATCTTCAAAATCCCAAATTGGTCTTATTTGACCAGACATAAACGCTATTGCTTTTCCAACATCCAATCCACTTCCACCACCAAAAGCTATTACACCATCACAATTATTTTTTTTAAATTCTTTAACACCTTTATCAACATCATCGCCATTAGGGTTGCCAGAAAAATTGGAAAAAATATTTAAGTTTTTGAATTCTTTTTCAATAATTTTAATTATATTTTTTACAAAATCTAAACCTGCTAAATCTTTATCTGTGACAAATAATGGCTTTTTAATTTTAAGACTTTTGCATGCAGAATTAATTTCAATTATTCTATTATTACCGACCCAGACAGTTGTTGGGTAGTTCCAATTAGATTTCATAAAATTTACAATTTTTTTAAATTTAATTTTTTATTTTTTAATAAAGATCTAAGTAAATTGATCATTAAAGGTATTTTTTGTAAATTAATTTTTTTAAAAATAAACGGTCCAATTTCTCTCGCCAATTGTTCTCCTTCAACTGTATCTTTCAACATAAATTTTTTCTTAGCAGATTTAAATGTAAAACCTTTTCCTAAATAATCACCCATTTTACTATTTCTTCCCCCGGTAGCGCTTACATATAAATCACCAACACCTGCTAGACTTTCGACTGTGGTTTCTTTACCATTAAAATATTTTATTAAATATTTCATTTCTAATAGAGATTTTTGAAATAAACTTGAAGACTTATTTAAAGATTGACCTGCGCCTATAACCATAGCATAAATATTTTTTATTGCCGAACAAACCTCAACACCAATTATATCTGTCGAATATTCAACTAAATAATAATTCGTTGAAATTAATTTTCCAATTTTTTTTGCTATATTAATGTTTTTATTTGCGATAATTACTTTGGTCTGATTTTTTTTTGCTAGTTCTTTTGCTAAACATGGGCCTTTTAAGACTGAAATATTTTTATTCTTAGTGTCAATTTTAATTTGCTCAGAAATTGTTAAAATTTTATTTCTTTTTTTGTCATATTTTAGACCTTTTGTTAAAATTAATATTGGTGTTTTATTTTTAATATTTTTTAATTCCTTACTTATGAAATTAATTCCTGGTAAACTAAGTGCAATAACTATCAAATTAAACTTTTCTTTTAAAAGTTCTTTTGAAAATATTCTGAATTTAAGTTTTTTTGGTAGCTTTATTTTTAATACTGAATGAAATTTATTTTTTGATTTAAGATTATTTATAAATTGTTTGCTATAAGGCTCAGTAATTGTAACATTATTTTTATTATCTAAACAAGGAATCGTAAAAGCTGATCCCATTGCTCCGCCACCAATTACTAATATTTTTGCCATAACAAAATTATGCTAAAGTTTTTTTAATTGCTTGTTGCCAACCTTGCAATAACTTATTTCTGTAACTTTTATTGAATTTTGGTTTAAAGTCTCTATCTTTTTTCCAATTTTGTTTAATATCACTGAGGGATCTATAAATACCAGTTTGATAACCAGCCATATAAGCAGCTCCTAAAGCGGTAGTTTCATTAATTTTTGATCTGGTAATCTTAATTTTTAAAATTTCTGATAGAAATTGAACAAACCAATTATTTGAAACCATACCACCATCAACCTTAACACTTTTAGGGTTTAAACCATCTTTTCTCATTGATAAGAATAAATCAGAAGTTTGATAAGCAACAGACTCAATTGTTGCTCTTACTAAATCTCTCCAATCACTATCCCTTGTAAGACCCGTGATTAAACCTCTTGATTTGGAATTCCAGTATGGGGCTCCCAGACCTGTGAAAGCTGGCACAACATAAACACCTTTACAATTTTTTTTTGATTTCGCGATCTTTTCAGTCTCATAAGCATTATCTATTAGCCTGATTTTATCTCTAAGCCATTGCACACCAGCACCTGCAATAAATATAGAACCTTCTAAAGCATATGTAGTTTTATTATTTATTCTGTAACAAATTGTAGTTATTAATTTATTTTTTGACATGATCTTTTTTTCACCAGTATTCATTATTAAGAAGGCTCCTGTACCATAGGTACTTTTGACTGATCCTTTTTCAAAACATGCTTGACCTATTGCTGCTGCTTGCTGGTCGCCCAATACAGCAGAAATTTTTATTTTTTGTCCAACAATTTTCTCGCTTGTAAAACCAAAATCATCAGCAGAATTTTTAACAGTTGGAAGAATTTTTTCGTTGAGTTTGAATATTTTTAAAATATCTTTATCCCATTTGTTACTTGCAATATTAAAAAGCATTGTTCTTGAGGCATTTGTGGCATCTGTTGCGTGAATTTTACCATTGGTTAATTTCCAAATCAAAAAGGTGTCAATTGTACCAAACAGTAACTCATTTTTTTTAAATAATTTTTTAGCTTTTGGGACGTTGTCTATTATCCATTTTACTTTTGTTGCAGAAAAATATGGGTCTAAAAATAAACCAGTTTTTTTTCTAATTAACTTTTCTTTTTTTTTAATTTTTTTGCAGTAGTTTTCTGTTCTTCTGTCTTGCCAAACAATTGCATTATAAACTGGTTCACCTGTTCTTTTATCCCAGCATACGGTTGTTTCTCTTTGATTGGTAATTCCTAAGGCTTTAATATTTATTTTTAACTTCTTTGATTTTAACAAAACATTTTTTGTGACTTTGATTGTTGTCGACCAAATTTCGTTTGGATTATGTTCTACCCATCCGTTTTTTGGAAAAAATTGCTTAAACTCTAATTGAGATGAAATTAATTTTTTGCCACTTTTTGAAAAAATAATTGCTCTAGATGATGTGGTTCCTTGATCAATGGCAAGTATTCCATTCACAAAATACTAATCCTGGCCTAATAATTTCTTTTGTTTTTCAGCCCAAGTACGTATTAAATTATCAACTGCAAGTCCAATAAATGCTACACATAATCCCAACATCAAACCATTGCCGGTTCCTTGTCTGTCAGATAATGCTTTAAGTATATATTGTCCAAGATCGGTTGTCCCAATCATTGCTCCAATAATTACCATAAACAATGCAAATACGACTGTTTGATTTATTCCAAGCATCATGTGTGGAAAGGCTAAGGGTAGTTCTATTCTCATCCATCTTTGAAGTCTGTTAACTCCTGACATTGAACCTGCATCATGTAATGCTGATGGAACACTTCTTAATCCTTCTATTGTGTATCTTGTTGCAGGTATTGTTGCATAAATTACAACTGCAATTAAAACAGAAGTGTCTGTTACTCCAAATAACATAATTACAGGTATTAGGTAAATAAAAGATGGAAATGTTTGAAGTGTGTCACACACCGCTAATGTAATTTTAGTGCTTGCTTTGCTTTGTGCACTTAAAGTTCCAATTATTATACCTAAAATACCTGAAACAATTACACCGAATGTTGCCATATACATGGTTATTAACGCTCTATCCCACCACTCAGTTAGAGCTATAAATAATGTAAAGCTTCCAACAACAATTGCAGATCTTATTCCTCCAATAATATAACCAGCACCCATAAAAAGTACAAAAGTAGCTACAGCTGGCATTCTTAAGAAGGCATTTTTCATAGGAATTAAAACTTGTGTAATTAACCAAGTATTAAAAACTTTTAGTGGATCAAAAAAGTTATCAAGTATCCAATCTACACCAGAATTCCAAAATGCTTCTGTAGATATCCCTTTATTGTGTGGAACAATAAACAGATAATTAAATCCTTCTTTGAAATAGAATGTTCCAATATATGATAAAATGTATCCAGCTATGACCACTCCGACAAAAATCATAAAATATTTATTTCTTTGAAAGAAAGTTGGATTTTCAAAATAATTTATTTGTTTGTTTGCCCAAGCCAATGACATTTTATCTAATAAAACAGCGATTAGTGTTATACATATTCCTGCTTCTAAAGCTAAACCTATTCGTAATTGGTTCAAAGCTAATAATAAATTCCAGCCTAGTCCTTTTGCTCCAATAAAAGATGCAATAACAGCCATTGCTAAACACTGCATGATAACTTGGTTAACACCAATTAAAATATCTCTACGAGCCGTTGGTATTAATACTTTAAATAAGAGTTGGAAATTACTACATCCACTCATCTTTCCTGCCTCTATAACTTCTGGTGAAACTTTTCTGAGTCCAAGCAAAGTCAATCTGACCATAGGAGGTGTAGCAAAAATAATAGTTGCTATTGCTCCAGCATGGTCACCAATACCAAACAAAACCATTATTGGAACTAAATAAGAATAGTGTGGCATGGTTTGCGCAACGTTAAGAAGTGGGTTTAAGATATTTTCAACTCTTTTACTTCTGTATGCCCATATTCCAAATCCTAATCCTAATAAAAAAGATATTGGAGCTGCAACCATTACAAAAGATAAAGTTTGCATTGAAGGTTTCCATTGACCGAATGCTGAAATATAAATCATAGTTAATCCAGCAAAGATCGCAAGATTCCTACCATTTAATTTATATCCTAAAACTACAGCTGCACCAGCAACAATAGTCCAAGGAAGGCCTGGTAATTCTGCCCAAGGATTTTTATCTAACCAATCCCAGCTAGTAAATGCTACAACAGTTTCAACACCTCCAATTAAAATTTCTCTTATGAACTCAATCATGAAAAGCATTGATCTAGAAATAATTCTTGTAATATGAAGAACGACTGGACGAGATTTTGTCTCCTGAATATCGCTATCAAAATATTCTATAGGTGCCCATTCATTTAATAGAAAAAAAACTGAGTCATTTATCCATCCAGGCATCCATGCTATAAAAGCAGGTAATCTCCAAAATACACTGTATTTTGTTTGGTCTAATTTATCTTTATCAATAAATTCAGTTCCAGCTTTTGCAAATACATATCCATCAGGAACCTCTATTGCAAAACATAATCCAAAGAACACTAATAACAAAAATGACCATTGGACAGCTTTAGGATATTTTTGAAGAAAAGACATAATACTTTATTTTTTTTCTTTACCTTGCCCAAAAACAGTTTGGATTATTTTTGAGGGTTTTACACTTCCTACTATATTATTATTTTTGTCTATCACGCTCACCGGTTTATCCTGACTTAAAATTTTTTCAGCCACAGTCTCAATTATAGCATCTTTTGAAACAGTGATATTGTCAGCATTTTGTCCCGCTGAAGATTTGTCCATTACAGCTTCAATCTTTAAAACTTTTTCTCTTGGCACTTCTTGAGTGAATTTTCTTACATATTCAGTTTTTGGATTTAAGACTATGTCTGCTGGAGTATCTAATTGTTCAATTAAACCATCCTTCATAATTGCTATTCTATCGGCAAGCCTTAGTGCTTCGTCAAAATCATGTGTGATAAATAGAATTGTTTTATTTAAAACTCCTTGAAGTCTCAGAAATTCATCTTGCATTTCTTTTCTAATTAAAGGGTCAAGAGCTGAAAAAGGTTCATCTAAAAACCAAATATCAGGTTCAACTGCAAGTGAACGAGCTATACCTACTCTTTGTTGTTGACCTCCAGATAACTCTCTTGGAAAATAATTTTCTCTACCTTTTAAGCCAACAAGCTCTACCATTTCGACTGCTTTTTGAATACTCTCGCTAGTTTTACTTCCTTTTATTTGCAAAGGAAAAGCTATATTTTCCAAAACTGTTTTGTGGGGAAGTAAGGCAAAACTCTGAAATACCATTCCCATTTTATTTCTTCGTAATTCAATTAGTTGTCTCTCGTTCATTGCAAGAAGATCTTGACCTTCTATAAATATTTTTCCTCCAGTTGCGTCAGTCAAACGAGAAATACATCTTAACAATGTTGATTTACCCGAACCAGATAAACCCATAACCACAAGCATTTCACCTTTAGAAACCTCAAATGAAGCATTATTAACTCCAACAATACATCCTGCGTCCTGAAATGATTTTGCATCTACGTTACCATTTGCGTTTTGAAGCATTTTTTTGGCATTAGTTCCAAAAATTTTGTAAACAGACTCACATTTAATTACTGGTGTAGAAGACATATTTAAATAATTATACTATTATTATTAGTGTATTCTCCATCTAAAAATTTTTAATAAAATAAACCCTAGTATCTATACTTGTTCTTAAAAATCCAAGTGCCTCACCCTCAACTGTTACTGAGTCTGAAGTTCCTTCTAAAGGTTTTACCGTAAATTTTGCAAAACATTTATTTTTACTATCGTTCCAATTAACTGCATATTTTCCGGTAGTACCACCATTTGCTGTATATAAATTAAATGCTTTAGCATCTGTAATGTTTGCGCCCATAATTGCTCTTTGTGTAATAATCTTTGTATTATTACATACGATTTTATATTCTTCTGCTGAAAGCTTTCTTCCTTTATCACTTTCATAAAACGTTAGCACTCCTCTTGGTAAACTCTCAATAAATTCATTTGCTTGTTCTTGAATTTTTTTTTCTTCAGCAATTTTTTTTTCAGCATTTGGATCTGGTCCAAAAAAAATGTTAAGTACAAAAAACGTAAAGAAAATTACAATTGTTAAACTAACTAAACCTATTGAATTTTTATAATTTTCAGACAATCTATAAATGTTACTTAACATGGTTACCCTCATTCCATGTCCCCTCCATCACTTTGCCATCAGACCAGGTAAAAACTCCTTTGCCATGCATTTTACTATTTTTCCATTCTCCTTCATAAGTGGAGCCATCAGGAAATTTTAATTTTCCAATACCATGCCATTTACTGTCATTAAATTCGCCTTCATAAACATATCCATTTGGCCAGGTTTCAATGCCTTTTCCTTTTTTTGACCCATTAACCCAATCACCAACATAGGTTGTTTTATCAGTGTAAGTCCATGTTCCAAAACCATTATTACAATCTCCATCGGTACAACCCGATTTTTTTGCAAAACTAATATTGGAAAATATAAAGCTTAAAATTATATAAATTAAAATCTTTCTCATTACTTTTATAAACTACACTAAAATAAAAAAAAAATCTCCCCTAGTAAAACTAGGGAAGATTTTAATTTGATTTTAAGTTGAAATAAAGTGATTACTTAGTCCAACTTTGCCATACAGACTTATTATCAGCTAACCATTTTTTTGCAGCATCTTCATGAGACATCTTATCTTCGTCAACTAAAGCAGCCATTGCTCCAATTTGACTTGTGTTAAAAGATAATTTTTTGAACATAGCTGCAGCTGCTGGATGAGTTTTTGGAAAGTTCTCGTTAACAGCTTTTTTTAAATAGCCGTCAGGAGCTCCACATTTTCCATCACCACCGTCTACAGGTCTACAACCATCATAGTATGGTGGAAAATCTATAAAAGTAAAACCAGCACCATCTGTAAAGTTTGGTGTCCAGTTGAAAATTATAGTTCCTCTTCCCTCTTTTTTAGCTGCTTTAAGTTCTGCCCAAAGTGCATCTGCACCACCAGCAAACTTAACAGTCCATAGATCACCTAATCCTAAAGCTTCAATTCTTTGAGGTATTAAGTCTCCGTGCCAACTTTGAGGACCTTCAAGCATTCGTCCTTTTCCACCAGAGTCTGGTGTTGCAAAATTTTTAGCACAATCTGGATTCTTTAACGCGTTCCAATCTGGTAGACCAGGACAATATTTTGCAGCCCAATCAGGATAACCCATATCCTCAATTGTTCTTGCTTCATGATCACCCCAATCTAAAACTCCGCCTTTATCTCGAGCAGTGTCAAAAGATTTTCCAAATGCAGATTCCCAAACTTCATGCGATAAAGTTACGTCTCCAATTCTTATAGATTCGTAAACAGCCTGAGAGTCAGCTGGAACGTATTTAACATTATTACCCATGCTCTCCATAATTCCACCGATCACATAAGCCATAACTACTTGGCTCGACCAGTTGTGTGTTGGTATAACAATGGGTTTTTTACTATCTGCTGAATTTGCAACTCCAACGAAAGAAACCATTGAAATCACTAAAGCAGATATAAGAGATATTATTTTTCTCATTATTTTCCCCTTTCTTAATATATTAAGTGACTAATTATGTGCCTAAGAAAATGTATAGTCAACAAGAACATATATATATAATATATTAAGAGTTTATAATTGCTTATGAGTAGTGAATTATTCCAAATAAGAGAACCCGGATTGAACGCGTTGCCACCTGGAGTTGAAAGATATGTGGTTAATGGTGGCGGTTTAACAGGAATACAATTATTTCCTGGTGATGAAATTGAAATAATAAATAATGAGGGAAATCAAATCTGTGAGATAGCTGTATTCAATAACGATGGTAATTCAGATCTTTCACTACTTAGCTTAAAAGAAATAAAAGACAGCGCAGAAATAAAAAAAATTTTATCATCAAAAGATGAGACTTCTAGAGTTGCAGCTTATCAATTAAAAAAAAGAAACCTAGACATAAAGAACTCAAAATCAGCAATAGTTTTTGATAAAGATGCACCGTGGGGTGAGAAATTAAAATTGAAATCAAAAGACAAGTGTTACAGTATATTTGCAGCACCAGGACCTGCAATGCTCGTACATGAACAAAACCCACCTACTGATTTAACAATTTTCATTAAAAGAGCAAATATAATTAATGATAAAGAGCATTCCATAATTCCTGATCCTGTATTTGATCCACTAAATGAAACTAACATCGATAAACAAACTGCAATCTCATTTGAGGTTAAAGAAGGAGATTATATTCAAATTATATGTCCAACAGGTAGACAGTGTTCTGACTTTGTAGCTTTTGATACAGCAAAGCTTGAAAAAGGTGTTGAGAAAGGTCTTGACTGGCAAACTACAAGAACATTTATGGGTAATACTTTTCCTGGTCCAGGTTTATACTCAAAGTTTTACGATACAGATCATGAGCCTTTAGTGGAGGTAATAAGAGACACTGTTGGTAGACATGATACTTTTAATCTTGCATGCACATCAAAATATTATGAAGATGCTGGATATTTTGGTCATCCGAACTGCTCAGATAATTTAACAGGTGCAATGCAAAAATATGGTGTGCAAAAACAAAAAGGCTGGCATGCGATTAATCTTTTTTTCAACACCTCAGCTGGAGGACAAAATACAGTTTTATCTGATGAATCTTTTGCTCGCCCAGGAGATTATGTAATAATGAAGGCTCTTAAAAATTTAACATGTGGTACATCCGCATGCCCAAGTGATATTGATCCATGTAATTCGTGGAATCCAACTGATATTTTTGTTAGAACTTATGATAAAAATAAAGAATTTACAAAATCATTTGCTTTTAGAATGAAAACAGACGCAGAACCAAAATTAACAAAAAATACAGGTTTTTACGAAAGAACATCAAAACTGACAAGAAACTTTGTTGATGCAAGAGGTTATTGGTTACCGAATGATTACACTAAGCATGGTGTGATAAATGAATATACAGCGTGTAGGGAAAAAGCTGTTGTTATTGACTTATCTGCTTTAAGAAAATTTGAAATTCTTGGACCTGATGCTGAAGAATTAATGAATTACACTTTAACAAGAAACGTTAAAAAATTATCGGTTGGTCAGGTTGTTTATTCATCAATGTGTTATGATAACGGATTTATGTTTGACGATGGTACGCTTTTAAAAATGAGCGATCATGGATTTAGATGGATTTGTGGTGATGAATATGCGGGCGAATGGTTAAAAGAACAAGCTAAGAAAAAAAATTATAAAGTAAGAATAAAAAACTCTAGCGATCAAATAAGTAATATTTCGTTACAAGGTCCAAATAGTAGAAAGATATTAGAAAAATTTATTTGGACACCGCCAACTCAGCCAGAAATATCAGAATTACAATGGTTTAGATTTACAATTTGTAGAGTAAAAGAATTAAGTGGAATACCGCTTCTTGTATCAAGAACAGGATACACTGGAGAATTAGGTTATGAAATTTGGTGCCATCCATCTGACGCTCCAAAGGTCTGGGACGTTGTAATGGATGCTGGTAAGGACGAAGGTTTGATACCTGCTGGTTTTGGAGCACTTGATCTTCTTCGAATTGAAGCTGGACTGATATTATTTGGAAATGAATTTGATGGACAAGTTGATCCATTTGAGGCTGGTGTAGGATTTACAGTTCCTCTTAAAACTAAAAACGAAGATTTTATTGGAAAAGATATTTTGATTAAAAGGAAAGAAAATCCTCAAAAAAAAATGGTTGGTTTAGAGCTTGCAGGAAAAGAAAAAGCTAATCACGGTGATTGTGTTCATATTGGAAGATCACAAGTTGGTATTATTACAAGTGGGTGTATCTCTCCAACTTTAAATAAAAATATAGCACTTTGTAGAATAGATGTCGGACATTCGGAATTACATACAGAAGTTGAGGTTGGAAAAATAGACGGTCATCAAAAAAGGATACCAGCAAAAATAGTTCCTTTTCCACACTACGATCCAAAAAAATTAAAAGTAAGATCATAATGAGTAAAACTACTAAGGATCTTCTTGAATTTTGGGAAGATCAAATGAAGGAGTCTCACACTTCAAGCAACTATTTTTTTAGAAAATCACCATCTCATTATCATATGATGCTACTTGTAATGAGTGCGTATAAACTTAAACAAAATTTATCAGTAGAGGAATTAAAAACAAAGCTATTTAAAACCTCACGACCTAAATCGGCATTAATAATTAATGAGGCATGTGAAAAAGGTTTTTTCTATTTAGAGAAAACTTCTAATGATCAGAGAAAGAAGTTTATTAGACCTAGCAAATCTTTTGTAAACGAATTTAATGATTATCTAAATACCTTAAAAAATTTAAGCTTTTAGTGGTTAAACTCTAAGTTGTAAAACTACTTATAAATTTTATATATAAAAAAAAATATATACTTCTGTCGCAGGAAAAATAAAAATTGAGATATGTCATTACCGACAAAAGCAAAAGTAGTTATCATAGGTGGTGGAATTCACGGTCTAAGTACTGCCTGGAAATTATCTCAAAAATATAAAAATCCAAACGACGTAGTAGTTTTGGAAAAGAAAGATACCGCAGCAGGAGCAAGTGGAATTGCATGTGGCGTTGTAAGAAATAATTATTTCCAACCAGCCATGAGAGAATTAATGGCACACTCTGTTAGCGTTTGGGAAAGCGATCCTAAAGCATTTAAATATAATCCAGTTGGATATTTGCAGATTTCACCTGAAGTGATGCATAAAGATGTTGCAAGCATTTATGAACAACAAAAAGCTATAGGATACGAGTCAGATTTTATTGAAGGAGAAAAAGATTGTTTAAAATACATGAAAACAATCTTTGATGATTGGCAAGCAAAAGGAATCACATCTGTTCTTCATGAGAAAAAAGGTGGATATGCATTTAACAAAGACTCTATTAAAGCATTAGAGGTAAAAGCAAACAATAATGGAACTAATATAGTTAAAGGAGTTAAAGTTACTGGCTTCAAAAGAGGAAGTAACAGTAATGCTGTTACTGGAGTTGTAACAGATAAAGGGACTATTGACTGTGAACAGGTTGTTATTGGAGCAGGACCATGGGTAAGAGATTTTTGGAATATGTTAGAACTTCCAAAGACAACAGACATTAAAGGCAAAGATGGAAAAATGCACGAAGTTGAAATGTGGAAGTATTGGTTTTTACAAGAAGGTGTTTTAGGAGTTGATAAAGACTATTTAAAAACAAATGATGGAAAATTGCCTCCTGTAACGCATGTAGATACTGATGCCCCTTTATATTCTGATAAAGATGGTAAATTAATTACAGATAAATTGTGGGGAATATATTACAAGCCTGATATTGAAGGGCTAGGAGTTCAAGGCGGAACATCGCCTTACATTGTTGATAAACATTTTGATAAAGTAAATGTCGACCCGTATGGAATAGAGTCTCCTGAGTATCAAACTACCGATAAATTTTCTGATATGTGGACTTCGGCTTTAGCTCATTGTCAAAAAAGATTTGAAGGAAAATCTCATCTATACAGAAAAGGACCATCAGGTGGTTTGGGATGCTTAACTCCAGACTCCTTCCCTATTTTTGATCGTTTTTTTGAGAATGTTTATATGATTGCTGATGCAAATCATGGTTATAAAATGATTGGTGTTGGGCAACTAGTTGCAGAAGAAATTATGGGCCACGAAAGCGAATTATTGAAACCATTTAGATTCAATCGATACGCGAAAGGAGAATTACACCCTACTTCGAACAGTCCTTTTCCATGGAGTTAGACTTACATTATGGACACTAAACTAAATATCCGATACTTTTATTAAATAAAAATTCTTTAAGGGGGAAAAATGACTGATCTAGAAAAACACGTAAATCAACCTGGCAGAGCAAAATTAATTAAAAATGTAAGAGAAAAAATTAATGAATTAGGAATTACATATATTTATTTTCAATTTATTTCGGTAACCGGAAGAGTTGTAGGTAAAGGTATACCAGCAGATCATTGGGAAAGAACTGCTGAAAAAGGATTTCAATTAGTTTACGGAGCAACAGCTAACTTATTTCTAGATAGACACAATAATTACATTGGTTACGGGCCTGAGGCTATGGAGCTTGTGGGTATACCTGATCCAGAAACATTTGTTCAGTTACCTTGGGATAAAAGAGTTGGAAGAGTTTTTTGTACTTGTTTTAGAAATAGAGAAGAAAGAAATAATCCAGGTGGCCACCTAACATCAGATTGTAGAGGAAACCTAAGAATTTTCATGGATGAATTCCAAAAAAAACATGGTTTAGAACTTAGAGTTGGAACAGAGCCTGAGATGATGTGGCTTACAAAAAATGAAGATGGGACACCAACAGGAAAAGGTTTCTCCAAACCCTTTTGCTACCACATAGATCAGTTTGAGTCTTTAAGACCAGTTTTCATGAAAGTAATTGAATATTCAAAAGCAATGGGTCTAGACATGATTCAAGGAGACCATGAAGATGCACCAGGACAATTAGAATTAAATTGGACTTACGATAACGTGTTAAGAAATGCAGATAGACTTTCAACTTATAGACAAATTTGTGCGCAAGTTGCAAGAGAACATGGACTAATTGCATGTTTCATGACTAAACCTTTTATGGGTGTTTCAGCCAGCGGCTGTCATACAAATATGTCTCTATGGAAAGGTGGAAAAGTTTCTGTAAATAAATTGGGTAATAAAAAATTACCTGGTGTTGAGGAAGTATTTAGTTACGTCTCAGGTGGAACTAATACATTTATGCCTGATACTAAAGATCCGCAGTTACCTGGAAAAATTGGATTACAATCAATAGCTGGAATAATGAAACATCTTCCAGCACTAACTGCCTTAGGTTCATCTACTGTAAATTCTTATCGAAGATTATGGGACCAAGGTTTTTGGGCTCCTGTTTACGCTGATTGGGGTTATCAAAATAGAACCTGTGGTTTAAGAGTTTCAGCGCCTGGAAGATTTGAATATAGATCGGTTGACTCAATGCATAATCCATACTTATTAGGAGCGGCTTTATTAAAAGCATGTGATGATGGTATAACAAACAAAATGAAACCTGCCGATCCTGAGTCTAGAAATATATATGAAGCTCAAAAAGCTGGAAAAGATGTTAAGAAACTTCCTTTAAGTTTGGGAGAAGCTCTAGAAAGATTGTCAGAGGATGAGGTTATCAAATCAGCTTTACCTGATGAAATGTATAAGGTATTTCATTGGTATAAAAATGATGAGTGGGAAAAGTTTTTAGGTGCAACTACGCAGTGGGATCTGGATACTTATTTAGACTGCCTACCGTAATTAAAAAAGGAAAAAAATATGTGTGGAATTGCGGGTTTAATTCATAGAGGAAAATCTTCAAACGTAGGTCAAGAACTACAAGGAATGCTTCAGGCATTAAAACATAGAGGTGAAGACTCAACCGGTTACGCTTTATATGGAAATACAGATGGAAAAAATTTCATCATGAGATTTAAAGTTGGTGAAAACGTTGCTGAGGGTAGCACATCTGTGAAGGAAGATGTTTCAGTTTATGACGCAAGAAAAAAACAGGTTGATATTTTTTTAAAAGAATTAGGTGCAAATATTGTAAAAGAAGAGCGAATACTTCCATACTCTTTAAGGTACGAAATAGAATATGACAAAGATTTAATGGAATTTTCAAAAAAAATTGAAAGTGTCGAAGGAGTTGAGATATTGTCTATGGGTAAATCATTAGAAGTGATTAAAGATCTAGGTAATGCAAAAGCAGTTTGTGAGAGATATAATTTGGATAAACTTATTGGAACTCATGCTATTGGACATGCGAGAATGGCTACCGAGTCAGGTGTTGATATTAAATCAGCTCATCCTTTTTGGGGTTATCCATTTAGTGATGTATCAGTTGTTCATAACGGGCAACTTACAAATTATTGGAACAATAGGCGAATGTTGGAAAACAAAGGTATGAGGTTCATGTCTGAATGCGATTCTGAGTTAATTGCAGTTTATCTTGCAGAAAAAATGAGAAGTGGAGCTTCTTTAGAGGAAGGTATGAAAGAGTCATTAACTGGTCTAGACGGAGTTTTTACATATTTTGTAGCTACAAAAGATTCTTTAGGTATGGCAAAAGATACAATGGCAGCTAAGCCTTTGGTTCTTTACGAGTCAGATGATTTGGTGGCGATGGGTTCAGAGGAAATAGCTATTAGATCAGTATTACCTCAAGAAATTGATACATATGATCCTTTTGATGGAATGGTAAAAGTATGGCAAATTTAAAAACTTCAGAAAAAAAAACCAAAGCTCAATCAATGGGACTTCATACTGAAGTCTTAACAGGAAAAACACAACAAAAATTTTTCAATCCTGACGAAGCAGAAAACTTTTTTTACTGGGGAACCTATGATGTAGATTTTAATAAAAGAACAGATTTAGATGTACAAAATTTAGATTGCAAACAAGCAAACAGAAAAATTGATGAACTAATGAGCCAAGGTTATGGAACAATTGTAATCAAAAATCCTCAAGGTAAACATAGTTTGGGTGTAGGTATTTTGAATAAGCTAAATTTAATTTTTGAAGGAAGTTTAGGCTATTTTGGTGTTGGATCGATTGATGGGCCTATAGTAAGAATTAACGGTCGAGTTGGATGGTCTTGTGCGGAAAATATGATGGCTGGTAAGGTGGTTATTGAAAAAAAAATGCTGGATCGTGTTTTGGAGCAGCCATAAGAGGTGGAGATCTAATTTGCAAAGGTAGTGTTGGGGCTAGAACTGGAATTGATCAAAAAGGTGGTACGATAATTGTAGGCGGAGACGCTGGTGCTTTTACGGGTTTTATGATGCAGCGTGGAAGGATCATTATTTTAGGAGATGCTGGTATAAACTTAGGAGATTCTATGTACGATGGTACAATTTTTATTGGAGGAAAAATAGGATCATTTGGAAGTGATGCGGTGGAATCCCCTATGACAAAAAGTGATATAGATTGGTTAAAAAGAAAACTTAAGGTAGCAGAACTAGGCGAAAATTTTGATGTTTCAAAGATGACAAAAGTTGTTGCTGGTAAAAAAACTTTGGAACTATGATGCTTTAGAACCTACTGAAAAAAAAGGAGCTATATAATGGCAAAAAAGAAAAATGGTAAATCAAATGGTCATTCAAGCGGTAATGGCAATGGAAAAACAGAATTTTCAAAAAGAAACAAAAGTTTATTAGGATATAACTCTATTTTTACTCCAGAAGTAATAGACGATATTCATATTAAAGCACAATTAGGAAGATACAGAATGCGTGGAATGGCGTTGATGAAAAAAATTCCTACATTTGATGATCTTGTTTTTTTACCAGGAACTTTAACTAGATTTGTAATTGAAGGATATAGAGAAAAATGTGAGACTAAAACTGTAATAGGTCCAAGATGTGAAAACCCTATTGAGTTAGATATTCCTGTTTACATTACAGGTATGAGTTTTGGTGCACTTTCTTATGAAGCTAAAACAGCTTTAGCAAGAGGAGCAACTATGGCTGGAAGTGCAACATGTTCAGGTGAAGGTGGAATGATACCTGACGAAAGAAGATATTCTGAAAAATGGTATTATCAGTGCATTCAATCAAGATATGGTTTTAATCCTCATCATGCGCAACTTGCAGACGGAATAGAAGTTTTTATTGGACAAGGTCA
>CACOSS010000010.1 GCA_902629955.1 uncultured Pelagibacteraceae bacterium
CAACTGCTACCAAAAGTTCTAATGAATATCTTCATGTATCAGAACAAATAGATGCAAGAGATATAAAATTTAATTCTGATGGTACAAAATTGTTTCTTGTTGGAACAGATGATCAAGAAATAAATGAGTATAATTTATCAACTGCCTATGATGTTTCAACCAGCGTACATCAGAATGTATATTTTAATGGGGATGGTTTGAATTTTGTTGCTATCGCATTTAATACGGATGGAACAAAACTTTTTATTTATGATAAGACAGGTAATGACTCGATTAAACAATATTCATTGGGTAGTCCCTTTGATCTCTCAAACGCAGTTTTTCAAAAAGAATATACTGGAACAAGCAGTAAAACTTTAAGAGAAATAAATGGGACTCCACAAGGATTTGCATTTAGCTCTGATGGATCTAAAATGTACGTTACAGGAACAGGCACACAAAAAATTAAAGAATTCACACTAAGCACACCTTTTGATTTATCCAATGTAACACTTGAATCGAGTGGTTACGACCTCTCTGGCCAAATTGATGAACCTGCAGGAATTGCGTTTAGTGATGATGGTCTTAAATTATTTATTTTAGATTTCGAAAATAATGATGCTAATAGAGATGTTAATGAATATGATTTAACTTGTGGTTTTGGTGTCATCAGTTGCATCGATCCAACAGCAAACAAAGATGATGTAGCTTCTATTGAAACACAATCAGAGACAACAAAAAAAATTATACAGCACACAACATTCCCAGTTATCAACCGTATGGAATGGTTAAGACGAAATAGTGGAAGAGTTAATTTAACTAATCAAAACATTAAGGTTCAGTTTAATAATGCAATTTTGAATTCCTTAACAGATACGTTAATTCCTCTTTATTTTTCCAATGACGGTAATAGTGGGTCGGATTATCAAAATTCAAGCTGGTCTTTTTGGAGCGAAGGAACTATCAGCATAGGAAGTGCGGGTGACACTAGTCAGTCTTCATCAAAAAGTATTAATACTTCTGCAATTACTCTTGGAGCAGATAAAAAAGGTCAGGATAATATAATAAGAGGTATTGCTTTAAGATTTGGTACTGATGATGTTGATGTTGGTGACCTTGGAAGTGCTTTAGATATGAATTCTTTTAGTTTAACTTTTTATGAAACAAAGCCAAAAGGAGAACAAAGATTTACAGATCATTTATTAGGCATGAGTTTTATAAATTCAAATTTAATAAATAACAGTGGATCTCAATCAACAAATGGTGACAGATACGGCGAACAATTATACGGATCCTTTAGCTTGAGAGATACGTTTTCAAAAAATCGATTAAATTTTACTCCTAAATTAAAAATTAATTATGGAATAACACATTTAGGTGCATATAAAGAAACAGGATCTGAAGGATTAAATCTAGAATATGAAGATCAATATATTGGTAATTTTACATCATCTGTAGGAACAAGTTTAGATAATACTTACGATTTTGAAGTTGGATCCTTTATTCCGTATTTTGATTTTGAATATTATGCTGATATGAGTCCAGCCTCAAAACAGACATTCTCTTACGTTTCTAATGGTGAGGAATTTACTTTGAAAGGTATAGAAAACTCTACTCACAATTTTATAGGTGGTATTGGATTTGATTTTGTGTCGGAGACTGGTTTAACTTTAATGACTAAGTACACCAGGGATCAGGCTCAAAATAGTAAGAATGATAGCTTTAATATTGCTTTAGATTACAGAGGTTCTCAAAGGTCTTCTTATGCCATGTCCATTCAAGATACATCAGCTAAGTTTTCACATGATAAAGAACTAAATAATTTTAAAATTAACATAGATAGTCATTATGATTTTTTAAAAAACGACCCGGATTATGGGCTTTATTTAAAAATTTCGAATATAAATTAACTTAATATAGATAGTAAAATCAGCACACAAGAATTGAAAAACGTTTCTGAGAATTTGGCATATAAATTTACCTTTTAATCTGTAGCAATTTTTGGATATAAAAGGTTTTTATGAAATTTCTTGTAAAAATTATACTGGCATCAATTTTTTTACTCCCAATTTCAAATTCATTTGGCGCTATGACTTTTAGTCAAAAAGCAGAATTTGCGGATCAGCCTTCTGGAGCTGGTATTGTAGCTGGTATTGAATTTAATAAAGATGGAACAAAGATTTTTATAAGTTACGCTAATAAATCTGGTGTTCATACTATAAACGAATATAACTTAACTATTCCATATGATGTTTCTTCTAAAGTCTACGCAGGTGATAGTGAAAGATGTGTATTGACTGGAACCGACGGAAACACAATATATGATTTAGAGATCAGTAGTGATGGAATGAGATTATTTGTAGTTTCAAGACGTGTAAAAAATAATGATCAAGATGGGGATAAAGTTTATGGATATGATTTAAGCTCACCTTACGATATTTCTACATGTTCACTAGCCTCAGAAACTGAGAATTTAGATAATGGAGTATTCACAGTTGGAAGTAATGCTGGAGATTTTGCTTATCCAGAGGCGATGAATAATTTAGATAAACATAGATTACAGGGTGTTGAGATAAATAATGATGGTACCAAATTATTTTTAATTTTTATGGATACTGAAAGTGATACCGTTAATGGCAGGCTATATGAATTCAACCTCACCACTCCATATGATGTCTCAACATTATCAATCGTTACTTCTGCTGGAATTGCGTTAGGAACCGCAACTCAAACTGGTGTAAATAATCCAGCAGGGATGAGATTTAGCCCCAATGGGAAAAGACTAATTATAACAAGTCATCATCATCTCGGAATACAAAGAGTTATGCAAATTAGTCTTTCAAAAGGTTTTGATACATCCTCATTCACAATTGATGGTAGTAGAATTCTTGGTGGGGCCGGTCTTGAAATGTCTGAAACAAACACACAAACAAGAGGGGCAGCATTTAGTGGGTCAGGACTTAAAGTATATATAGGGAGTGATAGAACTCAAAATAATGATGAAGTTTATGAATATGATTTAGTTTGTCCATTTAATATTATTGACGGAGTAGAATGTGAAGCTATGACAGAGGGTGATCGAACTGGTATGGCAGAGGCACAAATGGAACTTGCTAGAAGAACGATTGACCATTCAACAAATTCAGCTTTGAACAGATTAAAATGGATAAGAAGAAACAAAGATAAACAAGATTTAACAAATTTACAGATTGATATTAACTTTTCAAATCAAATGCTAGCTTCTCTGACAGAAGCAGTAAAGACGGCAGCTACAAAAAAAAATAAACCTCTTAAAGATAAAAATGTATTTTATTGGAGCGAGGGGAGTATTTCAGTTGGAAAAGTGGGAGACACCAATGTTTCAACTTCAAAAGAAATTAATGCAAACTCTTTAACAATTGGTGCAGACAAATTTACTGACAATAATGGTATTATTGGATGGGCTCTTCGATATGGAAATGATCATACCAAAGTAGGTTACAATGGTAGCAACATGAATGCAGATACATTTAATCTTACACTTTACAACACCAGACCTTCATCTATTGACAATAAATATATTGATACAATCTTTGGAATTGGAAAAATAAATTTAGATATCCTAAATTTACTTGATGGTGAAAATTTAACTGCCACTAGAACTGGAAGACAAATGTATGGAACGGTAAAACTTAAAGATGAAATTATTAAAAATACATTAACAATAATTCCATCTGCGCAAATTGATTTTGGTCACACAATTTTTGACTCATACAAAGAAGTTGGAACAACTGCAATGAGCTTTAAGAAACAACACGTAAAATCTAGAAACATCATAGCAGCTATTGCAGCGGTAGATAAAATTGAAAATGAAAAATATTCAATTAAAAGACATGGAAAATTAGAATATCAAGCTAATTTGAAACGTTCTTCAAATATTAAATATACATATAAAGACGCTTCTTCAAAATCATTTCAAACGAGACTACACTCAGGATCTTTGCACAATATTAATGGAGAGATCGGTATAGATATAATTTTCCCAGAAAATTATAGTATTTTTATAATCTACGAAAGAAAACAGACACTTGATTATGGAGGTCTACATCATGGATATGGGTCAGGATATGCAGACAACTTTTATATAGCATTAGGTTATTTACCAGGCAAAGATACTGAGTATGCGTTAAAATTAAATAGTAATGATAATTTAATGACACAACTTGAGATTAAAAAAGATATAAAAGGATTTGATTTAATATTTAATTTGAACGATGATTTAACAAATATAGGTGATGCAAGAGAAGCTTATATTGAACTAAATAAAGTCTTTTAATTTCAATAATTAAGATTAAACTAATCATTGAGGAGTACCGATGAGTTATAAGTGGGATAACAAAAAACCAACTGCACAAATGCTAGGAAGATGGCAACCATTTCACGACGGCCACTATGCTTTATTTAAGGAAATAATTAAAAAAACTGGACAAGTTTGTATTCAAATTAGAGACGTACAGGGAGTAGACGACAATCCATTTGATTTTGAAACAGTTAAGAAAAAAATAGAGGAGAGATTAAACCCTGAATTTGAGGGAAGATTTAAAGTTATTTTAGTGCCAAATATAACTAATATTTGTTATGGTAGAGGGGTAGGTTATAAAATAGAGGAGATTGTTTTATCTGATGAAATACAGAAAATATCTGCAACAAAAATTAGAGCTAAAATGCGAGAGGATGGAGATTTAAAGTGAACGAAAGACTTAAGTCAATTGTTGATTTGGAAAAATATCCAATTAACGATTTAAATTCGCCTAAAATAAAAAAATTAGTTGAAAAATGTAAGAAAGAATTGGATGAAGATAGCTGTTCAACAATTCCGAACTTTATTTTACCTAAGTCGCTAGCAATAATGAATACAGAATTAGAAAAGCAACTTGATGAAGTTTATATGTCTAAAGAAAAAATTAATCCTTATTTGTATGCCAAAGATAATCCAGAATTACCCAAAGATCATCCTAAAAGAACTTTCATGGATAGATTTAATGGATATTTAAATTCAGATTGTTTTTTAAAAGGTTCAGAAATGAAATTTCTTTACGAAACAGAGGAACTATTAAAATTTGTTTCCTTATGTTTAGGAGTATCACCAATATACAGATGGGCAGATCCGTTAGCCTGTCATGCTTATAATGTTATGGAACCAGAGGGAATTTTGCCTTGGCATTTTGATAGTTGTGAATTTACATTAAGTTTAATGATACAAAAACCTGAGAAAGGTGGAATATTTGAATACTGTCCAAATATAAGAGGACCCGGTAATGAAAATTTTGATGAAGTTAAAAAAGTTTTAAACGGAGACAGATCAAAAGTTAGACAATTAAATTTACAGCCAGGAGACTTACAAATATTCAAAGGTCGATTTACATTACACAGAGTAACAAAAGTAGAGGGAAACAAATCTAGATACATGTGTATTCCTGCTTATGTTCTTGATCCGTGGAGAGTAAATACACCCGAACATTCAAAAGCAATTTATGGAAAAGTTTTACCAATTCATTTAGAGAGAAATGTTGCCAGATCCGATGGTCTTGCAGATTAAATGGTAAAAAAAATTGCAGTAATTGGTACTGGTGTAATCGGCACCGGTTGGATTATAAGATGTTTAGCTCATAACTTAAAAGTTATAGCATATGATAAAGATCCTAAATTAAAAAAAAAAATTGTTGAAGAAATTAAAAGAGCCTCACCATTTGTAAAAAAACTTTTTAATAAAAAAAAAATTAATCTTAAAAATTTTCAATATGTAACCTCTTTAGAAGTAGCAATTAAAAATGCAGACTTTATTCAAGAAAATGCTATAGAAAATTACAAAATTAAAACTAAATTAATGAATCTTATTGGAAAGTACGCAAAAAATAATGCAATTATTTCATCTAGTTCATCTGGCTTACTTCCAACAAAAATTTACTCAAAATGTAAAAATCCTTCTAGAACTATGATTGGTCACCCATTTAATCCAGTTTATTTATGTCCTGGAGTAGAGGTTGTAGCTGGTAAAAAAACTAAAACAAAATTTTTAAATAAAGCTAATAAATTTTATAAATCTATATCAATGAATCCAATTATTGTTAAAAAGGAATTACCAGGATATCTGGCAGATAGATTACAAGAAGCACTATGGAGGGAAGGTTTGCATATTATTAATGAAGGTTATGCAACTACTAAAGATTTAGATAGAGCTATAGAGGATGGACCAGGACTTAGATGGTCTTTAATGGGAACATTTTTAACTTTTCATTTAGCAGGAGGAAAGCTTGGAATGAAACACATGTTAGAACAATTTGGACCAGCATTAAAATTACCATGGACAAAATTAAAAGCTCCAAAACTTTCAAAAAAATTATCTAGTAGAGTTATTAGTGGCACTAAATCACAAGCAAAAGGTAAGTCTGTGGCAATGATCTCCAGCATCCGAGACGAATATCTAGTTAATCTTCAAAAGCTTAGAAAGAAATATGAAGACAAATTAAGGAAATGATTGTAGTTAAATATTATGACCGTAATAGTAAAAGACCTTGGAAACGGAATTAAAAATGTAAAAATAAATGATCCAAAGTCCTATAATTCATTAACTTTTGCAACTCTAAACCTACTTTTAAAAACTTTTCAAAAAATGGATAAAGATAATTCGACAAGAGTAGTTATCTTAGAAGGAGCTGGCAAAGGCTTTAGCGCAGGTCATAATCTTAAAGAAGTTAGAGGACTTAAAAAAAGATCAAAATATTTAAAGTTATTTAATCTTTGTTCAAAGTTAATGATACAAATCGTCGAGGGACGCAAACCTGTTATTGCAAAAGTTCATGGTGCAGCTTATGCGGCTGGATGTCAATTAGTTGCAAGTTGTGACTTAGCTTATAGTACTAACGATGCATTATTTGCAACACCAGGTGTCAACATTGGATTATTCTGTAGTACACCTATGGTTGCGGTAAGTAGAAAAGTTACAAGAAAAAGAATGATGAAAATGCTTCTTACAGGGGAACCAATTAAAGCAAACTACGCCAAAGAAGTTGGTTTGATAAATGATCATTTTTCAAAAAATAACTTAGATAAAGAGGTTATGAAAATTGCAAAAACAATTTCATCAAAATCAAATTTAACAATTAAAATTGGAAAACAAGCATTTTATAAACAATTAGAAATGCCTTTAAAGAAAGCTTATGATTTTACTGCAAAAATGATGACACTTAATATGATGTCGATTGATGCCAAGGAAGGTATCCAAGCATTTTTAGAAAAAAGAAAACCAAAATGGAAAAATAAATAATGACTGACGACCAGATAAAAAATATCTTAGAAAAATCAAAAACAATTGCCATGATTGGAATTAGCTCTGAAAAAAAAGGAGAAGATCCAAAAAATTTAAAAAGAAAACCCGCAAATGTGGTGATGAAATATATGCAAGATTTTGGTTACAAAGTATACCCAATCAATCCCTTCGCTGAAGGTGAGATAGTAAATAATGAAAAAGTATTGGCAGATTTAAAAAATGTTCCAGAAAAAATTGATATCGTTGATGTTTTTAGACCTTCAAAAGAAACACCTGGTATAGCCCAACAAGCTAAAGAAATAGGTTCAAAGATTTTATGGTTACAATATGGAATTCATAGTGATGAGGCAAAAGACATTGCTGAAAGTTCAAATATGGATTTTATTTCAAATAGATGTATTAAGCAGGAATACCAAAAAATTTTTCAAAAATCTAATCCTGTTTTTCCAGCTTTGAAAAACTAGTGAAAAAGTTTTTATTGATAAGTTTTATTTTTTTTTTAGCAACGAATGTTGTTAAATCTGAAATATCAAAAGCTTATTTTGCAGGAGGATGCTTTTGGTGTATGGAAGAGGTTTTTGAAAAGACAGAAGGAGTTATTGAAGTAGTATCAGGATACTCAGGTGGAACCTCAAAAAATCCATCTTATAAAGAAGTTACATATGGTGATACAGGACATTTCGAGGTTGTTGAAGTTGTTTATAATAAATCAAAAATAAATTTTGAAAATCTAGCAAATATTTTTTGGAAAAATATCGATCCTTTCGATAAGGCAGGTCAGTTTTGTGATAAAGGATACAGTTATAGATCTGTTGCGTTTTATACAAATAATGATGAGAAAAAACTTATAGAGGATGATATTCAAGAAATTGAGAAAAAATTTAATCAAAAAGTAGTTACATATGTAAGGAAATTTGAAATATTTTATAAAGCAGAGGAACATCATCAAGATTATTATAAAGAGAAATTTATAAATTATTTGTTATATAAAGAGGGATGTGGAAGACAAAGAAAATTAGATAATATTTGGCAATGAAAAATATTTTTTTAGTATATGGACATTATAATGATAATTCATTTAATGCGGCGATAAGAGATACCTTTTTAGAAGAAGCAAAGGAAAAAGGATTTTCTGTAGATTGTGTAGATCTATACAAAGAAAAATTCGACCCAGTATTTGCAGGTGAAAAACCAGATGATACAGTCATAGATCACCAAAAGCGAATTGAAAAATCAAATATAATTGTTTTGATTGCACCTATTTGGAATTTTAGAATGCCAGCAATTGTTGAAGGATGGATAGACAAAGTTTTATCTCCGCCTTGGGCATTTAGATTTAAAAAAATTATCGGTAATTATGGATATCCTATTGGAAACTTAAAAGGAAAAAGAGCAGTAGTATTTTGTACCTATGGATCACCTCAATTTGCAATTAGAACTTTTTTTTTAAATATGCCAACGAAAAGATTAAGACGAGGTGTATTTAACATATGTGGAATAACTGATGTAATATATAAAAGGTATTTTGCAGTTCCTTTTGTTTCTGATCAAAAGAGAAAAAAATTTTTAGAAGATGTTAGAAAAACTGTAAGAAGTTTATAATTAATTTATCTTGCGTACTCGACAAACTTCCTAAGAGATTTATTTATAAAACTTTCATAAGAAATAGATTGATTTTTTGTATCAGTTCCATTTAAAAATGATTTAGACATTTTAAAATCGTAAGAGGGCTCAAAAAAGAAAGGTACCGAAATTCTTTCTGATTTATTCCAAAGAACTCTATGGTTTGTAGCTTTAAACTTTCCTTTACTTAGATATTCTAATGCTCTTCCAGTATTAACAACTAGAGAATTTTTATTAAAAGGTACATCATACCACTTCTTGTTCTTTCTATTTTGAACTTGTAGTCCTCCTACTTTATCTTGATATAAAACTGTAAATATCCCGCTATCCACATGTGTTTCACAACCCAATGCAACACCATCTTGTTTAGAAATTTCCACAGGTTTACTTTGAACTGGATAAAAATTAAACCTCAGAGTACTTAGTGTTTTAAATCTTGAAAAAGCTTTACCAGATAGCAAAGGATCTTTTTTGTACAGTTTAATAATACTTTTGAAAAGTAGTTCGCTTAATAAATAAATATCATCATAATAGTTAGATAAATGACTTATAGAACTTTTTTGGAAACATTTTTCCAAATCTAAGCATTCTATATATTGATTTTTAATCTTCTGTGAATAATTCTCTGACACTCTTAAGTCTCCAATATCCAAACCTTCTTTTCCATTTACATCACTTGGAAAGTAGCCTCTATAAAAGTTTTTATTTTTTTTGTTCCATTTATTTGGAGAAAGTTTAATTTTTTCTTTTTTGCTAAGTTTAAAAAATTTTTCCCCAATTTTTACAATTTTTTTAATTTTTTTATGATCAATACCATGACCAATTACTTGAAAAAAACCAACCTCTACGCAAGCTTTCTCAATCTTTTGAATGATCTTTTTTGAAGATTTAGTATTTAGATTTTTGTTAACCAATGATGAAATATTTATAGTTGGTATAAAGTTTTGTTTCATTATCTGTTTGGTGTGTCTGTTGCTATCATCTGACCTCTAACTTTTTCCCTAAAGTAAATATAGAATCCAGCCGCAATAATGATTGCTGCACCTAAAAAGGTTCTAGGCACTGGAATAGTTTCGAAAAGAATATAACCAGCTAGCATTGCCCAAACAATATATGAGTATTCAAACAATGATACAATTGATGGAGATGCAATACTGTAAGCCGAGAAAACACAAAAGAAAGAAATAGACGCAACAATCCCCATAACAAGAACGTATGGCCATGAAGCTGAAGGATTGGTAAACCACTCTCTTACAATAAATTGCATTGTTGGATCTGTAAAAGTATTAAATTTTCCATCCCCAGTTATTAAAAATATCATTAAACCTGCAAACGTTGCAAAAATATAAAGCCAAGTCATCTGAGTATAAATACTATCTTTGTCAGATGTATATTTTGTTATTGTCATTGAACATGAGTAGCAAATAGCACAAGCAACTGGTGCTAATTTAAAATAATCAAAGTCTTCCCAGTTTGGGTCTAAAACTATTATTACACCAATAAATCCAACTACAATCGCAGACCATCTTCTAATACCAATTTGTTCTTTTAAAAAAAATTTAGCAAACATTGACATAAAAAAAGGACATGAGAAGAATAGTGCACTCGTCATTGCAAGCGTCATAAAAGTTAAAGATATATAAAAAAAACTAAATCCAAAAAAGAAACAGATTACTCTTAAAAGAGTTAAAAAAGGGTAGTGTGTTTTTAAAGTAATATGTTTTTTTGTTATTATTACAAATGCATAAAGTATAGTCGCTTGGATTAGTGTTCTACCAAGGTATAATTCAAATAATGCTATATCTTCGAAAATAAATTTAATAAGTGAGTCCTGAATGGAAAAAAAGGCCATACCAGTCATTATAAAAAATATACCTTTTGTATTATTATTTGCTTCCATATTCTGTACCTACAACAAAAAAACTTATTTTTTTAATTTGAAAAAAATGAAACTATTTTTTTAGTTTATTTGAGAATATTAGATTTTCGCTCTTGAAGGAATGTTTATTTTCACTAATGAATTTTGCCATAAGGTCTACTTTTTCTTTTTCAAATTCAGCAACTTTTCTCTCTTTTAAATCCACATAAAGAGCTAAAACTTCAATTGTTGATGCTAAATATTTTTTTTCTTTATGCACCATTTCAAATTTGTACTGTATTCTTTTTTTATCGTGGTCAAAGTGTATAAGGTTTAATTCGACCTCATCCCCCTCAATCAATTCTTGGTTGTAAGTAATATGTGACTCAACTACCATTGTACTTTTATTAGTTTCTAAAGCAGATTTTTCACCCATATGAAGTTTTGTCATTAAAGTTTCTGCTGCATTTTGATCAAAAATTAAAATGTAATAAGCCACATTCATATGACCATTATAGTCAGTCCACTCTTTTTTAATTTTTGCTGTCGAAATTTTTATTGTCATTAAGTAATTATTACCTCAATATTATTAATTGATCTAATGCAATCTAATCGCATCTCCATCGACACCGATAACTTGTCCAGATACTCTTGCTGCATCATCTGAAATCAAAAAGCCACACATTTTCCCAATATCACTCTCATAAATCCAACAATTCATAGATGCCATTGAAATAAATTCTTTTTCAATAGATTTTTTTGAAATTCTTAAAAGTTTAGCTTTATCTTTTACAACCCTAATCATTCTATCACCTTTTATTGTTCCTGGGCATAACGCATTCACACGTATTTTAAATTTACCTAGCTCCATAGACAAAGTTTTTGTCATTCCTACAATTGCCCATTTACTTGCAGCATAAGGTGATCTTAAAGGAAAGCCCATTATTCCAGCTCCTGATGAAATATTTATAATTGATCCACCCTTATTTTTTTTTAACATTGGTATTGCTAGTCTAGTAAAATAATAATGACTGAACACATTTACTTTCATAGTATTTTCCCAATCTTGAGTTGATATATTTTCTATTGTAGCAGTAGGACCTGCTATACCTACATTATTAATCAGACAATCAATTTTAGAGGTCTTTTTTTTTATTTTTTCAAACAAATCGTTTACTTGATACTCATCTGAAGCATCACAATTAAAAACAAAGAGTTTTTTATTTATTTTTGAACTTTTTTTTAATTTATTTATATATTTTTCATTAATATCACTCACAAAAACTGTTGCACCTCTTTCCAAGCAAACTTTGACTGTGGCTAGGCCAATTCCAGATGCTCCAGCTGAAATTATAATTTTTTTATTTTTTAAAGATTGGTAGGCCATAATAAAAAAAGGGCTTTGTAAATACAAAGCCCTTTATTTTAATTATTTAAAATTAATTACGGAAGCCAACTTTTCCATTTATTAGGATTGTTTTTCTTCCATTCTGCAACGACCTCTTTAAGGTCTCTCTTCTTCTGTTTTACTTCAACAAGCATTACAGCTTGATCAGCATTTTCAAATTTCATTTTTGAAAAGAATTTAACTGCATCAGCATGTTCTGCCTTTGCAAAAGTTGCAGGGTTACCGTAGTTCATTGTGTAGTCTTTAGCCCAACCAGTTGCTGGCCATGCTTTAGTTCCACAATCTTTCCAGTTATTAGCCTCTGTGAATGAATCACAAGTTTTATGGTCAGGAAGATTAATACCTACCATTTCATATGCACCAAAGAACCAATGCGGCTCCCAAAGATATAATAGGAATGGCTCTTTTCTTTCATAAGCAGCTACAGCTTCTGCGATCGCAGCAGCTTCAGTTCCTAGTTCATCTGCTTGGAAATCAATACCTAAAAGATCTAATCTTTTTTGGTCATGACAGTTCCAACCGGCAACAGGACAACCAATTAGTCTTCCTTTTCCACCAGTTTCAATTGTAGCAAATTTATCTTTGTGTTTATTTAAATCTTTCCAAGACTTAATACCTAATGAGTCGGCAGCATATTTTGGAATGTAATAATCTGACATTCCAATTATACCCGCAGTTCCAAGAAGTTTAACACTTCCGTCACCTTCGTACATGAATTTAGTATCTCCATCATACACAAGTGGACCTTTCAGCATTACAGTATCTGCTTCTGCATAACTCGGCCAACTTTCGCAAGCAAAGTCAATTTCTCCTGCAGCTATTGCTTCCCATAAACCAGTTCCTGATGGGAAAACAACTCTCTTGATTTTATATCCTAATTCATCTTCAAGGATACTTACAGCAACTTGACATGTAATCTCTCCACCAGTCCAGTCAGCTACAGCTGCAGTCAATCTTTTTGCATGCGCTGATCCCCAACTTGATATTACTAAAAGAGAAGACAATATCAGAGCTGATATTGTTTTTGATATTTTCATAATTTCCCCTTAATTAATTAATTAAAAATATTATTTTAGCTCAATTCGAACATTGTTGTAAAGGTATTCAATTGCCTTTATAAACCTAACGCTTCTCTTTGTTTTCTTGTCCAAGCGAGTGTTATTCGGTCTATTATTATGGCCAACAGAACAATTCCAATACCAGCCGCAAGACCTCTTCCAGTATCTGATCTTGCCAGTCCATTAAATACCTCTAAACCTAAACCTTTTCCACCAATCAATGGAGTAACGATCTGCATTGCAAACGCCATGATTACAGTTTGATTAAAACCCATTACCAAACTTGGTACAGCTAATGGAAATTTAACTTTTCTTAATGTTTGAATTAAAGTTCCTCCAAATGATCTTGATACTTCAGAGTAGGTACCCGATACTTGAGTCAAACCTAGGGCAGTCAATCTAATAATTGGTGGTATAGAATAAATAACAGTTGCAAGTACAGCAGAAACTATGCCTCCACCAAAAAACATGAGAACAGGTATTAAATAGCAGAAATAAGGTAATGTTTGCATTGCATCCAGTACAACATTTTGAATATCTCTGTATCTTTTATTGTAAGATGCAATAACACCCAACGGGACACCAATCACAAAACAAAGTATTACAGAGACCAATACTGAAGAAAGAGTTATCATTGATTGAGACCAAATTCCGCAAGCACCAATAAACATTAGCAATAAAGCAGTTATTATTGCAAATCTAATTCCTACTGTGAAATATCCTATAGCTACAAATATAGCCATCGTATACCACCATGGAATATGTGTTAAAAATATATCTAATGGGCGAAGTAAATTTAAATAAACAAATCCTCTAAGTCCTTTAGCAAATGCAATAAATCCAGGATGTACTGTTAAAGCTTTAACTCCATCCTCAATTGGTTGTCTTATAGATAATTTCCAATCCTCGGGAAATGATCCGAAACTAAATAAATTTGAGTCTATAAAAGATATTATAAAAAAAATTATAAATGACGGTATTATGTAATATCTATTACTAATAAATTCACCAATATCTTTCGCAGTTGATTTACTGAATAAAGAAATTAATATTTGAAATAAATAAGCAACTGAATTTGTAATTTTTATACAAATAAAGTTAATAATATAATGTCCGTACTCTAATGGTTTTTCTATAATTCTAGCTATTACAAATCTTTCCCAGGTTTGTGGCAACAAATAAAATTTTTGCACATCATTTGGAATAACCTCAGGCTCTTTACTTAAAGCCATACTAAATCTATCAAACATGATGGCCATAAATAAAATACACAATCCGCCCTCCATAGCCCAGCCAACATCTAAATTTCTGATTGCTAACCATACTTGGCCGCCAATTCCCTCTGCTCCAATGAAACAGGCTAATACCACTAAAGCAAGCGCCATCATTATTACTTGGTTTATACCCATCATAATACTTGGTAGAGACAACGGTATTTTAATTTTAAAAAGAAGTTGAAGTTTGTTTGATCCAAAAGACGTAGCGGACTCTACAGTTTGAGCGGGGACTTGTCTTATCCCGATGTTTGTAAGTCTTATTACTGGAGGCATGGCATATATCATTGTTGCTAGAATTGCTGGAGCTCCACCAATGCCAAAGAAAAATAAAGCAGGAAAAAGATATACAAACGCTGGCATAACCTGCATAGTATCTAAAATTGGTTTCATGAAAGCTTCAAACCTATCACTTTGAGAGCACAGTACTCCAAGTATAACTCCAAAAAAAACGCAGAGTACTACTGATAAACCCATTAAGGCAACCGTTTGAAGTGACTCATTCCACATTCCAGTTCCTCCCCAAAAATAAACTACAAATAAAGAATACAAGGCAAGTCTTAAACCGCCAACAGCAAGACATGGTAAAAAAAGTATTGCTGTAACTAATACCCAAGGAGAATCTAAAAGAAAATCTTCAAGAAAATAATATCCTGCCTTTATATAACCAGCAATAATTTTGGTAAACCAACGGTAATTTTTTTTTAAATAATCTTCTCCTTCGTTTACCCAAGCAGTAAATGTAAATTCATCTGTAACGACTTTAGGAAATTTAGACGGACCTTCGCTTTGTGAGGATAGCCACAGAGCAACTAAAAATATAACTAATGCAACACTATAAGCGATAATATTCTTTGAATATTTTGATTTCTCTTTAGTTATTGAAATACTATTGGACATTTTCTCCTTAAAATACAATAAAATGAATATATAATTTTTTAAAGTAAAAATATCATTGAATTTTATACGTTTTTTATATTAACTTTGTCGCGATGAATAATAATCAAAAAATTACTTGCACTAATATTTGGAAACTATTTGGACCCAATGAAAAAAAAGTGATGGAGAATTTAGATGCAAATCTATCAATGAAAGAAGTACAAGAAAAAACAGGCCACGTGGTTGCTGTTAAAAATGTCAGTTTCTCTATTCAAAAAGGAGAAACTTTTGTTGTAATGGGTTTGTCAGGAAGTGGAAAATCTACACTAGTTAGATGTATCTCAAGACTTATAGAACCAACAGCGGGCTCTGTAAAAATGGATGATGTTGAGGTTACTAAAATGAGTAATAAAGAATTATTAGATTTAAGAAGAAACAAAATGAGTATGGTTTTTCAACATTTTGGACTTTTTCCACATAGAACTGTTGTGGAAAATATCGGGTATGGTCTTGAAGTAAGAGGTACGAAGAAAGAAACTAGAATTGAGAAGGCAATGGAAGTTCTAAAAATGGTTGGATTAGACGGTTGGCACAATAATTATCCAAGAGAATTATCGGGTGGCATGCAACAAAGAGTTGGGTTAGCAAGAGCACTTGCTGTTGATCCAGAAATATTAATTTTTGATGAACCATTTTCTGCTTTAGATCCTTTGATAAGAAGAGAGATGCAAGACGAACTTTTAAAAATTCAAGAAAAATTACAGAAAACAATGGTTTTTATAACTCATGACTTTTTAGAGGCAATTAAAATGGGAGATCATATTGCTATCATGAAAGATGGTGAGGTTTCTCAAGTTGGAACTCCTGAAGAAATTGTCGCCAATCCAAAAGATCAGTACGTTAAAGATTTTTGTGAAGATGTTCCTAAATATAAGGTTCTAAGTGCAGGAAAAGTTATGAGAAAAGATTGTTGCAACGAAGTGAAAAATTTATTTAAAAATAAATCAGACTGCATAATGGATAATTCTAAAATCGAAACATTAATTGATAAGTTGGTTGATACAGATAAAATTTATCCAGTGATATGTAATGAGACTGGCGATTTACTAGGAGAGATTGATAGATCTATAGTAATGAAGTCAATGAAATCAAAGGTTTGATCTAATAAATTTGTTTATTAGCTTTTAAAGACTTACTTTTTTCAGCATCTCTCCAGATAATAATAAATCCTGCAAATACTATAAGTAATACTCCAGGAAATAGTTGCCCCCAAGGTGCTTCATTAAAAAATAACCAACCCAAAAGGAAAGAGGAAGGTATGCCAAAGTATTCAAATGAAGCTAATTTGCTGAGAGAGATTAATCTATAGGCATAAATAAATAAAATTGCAGCTGTTCCACCAAGTATTCCAGTTAATACCATTAAAAATAAATCTTTATAATTATTTACATAAAAATCATTTGAAAAAAGTACAAATAAACTAAAAGCACCTATCACATTAAATACTAAAGTATAAAATTGTATTTTTGATGTAGAAAAATTTTTTGGAATAAATTTTAAAATTATCACAGTTACACCCCAAGCAAATGCAGTAAGTATTGAGTATGTTGAATAAAAATTAAAAATATCACTGGTTGGTCTTAAAATTAAAACAACTCCAACAAAACCAATTATAATTGCTGACCATCTAAAAATACCAACTTTATCTTGAAGAAAAATTATCGACAGTATTACAATAAAAAAAGGTGAGGAAAAAGTTAATGTCATTGCGGTTGCAAATTCAACATTTATGACTGATAAGAAAATAAAAATATTCATCGCTAAAAAGCATAAACCCCTCATACAACAAAGAGACAGGAATTTTTTATTAATATTTTTAAAAAGAGAGTTATATTCTTTAGAAATAAAAAGTAGTACCAGAAGTGGTATTATAGCAAAAAAGTTTCTAAAGACCGCTAACTTAAAAACAGAATAATCGTCACCTATATATCTGATTACAACCAAATACAGATCCACACATACAACACCCGCCAACATTGCAACTATTGCAATGAATGTTTTTTGTAAATCAACTTTTTCTTTTGCGATTCTCATTTATTTTTGTAAATTAGTATAAATTTTTAAATAAATATGCAAAATTTTAAACTCAATAAGGATGATTTATTAGGTAAACAAGATTGGACCTTTCCAACTTTTACAGCATATGGTCCAGGAAGATTTAAGGAAATTGGAAAATTTTGTAAAGACTTCAATATTAAAAATCCATTGATTGTCATTGATAGCGGAAGCACAAAGTTGCCTTTTATAAGTGAATTACAAAATTTACTATCTGATGCAAAAATTAAATCTAATATCTATTCCAATATTTCTCCAAATCCTAGAGACGTTGAAATCGATGGTGGTTGTAAAGCTTTTAAGGATGGCAATCACGACTCAATTATCGCAATTGGAGGGGGTAGTGCTATGGATGGAGGCAAAGCAATATGCTTGACTGTTAATAGTGGAATACCATTATGGGATTTTGAGTTTTTAGATAAAGTTCCAAGAGATTTAAAGGGTAAAAACCCTTTTCCAAAAATTATAACTATACCAACAACTGCTGGAACAGGTGCAGAAACAGAGATAACCGCAATGGTTACTGATACAAAAAAAGGAATGAAATTTTGTTTATGGCATCCAGAGGCAAGACCTTGTTTAGCTTTAGTCGATCCTGAATTAACTTTAAAGTTACCTGCTAATCTAACAGCCTGGACAGGCATAGATGCAATGATACATGCCATCGAAGGTTATAGTGTTCCAATGTTTCATCCTTTATGTGATGGTTCAGCTTTGGAAAGCTTAAATTTAATTTCTAAGTCTCTTAAATTAGCAGTAAATGAACCAGATAATTTAGTGGCTAGAGGAGGGATGATTGTAGGATCTTATTTAGGTGGAGTAGCTTTTTTAAAAGGTTTAGGTTTAGTCCATGCAATATCTCATATGGTTGGTGCGGAATACAATACGCATCATGGATTAACAAATGCAATAATTTTACCAGCTGTAATGGAATATAATTTACCTGGTTTAGAGGAAAAAGTTAAAAGAATGTCAGAGGCAATGCAATTTGAAGATCATTCAGTAGACAGTTTTAAAAATAATCTAAATATAATGTTAGACGATCTTAAAATACCAAACGGATTAAATGAAATTGGTGTACCAGAAGATTGTTATGAAAGGATTGCAAAAAAATCCATGCTAGATCAAGCTTATGGTCAGAATCCAAAGAAGGCATCATTAGATGAAGTAAAACAATTAACTTTGAAAAGTATTAAAAAAGCTCGTTAGGGCAGATGCTAGAAAATCAAAAAGTATCTGAAATAATTAAATCAATTCAATCAAAAAAAATATCGGTAAAAGAAGTTATAGAATTTTATATTGGTAGAATTGAAAAATATAATCCAAAATTAAATGCCATTGTTCTTTTAAAAGAAACCGAAAAAATTTTGGAAGAAGCTAAAAAAAAAGATAATCAAATTGATAAAAATAAACCTTTATTTGGATTACCATTAGCCATAAAAGATTTGAGTGATGTTGTTGGATTTCAAACAACATATGGGTTTGAAGGTTATAAAGACTATTTTCCAAAAAAAAATTCTATATTTGTTGATAAATTAATTGAAAATGGTGCAATTATAATTGGTAAAACTAATACAGCTGAACTTGGAATCGGGGGACATACAACCAATAGACTTTTTGGTCCAACTTCTAATGTTTATGACTTGAGTAAGTCTGCTGGTGGGTCAAGTGGAGGCGCAAGCTCAGCTGTTGCCGCTCAACTAGTTCCTTTTGCCGATGGTACAGATCAAATGGGGTCGTGCAGAAATCCAGCTGCATTTTCTAATTTATATGGTTATAGACCTACTCCTGGAGTTATTGCATCATCTAGATCAGATAATCAAAAAAATATTCCTATCTTAACTACTCCAGGCTTTTTATCAAGAACTCCTGATGAAATGACAATTATACTTGATAGTGTAACTGGAAAAAATATTTCAGATCCATATTCATTTGATTTAAATAATTCTTTTGAAAGCTTTCAATTAACAGATACAGAATTCAAAAATATTAAAATTGGATGGCTTTCTGATATGAACGGAAACTATATGTTTGAAGATGATATTTTAGAAATCTGTGAAAACAAATTAAAAAAACTAAACGAGTACAGATTAAAAATAGATTTTTTAAAACCTAATATAAATTCTGACGATTTATGGGACACCTGGTTAACACTTAGATCTAAAAGTATATTTATGGATATTGCAAGTATGAACATTAAAGATATTAATAAAACGACTTATCAAGCTATTTGGGAATACAATAAGGGAAAAACCATTAAGAAAAATGACATCGATACAGCATTAGAAAAAAGAAAAAAGTTTATTAACAATATTAATCAGATATTTAAATATTACGATTTTTTAGCCTTACCATCTTCACAAGTATTTCCATTTGATAAAGATTTAAATTATCCAGAAAAAATAAATAATTTTATCCTAGACACCTACCACAAATGGATTGAGGTCTTTATATTATCAAGTCTTTTAGAATTACCAACTATTACGATGCCAATTGGTTTTAATAAAAATAATATGCCAATAGGCATACAAATAATTGGAAAAAAGAATGATGACTTAAAAGTACTTGCATTTGCTAAAAAATACGAGCAAATATTCAATTATTCAAAAATTAAACCTAAGTTAAATTAATTTATGCCAAGAGATAAACATCATTACAAAATTGCTTTAGCTTTAGCTATATCAGCAGGAGCTTGGGGAATTTACTGGTTGCCACAGAGAATCCTTGAGGAAGGTGGACTTACAGGAGGCTGGGGGACAATAGCTCAAATGATAATTGGTTTTTTAGTTTTAATACCTGTTTCTATCTGGCGGATGGTTAAAGGTAAATCGTCTGGATTGGAATTACCCCTTACTGGATTTTTGATTGGAGGTGGTTTTATTTGTTATGCTTTAAGTTTTCTTTTAACTGATGTTGTGCGAGCTTTAATTTTATTCTACATGACACCTATCTGGACAACTATATTTGAAATATTATTTCTTAAAAAAAAACCTGGACCGGAAAGAGCTTTAACTTTAGCACTTACATTAGGTGGTTTATGGGTGGTATTTAGTAAACAAACTATTTTACCAATACCTGAAAACTCAGGTGATTGGTTAGCTTTTGTAGGCGGTGCAATATTTGCAGCTGGTTTGATAAGACTTGAAGTAATTAAATATGACGGCGTATTCCCTTTAATTTTTTCATTCTTTTTTTACGGAACTATATTTAATATTTTTGCAGGGCTACTTTTAAGCGAATATCTTGGACCAATACCAAAATTTGATGCATTTATTTCAATGTCATATTTCATTGCAGCAATTTCAATATTTTATTTTATTCCAACAGGCATAGTTATTCTTTGGGCGCCAAGTAAATTAGGAGCAGGACTATGTTCAATACTATTTCTTAGCGAGATTGTGGTAGGTGTAATAAGTTCCAGTATGCTTACAAATGAACCATTTGGTTGGCGAGAAATTACTGGAAGTTCAATGATAGTGGTTGGGGGAATATTAGCTGTTGTCCTAGCACCAAATGATGAACAAAAAGCATCTTCTTAATATTTAGTATTAACTACATCAATAAGCATATTAATCATATTAACTTTGTAACTTTCTTTTGTTGCTGATTTAGTCTCTAAAACAGAAAAAAATGCAGCAACGTTTCCAGTTTTCAGGTTAACAGCTAAAAATTGACCACCATATCCTGAATGACCAATCACATTTCCAGAGACCATTGTTGAGTTTGAATAATATAAATATTTATTCTTTGATAAATTCATGTATTTTGGACCAACATTTTTTAAAGTTCGGCCTAAAAATGTTGCTGAGCCAATCTTTCTATTTCCTACTCCCTTACCTTTTCTTGCAAATAAAAGACCCATTCTTAAAAAGTCTCTTGTAATTAAACATCCACCCCCTGACATCCAAGGCATACCATATCTGTCTGATGCAATATAAAGCCCATCTTCAAACCCAGCTGTCTCCACTGCCCTTAACATCCAATGTCTTAATGATTTACCGCTGATTTTCTCAACAATTAATCCTACAACATCTGTATTTGCAGATTTATAAAAAGCTAAATTACTTTTGTTTTTTAAATTTCTATTTTTTTTTGATTTAATAGTATTTAAATAACTCTCCTGACTTAAATGCGTATCCCCACTTTTCGGCAGTCTCCATCCACCAACTGGCTCATGTAAAAAGGAGGAAGAGTAGGCTTTAGTATAATCTTCTGTATAAGCATTTATGACATTCATATTTAATACATCTTGCACTTTAGCATTGGCATACCCACTCCCAATTTTTGGAAGGTAGTAAGATACCTTTTTATCAAGATTGATAGACTTATTGTTTAATAACTCTCCAACGAAAAGATTTACAAACATTTTTGTTATAGACATAATTGTTTGAGGCTGATTTTTTGGAAAATCTTTAGCGTATTTTTCAAAATAAATATTTTGTTTATTTCCAACTATTAAAGAGCAAAAGGACTTGTTTTTAGTCATTTTTTTTACAAGTGGATTTTTATAAATTGTATTTTTGTAATTGTTTTTTAATTTTAAAACCAAATCTGATCTTAAAAATAATCCATATCTATTTATTTTATGAAGATTTCTATAACCATATCTTCTTGTTTTTGGAAGATTCCATAAAGCTTTATTATCTTTGATTGTTACTAACTCAGGGTTTTTATATGATGTTATTTTAGTCAAATTTTAAAGATTTCTTTTGTTCATATTTTTGATGATAACCTTCAGCTTTACAATAGTTTTTCTCTTTTGAAACTTTGGTAGAAACTTTACCTCCAAGTTTTTTATTCATTTCGTCTAAAACTTTTTCTGCAATTTTTTTTTCTTCATCATTATTATAAAAAATTTCTGATCTATATTGAATTCCAACATATGTTCCCTGGCGATTGACTTGAGTAGAGTCATGCAATTTAAAAAAAAGTCTTACCATATCTTCATATGATTTAATTCTTTCATCATACTCTACTTTCACAACTTCAATATGGCCAGTATCTCCACCACAGACTGCTTTATAAGTGACGTTTGGTTCGTCGCCTCCACAGTAACCACACTCAGTAGAAACCACTCCTTTAATACCTTCGTACTTAGTTTCATCCCAAAAGCAGCCAATGCCACCGATAAATGTCTTCATATATTTATTTTATATTAATTTTTTAGAATTGATATTGCTTTTATTTCTTCAACACCTATACCACAACAACCACCAATAATTTGCGCTCCACTATTAATCCATTTTTTTGCGCTTTCAAAATACTCGCTTGTCGTAACATCATCAGTAAACTTCCATTCAGGCTTTACAAAATAGCCTCTGTTTGGATAAGCACCAATTGTATGGTTATAGTTACTTTTAAGTATTTTGATTGCCTCTTCAGTCACACTCATGTTTGAATGAGCAACAAGTATCGGCCCCGAGTGAAATTTTTTAAATCTTAGTAATGACTCCTCTAATCTTTCATAAACTTGTGGTTCATTATTTGTGGCATCATCATCATAGCCAAGATGAATATTTTTATTTTTATCAAATACGCAAGATATTGATAACCATATTGGTAATTTTAAACTGTTTGAACATTCAACTAAGACTTCAACAATATCAGCTTGTGATGACATTGCTTCAAGAATTATTAGATCTACACCAACATCTGATAAAATATTTAAGTGTTGATCAAAACTTGGTTTCATTTTTTTTATACCATCTTTCATAAAATAACCATAAGTGGAAACTGATCCTGCAACTAAAACATCTCTACCTGCTACAGCCTTTTTTGCAATTTCTATACTTTTGTGATTGCATTCTTTAATAATATTTTCGTAACCGTATTTTTTCATTGATATGGGGGTTGATGCATATGTATTTGCAGTTATTACATCAGCACCAGCTTGAATATAATTCTGGTGTACTTTTAAAAGTTCATTAGGACTATCTATAGAACATCTTCCACACCATAGTCCCTCATCCATTTTTGCTCCAACTTTTTGTAATTCTCCTCCTATACCACCATCAAGAATAATTGTTTTTCCTTCAGCTAATCGCTTTTCAATTGATGAATAAGACATTTAATTTATTTGTTATTTGTAAAAGCGCAGATTTTATTTCCATCTAAATCTCGAATATATGAATAATATACACCAGAACCTTCTGGTCTTTCTCCGCCACTTCCTTCACTGCTACCGCCTGCTTTTAAACCGATCTCATGAAATTTATCAACTATCTCTCTTGATGAAACAATAAAAGAAACTTGTGTTCCATTACCATAAGTTGCAGTTTTACCATTTGCTGGTTTTGTAACATAAAATTCTATAGCACCATCGCCATCTTTTTGTGTATATCCAGCACAAAACTCATCAGTATCTTTCCTTTTTAAATTAATAATTTGTAAAACTTCATCATAAAAATTAATGGCTTTATCTAGATTATTTGTACCTACCATTACATAGCCAATCATATTAGTTTTTCCATTCAGTAATAGTTTTTACCTCTAGGTATTCATGTAAACCCCATGTACCACCCTCACGTCCATTTCCTGATTGTCTGTAACCACCAAATGGTGTTCCGGAGTCTGCAGGCTTATGATTAACGTAAACTATCCCTGATCTTAATTTTTTTGAAACTCTTTTAGCTTTTTCCTTGTCTTCAGTTTGTAAGTAATTTCCAAGACCGTATTCTGTGTCGTTTGTAATTTTGATGGCCTCTTCCTCATTTTCAAAAGGAATTATAGATAAAACAGGACCGAAAATTTCCTCTTTTGCAATTCTCATATTATTTTTTACATCTGTAAAAACTGTTGGTTTAATAAAATATCCTTTATTAAAATCCTCAGGCTTATCTGGTCCACCTGCTACTAGAGTAGCACCTTCCTCAATTCCACTCTTAATCAAACTTTGAATTTTATCAAATTGCGTTTTAGATATGACAGGACCTATATGTTCACCACCTTTTGAGGCTAAATCGACTTTTATTTTATTAGCCTCATCTGCAGCTTCGTCCACAGCTCTTTTGTAGATAGATTTTTCTACCAACATTCTTGTTGGAGCATCACATGATTGGCCAGAATTACTCATTACATTTCTAATTCCGTCTCTAACAGCATCTGGATAAGAGTCAGCAAAGACAATATTTCCACCTTTTCCTCCAAGTTCTAAACACACTCTTTTAATTGTATCAGCTGCATTTTTCGTTATTAACTTTCCAGCTCTTGTTGATCCTGTAAAAGAAATCATATCAACATCGGGATGGCCAGAAAGATCAGTACCAACACCTGGACCGTCACCATTTACTAAATTAAATACGCCAGGAGGAAATCCTGCTTCGTGTATCATTTCAGCAAAAAGCATTCCTGATAATGGTGCAATCTCAGACGGCTTTAAAATCATTGTACAACCAGTTGCAAGCGCTGGGGCAACTTTTAAAGCTATTTGATTTATTGGCCAATTCCATGGTGTTATTAAGCCACAAACTCCAATTGGCTCATATATAATATGATTAACAGATCCTTTGTCAAAGCCAGGTTCAAAATTAAATTCTTTTAATCTTTTTATAAAATCTTCTATGTGGCCAGCACCTGATGAGGTTTGATTAGCAGAGCACCAATCTTTAGGACATCCAAGCTCAGTGGATATAGCATCAGTCATTTCATCCCATCTTGATTTATAGATTTCCAGTAATTTTTCTAAAAGTTTTACCCTTTCTTCTTTTGAAGTTTCTTTCCAGGTTTCAAAAGATGATTTTGCAGATTTAACAGCAAGATCAGTATCTTCTGAACTGCCAAGAGAAATTACTGCACAAACTTCTTCAGTAGATGGATTAATCACATCAAAGTTTTTTTCTTTAATTGGATCAGTCCATTTTCCATTTATATAAAATTTTTTTTTATCTTTCATAATTAATTTTAATTTTGATAATCAGGTTCTTCTTTATCTAAAATTAATCTGATTTGATCTAAATGTGCCCTTGCCATATCAGAAGGATAGTTTGACCACTCTTGCGCTGTTTTTTCTGCCACTTCATGCGATGCTACGTTTAATTCTTTACCAGTTGATAAAGCCGTTAAATAAGTTTCAGCGGATTTTTCAAAATAAAATAATGCATCAAACCCATCCGAAACAGTTTCACCAGTCGTTAAAATTCCATGATTTGACATTAATAAATTTTGTTTATTTCCTAATGCAGCTGCCATTTTTAACGATTCTTCCTCAAAACCCATTCCACCATACTCATTATATATAGAGACTCTGTTATAAAATCTCATAGTATTCTGGTCTATTGGAGGAAGAGTAGGGTCTTTTAAAGCAGAAAGGGCCGTAGCATATTTAGAGTGGACATGAAATATACATTTTGCATGAGGTACTTTTTCATGAATAGTTCCGTGAATATTTATTGCTGTAGCATCCACTAGATCAGGTTTTTTTTTTAGTTCCTCAATATTTTCTTTATTGACCAAAATTAAATCGCTTACTTTCATTTGGCTAAAATGAATACCTGATTTATTGACTAAAAATTCATCAGTTGAACCAGGAACACATGCGCTAAAGTGGTTTGCAACACCCTCATTCATATTTAATCTTGCAGCCCATCTAAAAGTTGCAGCTAAATCTTTTTTTAATTCTGTTATTTCCATTTTAATTATAATAAACTATATCATTAATAAATTATGAACAATAAAGTATTTATTTCTTGCGCAGTAACAGGATCAGGAGATACTGCAAAAAAACATCCTGATTTACCAAAGACTCCTGAGCAAATAGCAAAATCTGCAATAGAGGCAGCAAAGGCTGGTGCAGCAATTGCACATATACACGTTAGAGAAGATGATGGAACACCAAGTAGAAGATTGGAATTATATAAAGAGGTTGTTGATAGAATAAGATCATCCGATACAGATGTAGTATTAAATCTTACTACTGGAATGGGCGGAGATTTAGATATAGGAGAAAATAGTCCACTTCAATTTGGCCCATTAACAGATATGGCAAATGTAATGGAAAGAATTTCTAATGCTGAACAATTTTTGCCTGAAATATGCACTTTAGATTGCGGAACATTAAATTTTGGTGATGGTTCAGTTATTACTATAAATACGCCAAGAGATCTTAGGAAAGCAGCGAAAAGATTACAAGAAATTAAAGTCAAACCAGAGATAGAAGCCTTTGATCTTGGAAACATGTGGTTTGGTGCTCAATTATATAAAGAGGGATTACTAAGTGATCCTCCAATGTTTCAAATGTGTTTAGGTATTCCTTGGGGTGCACCTGCTACACCTTTAGCGATGCAAGCAATGAAAGATATAATGCCAAAAGAAGCTGTTTGGTCTGGTTTTGCAATATCTAAAAATGAAATGCCTTATGTTGCACAAACTGTAGTTATGGGTGGTAACCCAAGAGTTGGACTTGAGGATAATTTATATATTTCAAAGGGTAAGTTGGCTACAAATGCACAACTAGTTGAAAAAGCTAAAAGAATTGTTGAAGACCTAGGAGCATCTATTATGACTCCTGCAGAAACAAGAGATAAACTAAAACTTGTAAAACACAGTTAAAATTTATAGATCACTCTAAGCCGGATGTGGCAACTTGTTCCGTAATTTATATTGATTAGAAAATATTTAATATTAAATAGTAATTATGAACAACACATTTTTAAAAATCACTTTAGTATTATTTTCAATACTCTTCATTTCAAACATAACAAATGCAGCTGACACTACTATCGAGATGCTAAATAAACAGGGTAAAGAAAGCATGGTGTACTCTAAAAAAATCGTAAATGTAAATGTTGGTGATACTGTTTTTTGGAAAGCAACCACAAAAGGTCATAATGTTGAATTCATCAAAGGTGGTTACCCTGAAGGTGTAGAAAAGTTTAAATCAAAAATGAATAAAGATGCTGAATATAAATTTACTGTTCCAGGAATATATGCTTATTGGTGTACACCTCACAAAAGTATGGGAATGATAGGATTTGTAGTTGTTGGTGGTGATAAATCAAATCTTGATGCTATCAAATCGATCAAGTTTTTTGGTAAATCAAAAAAAATGGCACCTGAATTAATAAGTAAACTTTAATTAACTAGCTTTCAGATCTGTTTTAAATTCTTTAGCAAGAGCTTTTGATAATTCTTGTTGTGTTAAATAACCTTTGACATTTCCAGATTTATCAACAACTTCACAATTTGCATTAGAACAAACTACTTGAGGTAGGAATTCTTCTATAAACTGATCTTCATTTATTTTAATAAGATTTGTTTTATCTATTTTTTCAGCCTCATTTATTGATTTCATTATTATTTTTGCTTTAATAACTTTTGCTCTATTAACATCCTTTACAAATGCAGAAACATAATCATCAGCTGGTTTCATAATAATTTCATAGGGAGTTCCTACTTGGACTAATCTTCCTCCATTTAAAATTCCAATATGATCACCTAACTTTAAAGACTCATCTAGATCATGAGTTATGAAAACTATTGTTTTTTTCAATTCACTTTGTAAATCAAGCAACTGTTTTTGCATGTCACTTCTTATTAAAGGATCGAGAGCAGAAAATGCTTCATCCATTAACAATATATCAGTATCTGTAGCAAGCGCTCTTGCCAAGCCAACTCTTTGTTGCATTCCTCCAGATAATTGATTTGGGTATTGGTGTTCAAAACCGCTTAAACCAACCGATTCTATTTTTTCCATAGCAACTTTATTTCTGTCCTCATCTTTTTTGCCTTGAACTTCAAGTCCATACCCAACATTTTCTAAAACTGTCTTATGTGGAAAAAGGCCAAATCTTTGAAAAACCATACTCATTTTATGTCTTCTAAAATCTATCAATTTTTTTTTGTCTAAACTCATTACATCAGTCCCCTCCACTGAAACAACACCTGACGTAGGGTCAATTAATCGATTAATATGTCTAATTAAAGTAGATTTACCTGAACCAGATAAACCCATGCATACAAAAGTTTCACCTTCCTCAATTTTAAGAGATACATTATCCAAACCTACTGTGTGTCCCGTTTTTTCTAAAACCTCTTCTTTAGTGGCACCATCTTGTACCATTGGTAAGATTTTTTTTGGTGAAGGACCAAATATTTTGTAAACGTTATTGATTTCAATTTTACTCATTTTTTACAAAGTTTTAACAGTTGTAATAGTTTCTTGCAAAGCAACAAATTTTTAATTTAATATTATTTAAAAAAACAATAATTTATCAACTATAAATTGCATTGAAAATGTAAATAAGTATAATAAATATTAATCATGTTAAGTATTTCAAAACTTGAAAAAAATGGAACTTACTTGCGAATTCTTTGGAGTGATGGAGAAGAAAGTAAATTTAATTATCTGTGGCTAAGAGATAATTGTCCAACAGCTCACGACAAAGATTCTAGGCATAGAATGTTTGATATATTAAATGTTTCAAAAGATTTAAATCCTACAAAATATAAAATAAATAATGAAGGCCAACTCGAAATAGTTTGGAGTGAAGGTGATCATACAAGTTTCTATGATATTAAATGGTTGAGAGAAAACTGTTATACAATTAAAAATAAACAAAAATATATTTCTCCTTACCAACTTTGGGATAATTCAATTGAGAATAATATTCAGTCAATTAGTATCGATTGCGATGAAATAATGTCAACCGAAGATGGTTTGATTAAATGGCTCAAGCTACTTCACTATAAAGGAATAGCTTTAGTAAATAATGCACCAACAAAAGAAAAGTCAGCTTTTGAAGTTCTAAATAGAATTAGTCATACTAGAGAAACTTTTTTTAAGACGCCTTTTGAAGTTATAAATATACCTAAACCAAATAATTCAGCTTATACAGCTCACGCTCTAAAAAATCACATGGACTTACCTTGGTTTGAAAATCCACCAGGATATCAATTTTTACATTGTCTAATCAATTCAGCTAACGGGGGAGATTCTTCGGCAGTCGATGGTTTTGCAGTGGCAGATTATTTAAAGAAAAATGAGAAAGATATTTTTGAAACTTTGGTAAATGTGCCATTAAAGTTTAGAGATAAAGATTATACACAACAAGCTCATAGAAGTTTTTACGCACCTGCAATAAGTTTGACTAAAGATGGTGATTTCAATGATATAAGATTTAGCGTTGCAACAATGGATGCATTAGATTGTCATCCAGATATTATGGATAAAGTTTATTTTGCCCATCATAGATTTGGTAATTTATTACATGATGATAGATTTGTTATTAAGTTTAGATTAAATCCAGGCGATATCTATTCTTTTAATAACAGAAGAGTTTTGCATGGTAGAACAGAATTCGATCCCAACTCAGGCAACAGACATTTGCAAGGTTACTATATGGATCGCGATGAGATTATTGGAAGATTAAGCTATCTGACTCAATAATTATAAATTTTCAAAAATAAGATTTTTTTCAACAAATTTATTTCTAATTTTTTTACTTTTTACAGTGTAAAAATAAATTGGTTTTTTAATTTTTTTTAGTTTTTCATTTGTAAGAAAACTTTTCTCTAAAACTAGCAATTTAATATATTTTAATTTACTTTTTTGAAATATTTTCTTTATTGATGATGTTGATGAAAAAACTAGCCCCAAATTTAAATTCTTTTTAATTTTATTAATATTTGAAATATTTTTTTCATTAAAAGAAGTTATAGAATAAGATTTTATCCCTTTTATAAGAGATAAAAGATTTAAAAAATTTTTTTTTGCAAATTTTGATTTAATTTCTAACATTAAGTAATTTTGCTTTGAAATTTTGATTAATTCTTTCAAAGTAGGAATATGCATATTATATTTCAATGTAATTTTATTTATATCCTCATAACTTAGATTCTTTATTAATTTTTTACTTTTAAATTTTCTAAGACTGTAATCATGGTAACAGATAATTATATTATCCAGAGTTGCATGTAGATCAGTTTCAATTCCATAACTTTTTTTGAAGCAAAATTTGAATGCTTTTATTGAATTTTCCTGAAAATTTTTTTTTGCTAGTCCTCTATGTATAATATTATGACCCTGGTTATTAAATCTCATAACCTTTCTTTTCAGGTTCTTTATCTATTAGTTCAGTTGGAAACCCATTCGCCCTAAAATTTATATTATTTTTATCTTCCATTCTTTTGACTATCATTGAAGACCAGGCACGAGCACCATAATTTTTTAAACCTTCTTTAAATATTTTTACAATCATGGGGGATATTTCTAAAGATGAATTGAGTTTTGTTGCTAAATTATCAAATAATGATGTATCTTTTAAGACTAAATCCATTGTAAAATTAATATTATAAGAACCATTTAATATCACTTGGCTTTCTGTTTCGTGCACAAATGAATTTCCTGAGGAAATTGCAATTCCTTTAAAAGTTTTTTCTAAATCCAAATTAGATTTTTTTGCAACAGTCCAAGCTTCACCTAAAGCAACCAAATGAACTGAAGCTAAGTAATTTGTTATAACTTTCAAAACAGAAGCGGAGCCCAATTCTCCAGTATGAAGAATCTTTTCTCCCATTGCAGAAAGAGCTGAAAAAATTTTTTCGAAAGCAGATCTTTCTCCGCCGACAAAAATTGCTATGTTTCCTGTGTCGGCTCTATGACAACCTCCGCTTACTGGCCCATCAAGAGCAAATGCCTTTTTTTCTTTAACTAATTTTCCAATTCTTTTTACCTCGTTTTCATCCGTAGTACTCATTTCTAACCATATCTTATTTTTTGATAATCCATTAATTACACCATCTTTT
>CACOSS010000011.1 GCA_902629955.1 uncultured Pelagibacteraceae bacterium
CTAATTTAACACCATGGAAAAAAATAACTAATATAGTTTTAAACTCAAAAAATGAAGTTAACATAGCGATTATTGGCAAATATGTAAATTTAAAAGATGCGTATAAATCTCTAGACGAGGCTCTGATTCATGGAGGAATTTTCAATAGAGTAAAAGTAAATTTATTAAGAATAGAGTCTGATAATCTTAAATCAAGAGACGTAAGTAAATTACTTAAAAATGTTTCAGGAATTCTTATACCGGGTGGTTTTGGAAAAAGGGGCACAGAGGGAAAAATTGCAGCGATTAATTTTGCAAGAAAAAATAAGGTTCCTTTTTTTGGAATATGTTTTGGTATGCAAATGGCTGTAATTGAATTTGCTAGAAACATGCTGAATATCAAGCAAGCAGGTTCTACAGAATTAGATAAAAAATGTTTCCCTGTTATTGGTCTTATGAACGAATGGGATAAAGATGGTAAAAAAATCAAAGGTACCAATATAGAATTGGGTGGTACTATGAGATTAGGTCTTTATGAAGCAAAATTAAGACATAATTCTTTGGTAAGAAAAATATATAAATCAAATAATATCAACGAAAGACATAGACATAGATATGAAGTTAATAAACATTTGCAGAGTAAATTTGAAAACAAAGGTATGATTTTTTCAGGTATGTCACCAAATAATAATCTGCCTGAAATAATTGAATTAAAGAATCATCCATGGTTTATAGGAGTTCAATTTCATCCTGAATTTAAATCTAGACCTTTAAATCCCCATCCTTTATTCTGCTCATTCATTGAGGCTGCAAAATTTAAATAATGGAAAATAAAATAATTAATTGCAACGGAATAAAAATATCTAATAAAAATCCATTTATATTAATCGCTGGGCCATGCCAATTAGAATCTGAGCAACATTCGATGGACATGGCTGGAAAAATAAAAGAAATAACTGATAAGTATGATATTGGTTTTATTTATAAAACTTCTTTTGATAAAGCAAATAGAACAAGTTTAAAAGGCAAAAGAGGTGCAGGATTAGATAAATCCTTACCTGTTTTCGACAAAATTAAAAAGGATTTAAAAATTCCAGTTTTAACAGATGTTCATAATGAAGAGCACTGCTCAATAATATCTAATCATGTAGATGTTTTACAGATACCAGCATTTCTTTGTAGACAAACTGATTTATTAATTGCTGCTGCTAAAACAAACAAAATTATTAATGTTAAAAAGGGTCAATTTTTAGCACCATGGGATATGGCTAATGTTACAAAAAAAATTTCTGAGTCTGGTAACCATAATATTTTAGTTACAGAAAGAGGTGCAAGCTTTGGTTATAATACGCTAGTATCTGACATGAGATCATTACCGATTATGTCTAAGTTAGGATATCCAGTAATATTTGATGCTACTCACTCAGTTCAGCAGCCAGGTGGGTTGGGAGAGAAAAGTGGAGGACAAAGAGAATTTGTAGAATATTTATCTAGAGCCGCTGTTGCAGTAGGTGTAGCAGGTGTTTTTATTGAAACTCATCAAGATCCTGATAATGCCCCCTCTGATGGTCCAAATATGATACCGATTGATAAATTAGATCAATTATTAAATCAATTATTTGAAATAGATAAGCTTGTTAAAAGTAAATGAATAAAATTACCAGAGTTAAAGCGAGACAGGTCTTTGATAGTAGAGGAAACCCCACAATAGAAGCGGAGGTATTTTGTAAAGAAAAAAGTTCAAAGGCAATTTGTCCTTCAGGAGCATCAACAGGAACTTTTGAAGCATACGAAAAAAGAGATAAAAAAAACAAAAAATATCTTGGAAAAAGTGTTTTTGGTCCAATAAAATTTATTAATTCAAAAATATCAAAAAAACTAATAAATAAAAATGTTCATAATCAAGAACTTGTCGACTCAATTTTAATTAACTTAGATGGAACAAAGCATAAAACAAAAATAGGGGCAAATGCGATTTTAGCTGTATCAATGGCTGTTAAGAAGCTTTCTTCAAAAATCAAAAAAATTCCTCTATATAAAAATTTTTTATTGAAAAAAAATTTTTTACTTCCTTATCCGATGATGAATATAATTAATGGTGGTGCTCATGCTAATAATAAACTTAGAATACAAGAATTTATGATACGACCAGATGGAGCCAAAAATTTCTCTGAAGCTGTAAGAATGTGTTTTTTGGTAATACAATCTCTTAAAAAGATAATTTCTAATAGAGGAATGTCGATTTCTGTTGGAGATGAAGGTGGATTTGCTCCTATGATATCAAGCAATGAGGAGGCATTAAAGCTTATAGTAAAATCTATCGAAAAAGCAGGTTTTAAAAATGGTAAACATATTTCAATTTGTCTGGATGTTGCTGCCAATGAATTGTACAAAAATAAAAAATATTCAATTCATTCAAGTCAATACATTAGTGTAGGAAAAACTATTAATAAATATCAAAAGTTAATTAAAAGATTTAAAATTAAATCAATAGAGGATCCTTTCTCTGAAAATGATTGGTTAGCATGGAGTAAATTTAATAAGGTTTCAAAGAAATTACAAATAGTTGGTGACGACTTATATGTAACAAATTTGGAGAGACTTAAAAAAGGTTTTTTATATGAGTCATCAAATTCAATATTAATTAAACTCAATCAAATAGGTACTGTATCTGAGACATTAGATGTCATAAGATTTGCGAATAATATTGGATATAATACTGTTATTTCTCATAGATCTGGAGATAGTGAAGATACTTTCATTGCAGATCTTGCAGTGGGCACTAATTCAAACCAAATTAAAACAGGGTCATTATCAAGATCTGAAAGGGTCGCAAAATATAACCAACTAATAAGAATCGAAGAAGATCTAGGATCTAGTGTTAAGATGAATCGTCTATGACTATTTTGTTAAAAATAAAAGAAAATTTAAAAATTATTATTATATTTTTATTATTTTTGTATATCTTAGCTAATCTTTTTGGAGGTCAAAGAGGTCTATTTGCATACATTGAAAAAAAAGAATTTTTAAACAATTTACAAACTCAAGAAAAAGAAATGATTGAAAAAATAAAAAATATTGAATTAAAAAATACCCTTTTAAGCGAGAAGCTAGATTATGACTATATTGATATGTTAATAAGAGACAAATTGATGCTTGGTAAAAAAGGAGAAACCACATATATAATAATTGATAATGAAGGTTAGACATCCAGAAAAAATAAACAAACCAGATAATCCAATAAAGAGAAAACCAAGTTGGATAAAATCTAAGATAATCAACAGCAGAGAATTTTTTACTACCAAAAGCTTAATTAACAAAAGTAAATTAGTTACAGTTTGTCAGGAGGCAAACTGTCCAAATATAACTGAATGTTGGAGTAAAAGACATGCAACTTTTATGATAATGGGAGACACATGTACTAGGGCTTGTGCTTTTTGTGATGTTAGCACAGGCAAACCTCAGCCACTTGATCCATTTGAGCCATACAAAATATCAAATGCTGTAAAAAAATTGAACCTCAATCATGTAGTAATAACATCAGTCGATAGAGACGATTTACCTGATGGTGGCTCAAATCATTTTCATGACGTAATATTAGCAACAAAAAAAACAAATCCAAACACATCAGTAGAAGTGCTAACTCCAGACTTTCTAAGAAAAGGTGAAGCATATAAAAAAGTTATAGAGGCAAATCCAGATGTATTTAATCATAATATTGAAACAGTACCTAGTCTTTATAGGCAAGTTAGGCCCGGTGCTAGATATTTTGCTTCATTAGAACTTTTAAAAAAATCGAAAGAAATAAATAAAAATATATTTACTAAATCTGGAATTATGATTGGTCTAGGTGAAAAAAAAGAAGAAATTATCCAAGTTATGGAAGATTTAATTTCTGCTAATGTTGATTTTTTAACAATTGGTCAATATTTACAACCATCATCGAAGCATCATCCACTTGAAAGATATTACCATCCTGATGAATTTAAAGAATTTGGAGAGATTGCAAAATCTAAAGGATTTTTACTAGTATCTTCAACACCTTTAACAAGATCGTCATATCATGCTGATGAAGATTTTAGGAAATTAAAAACTCAAAGATTTAATTTAAATGCCTCAAGCATCAGTCAAAAGATTAATTGAAGTTGAAAAAGAAAATTTAATTGATTTAGTTTTAGACATAGACAAATACCCTAGTTTCATTCCTTATTGTATAAATTCTAAGGTTTATAAACGAGAAGATAAAGGAGAAAATATTTTTATCATAGCTGATTTGACAATTGGAAAAGGAATTTTTAAAGATACATACAAAAGCGATGTCAGATTTAGTAAAAAAAACGACACAATATATGTTACTAATATTGATGGCCCTTTAAAATATTTAGAGAATAAATGGAGCTTTAATCAAAGAGAAAACATTACCGAAGTAATATTTGATGTTGACTTTGAACTTAAAAATAAATTTTTAAATATATTAATGACTAAATCTTTTACATACGGTCTTAATAAAATTGCAGATGCTTTTCAAAAAAGGTCAGAGGATTTATTTGGTAATGTTTAAAACTAGGTTTAAAGCTTTTATAACGGTTGCTTTTTGAATTAAATTTCTTTTTTTACTTTTAAAAAAATATCTTTTTATTAAGGTTTTATTAGCTTTTTTAATACCAATATAAACTAAACCAACAGGTTTTTTTATTGTTCCACCTTTTGGTCCTGCAATTCCTGTGACTGAAATAGATATGTTTGATTTACTTATTTTACTTAGATTTTTAACCATTGATAAACAGGTTTCATAACTAACAGCACCATGTTTAGCTATTATTTGTTTTGGCACATTAAGAATATCAATTTTTGATTGATTAGAATATGTAACTAAACCAATGTTAAAAATCTTAGATGAACCACTTATTGATGTGATTGAACTTGCAAGCAATCCACCTGTGCAAGACTCTGCGAATGAAATTTTTAGTTTTTTTCGTCTAAGTAGTTTCACAACTTTTAATAAAATTTTGTTCATGAGGAAAAAACCATATATAAGACAAGAACCGCAACCACATATAAACCAGCGCAGACATCGTCCATAATAACACCAAAACTATTTTTAAAATTTTTATCGTAGTAACTAACAGGGTAGGGCTTAGCAATATCAAAAATTCTAAATAAAATAAACATTATGAAATAAAAAGTTAAAATTTCGTTTGTTGCTTTTGTTCCCTCATGCGCAATTTCGTAGAGACATATAGGAATGGATTGTCCAATAAATTCATCTATAACTATTTCTTTAGGATCTTTATCATCTAAATTTTTAATAAAAATATTAACTGAATAAAGTGAAACAAAGAAAATAATGATTAGAGAAACTAAAATAATATCAGCAGATATTTTAAGTATTTGGAATAAAATAAATAAAAAAATTACTGTGAAAAATGATGCAATACTTCCTGGAATACTACTAATCTTACCTATTCCAAATAAAGTTACAAATAAAAAAATTAATTTTTTAATCATGTTTTGCAATAGAAGCTATTACCTCGCATGCTATAGCTTTTTCTTTTCCTATGACACCTAATTTTTCAGTTGTTTTTCCTTTAACATTTATTTGATTTTCATTTATTTCGCAAATATTTGAAATTGATTTAATAATTTTATTTTTAAACTTAGAAATTTTTGGCGTTTGTGTAATAATATTTATATCAATATTATTAATAACAAAATTATTTTTTTTTATTTCATAAATCACTTTTTTTAACAATATTGATGATCTTATATTTTTAAATTTTTTATTTTTATCAGAAAATTTTTGCCCTATATCACCTTTTCTACAAGCACCGAGGACTGCATCGGTAATAGCATGCAAAACTGGATCACCATCAGAGTGACCTAATGTACCTAATGAAGATTTTATTTTAATACCACCTAGATAAAGTTTTCTACCTTTAACCAATCTATGTACATCAAATCCTATACCATAAAAATTTAAAATATTTTTAACATCATTAATATAGGTAATTTTCCAATTTTCTTTTTCTCCTTTTATAAATTTAATTGGAGAATTATTATTTATAAATAAGCTTGCCTCATCTTCAATCTGAAATTTGTTCAGTTTTGAAAATTTAAATAAATCATCAAATTTAAAACCTTGTGGTGTTTGAGTTAAAAATAATTTTTTTTTATCTAAGTTATAAATAGATTTCTTTAAACTATATTTTATAGAATCAGTAGATTTAATGTATGGTATTACAGCTTTATTATATTTAAGATTATATAATATTTTATTTACTAATTTTATTGAAAAATTAGGTCTTGCTGCATCATGTATTAGAATATTTTTTAAATTTAATTTACTAGCATACTTTAATGCATTTAATGAAGAATCATTTCTTTCTTTTCCACCTTTTAAAATCTTAATTGAGGATAGATACTTTTTTTGAACAATTGATTTTTTATTAGTAACTAAAATTATATGTTTAAAAAGCTTAGATTTTATAATTTTTTCTAAAGAATGCTCAAAAACAGGTTTATTTTTATAACTTGTATATTGCTTTAGATTTACTGATTTAAACCTTTTGCTTTGTCCTGCGGCTAGTATTATAAAACAATTACTCATGTTCATATATATAAGATAATGAAATTATTACACAATGGTTGAATTTATCAAAAAAAATATATTTATTATCTTAATTTTCTTTATTACACTATTTGTTGGTTTTGTTACATTTTTAACATTTATTGATAAAAGTTTTATAGAACTTAATGACAATAATTTACAATATTTATTAATAGCAAATATTGTTTTACTAATTTTCCTTTTTATATTTGTTTTTTTTGAAATTAAAAAATCAATTAAAAATGAAATTGATGTAAAGGGATCAAAGTCAAATAAGAAATATATTACTTTTTTTTCTCTGTTTACACTGATACCCTCAATACTTATTTCAATATTTTCTCTTTTTTTATTTTCATTTGCTCTTGAAAAATATTTTGATAAAAAAATTACAACCGCAGTAAACAACTCTTATGAACTCGCTAAAAATTATGTTCAGGATGTAAGAAATAAAATTGAGAGCGACATTGTCATGATTGCTTTTGACATTAATAAAAGTGGAAATTTTTATCAAAGTGACCCTAAGGATTTTAAAAAGTTTTTAATAAATCAGAAAATATTGCGTAATGTAGATGAAATCCATGTAATAAATGAAAAAAAAAAAATTATTATGTCAACTTTAAATGATTTAAATAAATTTCAAGCTCCAGAAAAAAAAGCTTTTGATTTAGTTATACAGGATGAGAGGCCTCTTAAAATAATTAATGCGTTTGAAAATAAATCAGCGGCAATACTTAAATTACCCAATTACAAAAATACTTATATATACATTGTAAAATACTTAGAGCAGGATATATCTAAATACTTAACAGAGTCTCAAGAGGCTATTAACTTTTATTATACGGTTGAAGATAAAAGATCAGGAATTCAAATTTCTTTTGCATTAATTTATTTAATAGTCGTATCACTTATGCTATTTTTAAGTGTATCTATAGCAATCAAATTTTCTTCACGTTTTTTTAGATCAATTAATAATTTAGTCAATGCGTCTATGAGTATAGGTAAAGGAAATTTAAATACTAAGGTACCTGAATTAAAAACTGACAAAGAGTTAGAAGCATTAAATAAAAACTTCAATTTAATGATAGATCGATTAAAGACACAACAAGATAAATTACTTCTTACTGAGCGTCATGAAGCATGGGAAAATGTTGCTAGAAAGTTAGCCCATGAGATTAAAAACCCTCTTACACCAATTCAATTAATTATTGATCGATTCAATTCAAAATTTTCAAATTTATTTAATGAAAAGGATAAATTAAGTTTTAATGAAAATTTGAAAATTATTAATAAGCAAATTAAACAAATAGAAAATTTAATAAACGAGTTTTCTGATTTTGCTAGAATGCCAAAACCTATTCTTAAAAAACATGATATTGTAAAAATTATAAAAGAAAATATTATATTAATGAATGAAATAGATACATCGGTCGTTATAAAAATAAACTCATATGAAGAACCATTAAATATTAATTGCGACTCTGAACAATTTAATAGAATTTTTATAAATCTTTTTAAAAACTCTCTTGAAAGCTTGAATGAAAAATTTTTAAAAAACCCTGATTTTTCTAAGAAAATTGATATAGATATTTTAAAAAAAGATGATTATATACAGATCATTATTAAAGATAATGGTATTGGATTTAGTAGTACAAATTTTAATGAGTTGCTTAAACCATATTATACAACCAAAAAAAATGGTACAGGTTTAGGCCTTCCTATAGTAAATAAAATAATCAATGACCACAATGGAACATTAAAACTTGTTGAAAACAAACTTGGAGCAGAAATAAAAATAAATTTACCAATTTAAAATGTCTACAGAAATTTTAATTATTGATGATAATGCAGATATAAGAAATATTTTAAATGATCTTATTTCGGACGCAGGTTACAAAACTCGAATTGCTGCAAACTACAATCAAGCATTAAAAGAAATTGATAAAAAATTACCTGATATTGCTATAATAGATGTCAAATTAGACAAAGGTGATAATGACGGGATTGAACTTCTCTCTCATATAAAACAAAAAAATAAAGATATTCCAGTAATAATAATTTCTGGTCATGCAAATATAGAAATGGCTGTAAAATCCTTAAAGTCGGGTGCTTTTGAATTTATACAGAAACCATTTGATAAAGAAAGATTAATGAATTTCATTAAAAGAGCATCTGAGAATTATAATCTCTTAAAACAAAATAAATATTTAGAGACAAAATTATTTCATTCATTTGATTTAATTGGCTCAAGTACCAATATAACCAAAATAAATGAACAAATAAATAAAGTGTCATCTACTGAGTCGAGAGTTTTTATTTGTGGTCCAACAGGATCTGGCAAAGAACTTATAGCTCGAAAAATTCATAAAATTTCAAATAGAAGAAATAAACCATTTATAATTCTTAATGGTGCTCTACTTGATGTAAAAAAATATGAGCAAGAGTTATTTGGTGAAGAGAAGGATGACGGATCAATCTCATATGGTGCTCTTGAAAAATCGTCTGGTGGCATACTTCTAATTGATGAAGTTTCGGAAATACCATTAGAAACACAATCTAAAATTTTAAGAGTATTAATTGATCAAAAGTTTAAAAGAATAAATGGAAATCATGATATAAAGGTAGATGTTAGAATAATATGTTCAACGTCAAGAGATGTTAACAATGAAATACTACAAGGTAATTTTAGAGAAGACTTATTTCATAGATTAAATGTGTTTCAAATAAATATTGAACCACTTAATAAAAGAGCACAAGATATACCATTATTAATTAAATATTTTTCAGAGAAAATTGCAGAAAATTACAATATAAAAAAATTTGAGATCGATCCAAATAATCATAATTTAATTGATTATAATTGGCCAGGAAATGTTAGAGAATTAAGAAATTTAATTGAAAGAATTGCAATTCTATCACCTGAAAGCTCTGAAAAAATTTCCAATATAATAAAGGAGTCTTTAAAAATATCAGAAGGTGGGGAAATTTTTTATGAGAAATCATTATCTAAGCCTTTAAAAGAAGCGAGAGAAAATTTTGAAAAAGAGTATTTATCATCTCAATTAAAAAAATTTGGGGGAAATATTTCAAAAATGGCAAAGTTTATTGGCATGGAAAGATCTGCTTTGCACAGAAAACTTAAAGGATTAAATATAAAAGATCTTAATTAATGAATATAATAATTTGTGGTGCAGGAAGGGTTGGCTTTACTATAGCTAAATTACTAAGTGAGCAAAACCATTCAATAACTGTCGTTGATCAATCAAGTGAAGATATACAAAAAATCAAGGACACCTTAGATGTAAATGCAATAGTTGGAAAGGCTACTTTTCCTAGTATTTTGGAAAAGGCCAATGCTGCTGATGCAGATATGATAATAGCAGTAACGAGAAATGACGAAATAAATATGCTTATTTGTCAGATTGCATATGCAACATTTAAAATATCTAAAAAAATTGCTAGAATTAGATCTCAAAATTATTTAGAGCCGAAATTTAGTAAATTATACAATAAAGAAAATCTGCCTATAGATGTAATTATTTCACCCGAACTTGAAATAGCTAAATCATTACAAAGAAAACTTGAGGCACCTGGTGCGCTAGACAATATACCATTTGCTGAAAATAAAATTAGACTGTTGGAAATTTTGATTGAGCAGGATTGTCCTATTAAAAATATAAAGTTGAACGAATTAACTAAAAAATTCCCAAATTTGGAAGCTAACATTTTGGGAGTAATTCGTAATGAAAAATTTATAATTCTGAAAAAAAACGACGTAATGGAAAAAGACGACAAGGCCTATGTAATAATTAATTCATCACAAATGGCAAAAACTCTTATCGCCTTCGGACATGATGAAAAAATTTCAAGCAAGATATTAATTATAGGAGGAGGAAATATAGGTTATAATTTAGCGAAAAATATTGAAGAAACTTTTGAGTCAGCCAGAATTAAAATTATTGAAAAAAATAAAGAAAGAGCTGAATTCATTGCAAATGAGCTTAATAATTCGATTATAATAAATGGTGATGCCTTAGATGAAGATGTCTTGTCGGAAGCTAATTTAGAGGAAATAGAAACCGTTTTAGCTTTAACGAATGATGACGAGGATAATTTGATGATTAGTGTTTTAGTTGAAAAGTTTTCAAAAAATAAAAAAACAATTGCTCTTACAAATAAATCTAATTATTCATTACTACAATCATCATTAAAAATTGATGATTTAATTGACCCAAGAATGAGTACGGTATCAAGCATACTGAAACATGTCCACAAAGGTACCATTGAGACTGCATATAGTATATTAAATGGTCAGTACGAAGTTATTGAAGCTGAAATTATTGAAACTTCTGAATTAATTAATAAAGAATTAAAAAATGCTAACCTACCAGATGAAATAAGAATAGGAGCTATTTTAAGAGGAGAAGATATTATAATTCCAAGTTCAAATTTTATTTTCCAAAAAGATGATAAAGTAGTTTTTCTTGCCAAAAATGACCAAATACAAGTTGTTGAAAACATGTTTCGTATAAGCTCAGTTTAATGCTTAATTTTACTATATATTATTTAAGATTTTTTTATATCTTGATTTGTATTTTATGCTTTTCAAACATTTTATACTCTTATTATTTTGATCTGTATTTAAATGTAGACAGCTACTTTTATACATTGCTTTTATCTACTATTCCTCTTTTGAGTTTTCTTGTACAAAAAAAAAATATGGTAAAAATAAGTATTTACTCAAAGATTGTTGCGGTAATTTTAGGATATATTCTACTACCTTTATTTATAGCGCTACCATATTATTTTAGTATTTATAATATAACATTTTTAAACGCATACTTTGAGTCTGTCTCGGGTTTCACTTCTACAGGTTTTACTGTTTTTGAAAATATCAAACATTTAGACGAAAGTTTAATACTTTGGCGTTCATCATCTCAGTGGTTAGGTGGGTTATATTTTCTTTTTTCCATAATATTATTAATAGATATTTTTGACGATAATTTAAAAAAAACATTGACTAATTTTTTGTCATTTAATTCTACAGAAATTTTTAAACAGTCTGTAAAAATTTTCATATTTTATTCACTTTTGACAGTCATAATTTTTATAGTTTTAAACCTTTTTGATTTTAGATCATTTATTTCATTAAATTTATCAATGACTTTAATATCATCTGGTGGTTTTTTACCAATCAATAATTTAGAGTCTATTTTGAACAGTCAGACAAAGTTGATTATTTTTTCATTGTTAATGTTAATTTCTTTTTTTAGCTTATTTTTTTTGTATAATTTATTAGTATATAAAAAAAGAGGTATTAAGTTTATACAAGAAGATATTTACCTAATAGCATATTTGATAACTCTAATTTTTTTTTTCTTTTTATTTATTGATAAAGATATCAATTTTTCAATAATCTTTTTATCAATATCAAGTAGTATTTCAAATATTGGAGTATCTTTAAAAAATACTCCACAATATCTGTCATTTATTTTTCTAATACTGATAATAATTGGAGGATCCTTTTTTTCTACAAGTTCGGGGCTTCGTTTTCTTAAACTGGTATCTTTATTCAATTTTTCTATAAATGAAATCATATCAAATGCAAAACCTAAAAATGTTTTTATTAATAAATTATTTTTTTCTGAGAAAATTATGGAAAAATCTGACTTTTATAAATATTTTCTTTCTATATTAATTTTTATTATTTCATTAATTTTTTTATCAACCATTATTTCAATATCAGGTTTATCTTTTGAGCAGTCATTTAAACTTTCTATATTGACTTTAATGAATACAGTAAATTCCCATATGACCGAATTAAATGCTCTTGATTTTGAACAAATGGGTAATTTTGTAAAATATTTTTTAATACTATTCATGATTATCGGTAGAGTTGAATTAATATCAATTCTAATTATTTTCAAAAAATTCTTTTTAAAAAATTAGTTTACTTATATATATAAGTATTAGAAATTGCGCCCTTAGCTCAGCTGGATAGAGCAACGGTTTTCTAAACCGTGGGTCGGAGGTTCGAATCCTTCAGGGCGCGCCAAGAAATAATATTATCTCAATTCAAAAAGTTTCATGTTGATATTTATTTGTCATCTATATAAATTTTAAACTAATCATAAATATGAATAATTTAATATATTGGTCACCTTTTTTAGGTAACGTGGGTACTATTAAATCATGCTTAAATTCAGCTATTGCTGCAAAAAAATTTTCTAAGGGTAAAAATAACGTTAAAGTTATAAATGTTCATGGTGAATGGAATAATTATTTAAAATTATTTTATAAAAATGAAATTGAGGTAATAAATTTTTATCCAAATTTAGTTAATTATTTTCCTAAATCAGGATATATTAAGAGTAGACTCATTTATATTTTAATATTCATTATATCTTTAATTCCTTTACTTAAACTCTTAAGAAAAGAAAAAGAATGTTTTTTTATTGCTCATTTAATTACATCACTCCCTTTGTTTTTAAATCATATTTTCAATTTAAAATGTAAAATGATTCTTAGAATTTCTGGTTATCCAAAACTAAATTTTTTTAGAAAATTATTTTGGAAGATTACTGGCAAAAAAGTATATCTAATTACGTGCCCTACCAAAGATTTACAAAAAGAAATATCATCTTTAAATATATTAGATAATGAAAAAATTAAATTTTTACCAGATGCAATAATAAATATTAAAGATTTTTTGTCACAAAAATTAAGATCAAATGAATTGTCATATAAAAAAAAAATTATTTTATCTGTTGGGAGACTTACAAAACAAAAAAATTTCAAATATTTAATTAATGAATTGAATAACTTCTTAAAAGTAAATAAAAACTACATTCTTATTATTTTAGGTGATGGAGAGGAAAAGAAAGAATTAAAAAATTTAATTAATAAACTAAATTTAAATGAAAAAGTCTTTTTACTTGGCTTTAAGGAAAATCCGTTGTCTTACATGTTAAGAGCAGATGTTTTTGTCCTATCTTCAATTTGGGAGGAAGTTGGTTTTGTAATTGTGGAAGCGGCGTTATCAAATCTTTTAGTTGTGTCTTCAGATTGCCCAAATGGACCAAAAGAGTTTTTAAGCTCAGGAAAAGCTGGGTTCTTATTTGAAAATAATAAAATCAATGCTTTAAAAAATACTTTTTTGAGTTTAAATGATAATAATAGTCAAAAAAAAATATTAGCTAAAAAAAATTCACTTATTTACACTAGATTTAGACATTATTTAGTGCTCAAAAAATTGCTTTCTTTTCAATAGTTCTTAAAACACTATAACCAGTATAGGTTTTTATCGTTTTTTTTTGGGCAAAATGTCAAATTTTATTATTGATGAGCAATTTATATCATGATTAACTATAAAAAATTCAAAAGCAATTTTGGATTTATTTGTTAACAAATAAACTAATAAACAAGAGGAAGAATATGTTTAATGTTATAAAAAAATTGACTTCTTTTATTGCTATGGTTGCGGTGCTATTTGCATTTACAACTGAAGCAATGGCAAAGAAATCAAAAACTTTAAAAAACACTCAAAAGAAAGGTTTTGTTAGATGTGGTGTTTCTCAAGGTCTTCCAGGATTTTCAAATGCTGATGCATCTGGAAATTGGACTGGTGTTGACGTTGATGTATGTAGAGCAGTTGCTGCTGCGGTACTTGGAGATGCAAACAAAGTTAAGTTCACTCCACTAAGTGCTAAAGAAAGATTTACTGCTTTAACATCTGGAGAAATTGATATTTTATCAAGAAACACAACTTGGACACTTTCTAGAGATGCTGATATTGGTCTTACATTCGTTGGAGTTAACTTTTATGATGGACAAGGTTTCATGGTAAGAAAAAACTCTGGTATTACATCAGTAAACCAATTCAAGAATGGTATCTCTGCTTGTACAAACATTGGTACTACAACAGAGCTTAATATGAGGGACTTCTTTAATTCTAGAGGAATTTCATACGAGCCGGTAGCTTTTGAAAAAGCTGATGAAGTTGTCGCTGCTTATGATGCAGGTAGATGTGATACTTATACAACTGATAAATCAGGTCTAGCAGCTCAAAGAACAAAAATGAAAAACCCTGACGAACACATGGTTTTACCAGAAACTATTTCTAAAGAACCTTTAGGACCAGTTGTAAGACAAGGTGATGCTGTTTGGGAAGACATTGTTCGTTGGTCTTTAAATACTATGATCGAAGCAGAAGAGTATGGAATTACATCTTCAAACGCTGACTCTATGAAAACTTCAGATAACCCAGCAATTAAAAGACTTGTTGGTGCTGAGGGTGAATTAGGTGCAGCTTTCGGTTTAGATAATGACTGGAGCTTAAGAATTATTAAGCAAGTAGGAAACTACGGTGAAAGCTATAAAAGAAATATAGCTGATCCAGGTATCTTGCCTGACAGAGGTCCAAATCAACTTTGGACTAAGGGTGGAATTTTATACGTACCACCAGCAAGATAATTCTTGATTTAAATACTTTAAAAAGGGCTAGATTTTTCTAGCCCTTTTTTTTATATTCGCGGTTTAATGAACAATAAAATCAAAAAAATTCTACCTCAAATTATCACATTACTTTTTGTAGTTGGTGTGTTCGGTTTTTTTACATTTAATGCACAAACTAATATGGATAACCGGGGCATAGATTTTGGATTTGGTTTTTTAACCCAGGAATCTTCTTTCGATGTACAATTTTCACTAATAGAATATAGCGGTTCACATTCGTACGCTAGAGCCTATCTAGTTGGATTATTAAATACTTTACTAGTATCTTTTATAAGTATAATTTTTTGTACAATTTTAGGTGTAATATTTGGTGTTGCAAGATTATCCCCAAATTATTTAATCAGAAATTCAGCAGCTTGGTATGTTGAATTTTTTAGAAATATACCATTACTACTACAAATTTTCTTTTGGTATTACGCTGCATTGAGAGCTTTACCTGTTCCTGAAAAGGCAGGACCATGGTTTGGTGTTACTTATATGACTATCAAGGGTTATTATATCCCTTCTTTTATTTGGACAAATTTAGATATTTTCTTATATTCAATTTTAGCCGTAATTATTAGTATTGTAATAATTTCAGCTTACGCAAAAAAACTTCAGGAAAACGAAGGAAAACAAATTCCAGTTTTCTTTATTTCTTTAGGAATAATATTTGTACTACCTGCTTTAACATTTTTTATAGGAGGTGTTTCTTTAAACTTTGAAATTCCTGTTTTAAAACAATTATCAAAAACTTCTTATGTATTTGATGGTGGCATAGGTTTGCCCCCTGAACTGATTGCTTTAGTTCTAGCTTTATCATTATATACTTCTACTTTTGTTGCTGAATGTGTCAGAGCTGGAATTCAAGGAATTGGAAAAGGGCAAAAAGAAGCTGCTGCATCAATAGGTTTAACTCCAAATCAGATTTTAAAATTAGTGGTAATGCCACAAGCCTTGAGAATTATAATTCCACCAACAACAAACCAATATTTAAATTTGACAAAAAATTCGTCCTTAGCAGCAGCTATAGCATATCCAGATTTAGTATTAGTCTTTGCAGGAACTGCACTGATGCAAACAGGTAAAGCTATAGAAATAGTCTCAATAACAATGCTTACATACTTATCTATAAGTCTCGCAATTGCAGCAATAATGAACTGGTATAACAAAAAAATTGAAATTAAAGAAAAATAATGAATAGTATAAATTTTTTAAAATCAAATAAGCAGAATTTTTATTATTTTCTTTACTTAGGTCTTTTTTTATTTTCAATAAGCATATTAGACGTTGTAATAAACGCTTTTTTTAAAATAAATGTTACATCCTTTTTGCCAGGAGTAATAAGTGTCTTTCTCCCTTTAATTATTGGATTTGTAGGATTAAATTTTATTAGAACCGAGTATTCTGGAATAAAAAGCTTAGACATAATAAATAAAAATATTAATACTAATAATTTTAATGCGATACTTACACTTCTTATAATTTTTGCGATTATAAAAGCAACACCTCCATCATTAAGTTGGATGATATTTGATGCAAATATCTCTGGGGATACTAAAGAGGCTTGCACAGGTACCGGTGCTTGCTGGACTTATGTAAAAGTTTGGTTCAGACGTTTTATGTATGGAATGTACCCAAATGATTTACATTGGAGAATCAATTTAGCATTTATTCTAGTTATTGCATTAGGATTTTTTGGTTTTTTCTTAAGGGATAATTTAAAAAAATATTTAGCATTATATTATGTAATTATTTATCCAATAATTGCATTTTTAGTCATATATTATTTGATTTCTGGTGGTGCATTCGGTTTAGTTTGGGTTGAAACAGGTGCGTGGGGAGGTTTATCTTTAACATTTATTGTTTCGTTTTTTTGTTTAATTTTCTGTTTTCCCTTAGGTATGATTTTAGCTTTAGGTAGACGATCCAATCTTCCAACGATACGATATATATCAATTGGTTATATTGAATTTTGGAGAGGTGTCCCATTAATTACAGTATTATTTATGTCATCTGTAATGTTTCCAATGTTTTTACCTGAAGATTTCTTTATGGATAAACTTGTGAGAGTTATAATTTCTATAACATTGTTTGAAGCTGCATATTGTGCTGAAGTTATTAGAGGAGGCCTTCAAGCTTTACCAAGAGGTCAATATGATGCTGCAAAATCATTGGGAATGGGTTATTGGAAGATGCATATATTTGTAATTTTACCTCAAGCTTTAAAATTAGTAATTCCTGGAATTTGCAATACATTTTTAGCGCTTGTTAAAGATACACCATTAATTTTCGTCGTTGGTTTAGCAGAATTAGCAGGAATGCTAGCTTTAGCAAAAACAAATCCAAAATGGTTAGGATTTGCAATGGAAGGATATATATTTGCTGCTATAATTTTCTGGATAATTTGCTATGCTATGAGCAAATATAGTTATAATCTAGAAGCTAAATATAAAACTGAAAGATAAATGTCTGAACCAATAATAAAAATTGAAAATGTGAATAAATGGTTTGGAGATTTCCAGGTCTTAAAGGATATAAATTTGGATGTATCCGCTAAACAAAAAATTGTTGTTTGTGGTCCATCTGGATCTGGCAAGTCAACTTTAATTAGATGTATTAATAGGCTAGAGGAACACCAAAAAGGTACTATAATTGTTGATGGTACTGAACTTTCTGAGAATACAAAAAATATTGAACAGGTTAGAGCTGAAGTTGGAATGGTTTTCCAGCAATTTAATTTATTTCCACATTTATCTATACTGGATAATTGCACACTTGCACCGATTTGGGTAAAAAAAATGCCAAAAAAAGAAGCCCAAGAATTAGCAATGAAGCAATTAGAACAAGTTCAAATTGCAGATCAAGCTAATAAATTTCCAGGTCAATTATCAGGCGGACAGCAACAAAGATCAGCAATAGCCAGAGCATTATGCATGCAACCAAAAATAATGCTTTTCGATGAACCTACATCTGCATTAGATCCAGAAATGATAAAAGAAGTTCTTGATGCAATGGTAAATCTTGCAAAAGGTGGAATGACTATGATTGTGGTAACACATGAAATGGGTTTTGCAAAAGAAGTTGCCGACGAAGTAATATTTATGGATGAAGGTATGATTGTCGAAAAAGCAGAGACGAAAGAATTTTTTGCCAATCCAAAAAGCGATAGAACTAAGCTATTTTTAAGCCAAATTTTATAATTAGTCTAAATTAGTTTACCTTATTTTATAAAAGCAATTTATGCTTTTTAACCAAGTGTCAAGCCAATAAATGAGCCAAAAAAAAAAAATTTTAGGGCTTGCATAAACCTTCAGGATAGAGTTCAATCTTTGTTTTTAAGAGGGGTCTTAATGGAAGAAAATTTTAACAAACACTTAGGTAATAAACTTAAACTAAGAAGATTAGCTCTTGGTTTAACACAAACAAAAGTAGCTAAAGCAATTAATGTTACTTTTCAACAAATTCAAAAATATGAAAAAGGTACAAATGGAGTTAGTTCTATCAGGCTTTTACAATTGTCAAATTATCTTAAAGTACCAATTAATTACTTTTTTGAGGATTTTTCTGAATACGCTATTAATGCAGAAAAAATTAAAGAAAATCACATGACAGTAAATTATAATTTTCTTTTAAAACTTTATTCTGAGCTAACACAAGACCAAAAACTAAAATTTAGTAAAAATCTTCAAGTCGCACAGATTGGCGTATCTAAAACTGGCTGAGACCAGATTACTAGTTTTTTTTTTTTAAATTAAATTTAAATTAAATTAAAATGTAGATAATTTTAATTTATGAGACTTTTTAAATACCTTTCACTCTTCATTCTAAGTATTGTTTTTTTTGTATTATTAGCCGTTTTGTATGATCTTTCTTATTACGACCCGTCCTATGTAAACAGAAGTTCAATAACATTTAGTAAAAATAATCTTAACAGTAAAAAAATCAAAAAAATTTATTCATCTATTGAGAAAATACCTTATTTTTTAGGATATAGGTTTTTAGAAAGTCATAAAAAATTCTGGGAAATTGAAAGTGTAGAAAAAAGAAATAAATTACCATCAACCATTGTAATACCTTCAAAAAAAGATAATTTTCAAGCAGGGACAGCAATTAAAAATATTGAACGAAATTTCTCAAATTGGACTAGAAGTCACGGTGGATATTCAAATTTAAGATTTTCAAATTTAGATTTAATCAATAGATCAAACATCAGTAATTTAGAAGTTGCTTGGATCTATAAATCTAATGACGTTAAAAAAAGTATACAAGCTAACCCAATTGTCAAAGATGGATTTATATATTTTCCAACTCCAGGCAATTTTATAGTTTGCTTAGATGCCTCATCTGGTAAGGAAATATGGAAATACAAAGTTGAGAAAGGTTTCCATGCTGCAAAGAGAGGGTTACTTTTATGGGAAGATAAAAAAAATAGAATTTTAAGACTTATATTTACTAACGATGATCAATTAATTTCGTTAAATGCAAAAAACGGTAAACCTATTAAAAATTTTGGTAATAATGGAATTATAAAAATAGGTTCTTCACCAACTACACCCACAATTATAGACGAACAAATAGTTATTGGATCTATAATTCCAGCAGTTGAAATATACGATGTTTATAATGGTAATCTTAAATGGAAATATTATCTTAGAAAAATTGATAAAGATTTGACAAATTCAAGAGATTTTAAAGGAGGTTCTCCATGGGGTGGTATATCTTCAGACAACGAGAATGGAATATTATTTTTAACCACCGGTAATGCAGGACCATATTTTGTTGGTATTCAAAGACCTGGCAAAAATTTATACGCTGATAGTGTAATCGCTTTTGATGTAAGAAATAAAAAAATTAAGTGGTATTTTCAAGAAACTTGTCATGATTTATGGAATAATGATATCGCTGGTCCACCCATCTTAACAACTATTAATAAATATGGAAAAAGAATAGATGTTGTAGTGGCAGTTTCAAAGACAGGAAACACTATTATATTGGATAAAAATACAGGTGAACCAATATTTGATTTTATAAAAAAAAAAGCACCAGTTTCAAAATTACCAGGACAAAAAACGTGTGAGTATCAACCCTCTCTCAAACTACCAGAACCATTTGCAAGAAATGAATTTAAATTAGAACATATAACAAATAAATCTTCAGAAGATAGAGAGCATGTTTTAAAACAAATAAAAAAAGCAAATTACGGTTTTTATCCAACGCATGAAGTAGGAAAATTTACAATCTCATATAATTTATGGGGTGGTGCACAGTGGCCTGGAGCATCAATAGATCCTGACAAAAATATACTTTATGTAACTGCGCATGATTTACCAACTAAATTTAAAGTTTTTAGTTCATTTGATATTAATAAAAATTTAGAATTAAAAAATAATTTATTAGATATTGGAAAAAATAATAAGTTAGATGATCTTGAAGGTTATCCAGGCATCACTCCTCCATGGGGAAGTTTGACTGCATTAAACTTAAATAGTGGAAAAATATTATGGCAGGTTCCATTAGGATATTTTGAGGAATTAAAAAAAAGAGGTATGAAGGATACTGGTACAGCTAATTTTGGTGGAGCAACAGCTACGGCAGGTAATTTAGTATTTGTTGGCGGTACATTAGATAAACTAATTAGAGCTTTTGATACACAAACTGGAGAAGAGCTTTGGTCACATAAACTTCCTTATATAGGATCAGCACCTCCAACAGTATATGCTGTAAATGGAGAACAGTTTATCATTATACCAGCAACAGGTGGAATGAGTTTAGCAAGAATTTATCCAGACTTAGTCGAACAAGGCGATGCTTTTGTTGCTTTTAAATTAAAAAAGAATTGATGGCTCCTCGGGCAGGACTCGAACCTGCGACCAATTGATTAACAGTCAACTGCTCTACCAACTGAGCTACCGAGGAATGTAAAGTTCAGAATTTACTTTTTTTTAAATGTAAAACAACTACTTTTTTGGAGGTAACGCCCGGAATCGAACCGGGATACAAGGATTTGCAATCCTCTGCGTAACCATTCCGCCACGTTACCATTATTTGTTAATAAAATAATTTATACTATGCTTATAGTAAATAGGCCCTCAAATTCAATCTTAATTTGAATATTGTTAATTACGTTTATTAAATTATAAACTATAAATCAGCATATGAGCTCAGATAAATATATTCATAACCAGGTAGAAAATAAAATATACAAGTATTGGGAAAAGAAAAACCTATTTAAACCAAAAAAAAATAAAAAACAATTTTCGATAGTTATACCTCCTCCAAATGTCACCGGAAGTCTACATATGGGGCATGCATTAAATAATACAATTCAAGATTTACTTACAAGATTTCATAGAATGAATAATTATGAAACTTTATGGCAACCAGGAACTGATCACGCTGGTATTGCTACACAGGCTTTGGTGGAAAGAAAATTAGAAAAAGAAAATATTAATAAGCAAGATTTAGGAAGAGAAAAATTTATTAATAAAGTATGGGAATGGAAAAATGAATACGGTGACATAATAATTAATCAGTTAAAAAAATTGGGATGTTCTTGCGATTGGTCAAGAAATGCTTTCACCATGGACGATAATCTTTCAAAATCCGTAATAAAAGTTTTTGTAGAGATGTACAATAAAGGTCTAATTTATAAATCGAGGAAATTAGTAAATTGGGATACGGTTTTAAAAACAGCAATTTCAGATTTAGAAGTAGATCAAAGAGAAGTAAATTCAAAATTATACTATATAAAATATCCAATAGAAAATTCTGAGGAATTTATTACGATTGCAACAACACGACCAGAAACAATGTTGGGGGACAGTGCTGTAGCAGTGCACCCTAAAGATAAAAGATTTAAAAAGTATTTAGGAAAAAATGTAATTTTACCGCTTTCCAATAGAAAAATTAAAATTATTGCTGATGAGTATGCAGATCCAGAACAAGGTACAGGTGCTGTAAAAATAACTCCGGCACATGACTTTAATGATTACGATGTGGGTAAAAGAAATAAATTAGAGATTATTAATATTTTTACTGATGATGGAAAAATTAATCACAATGCGCCATCAAATTATCAAGGTCTAGATAGATTTGAGGCAAGAAAAAGAATTTTAGATGATTTAGGTGACTTATTTGTCAAAGAGGAAAAAATTAAAAATAAAGTTCCATATGGTGACAGATCAAATTCGATTATTGAGCCTTATCTAACAGATCAATGGTTTGCTGATGCTAAAAAATTATCTGTTAAAGCAAAAAAAATAGTTAAAAATAAAAAAACAAATTTTTTTCCAACAAACTGGTCAAAAACATATTTTCAGTGGATGAATAATATTGAGCCTTGGTGTATTTCGAGACAATTATGGTGGGGACACCAGATACCCGCTTGGTACACACCCGATAATAAAATTATAGTTGCAGCAGATGAAGACGAAGCAATAAAAATAGCAAAAAAAAAGTATAAAAAAAATGTTGAATTAAAAAGAGATCCTGATGTGCTTGATACATGGTTTTCATCAGGACTTTGGGCTTTTGCTACACTTGGATGGCCAAAAAAAAATTATTATCTAAAAAAATTTTATCCAACGTCTGTACTAGTAACAGGGTTTGATATTATTTTCTTTTGGGTTGCTAGAATGATTATGTTTGGAATGGAATTTCTTAATAAGGAACCTTTTAAGGATATATATGTTCATGCTCTTGTCCGAGATGAAAAAGGTCAAAAAATGTCAAAGTCAAAAGGTAATGTTATTGATCCCTTGGAACTTATAGAAAAATACAGTGCTGATGCTTTACGTTTTACTCTTTTATCAATGGCTTCACCTGGTAGAGATGTTAAATTGTCTGAAGATAGAGTTAAAGGAAATAGAAATTTTTTAAATAAACTTTGGAATGTAAATAACTTTTTAATTCATAACAAATGTGAAATTAAAAATATTAAAAAATCACCGAGAGCAAAACTAAACATAAATCGATGGATTTACGCTGAATTAATCAAAACAAAGCAATTAATCGAAAAAAATATAAAAGATTATAGATTTGATGAAGCTTCTCGTAATGCATATCAATTTGTATGGCATTCATATTGTGATTGGTATTTAGAGTTAAGCAAAACCATTTTAAGTTCAGATAAAAAAACAGACATCAAAGAGACAAAAGAAATGGCTAGTTTCGTATTCAAAGAAATATTGGTTTTACTTCATCCATTTATACCATTTATTACTGAGGAAATTTGGCTAAAAAACAAGTTAGATAATAATAGTAAAGATTACCTTATGTATTCAAATTGGATTGCTGATAAATCAAAAAAACACAAATTTAATGATGTAGAAAAAATTATCAATTTTATAACAGAAAT
>CACOSS010000012.1 GCA_902629955.1 uncultured Pelagibacteraceae bacterium
ATGATATTTCAATAGTTCAAAATACAAAGAATAATTTTTTAATTGAAGGTAAAAGTTTCAATTTAAATAAAATTATAGATCAAATTTTGTTTAACAGTGACAATGAAGCGAAAATATTTGATGATAAAGAGAGAATTTTTAAAATTAATTTTAAAAAAAATTATTTAGATTCCGATCACCATATTTTAAATTTGCAAGGTATAATCAAAATAAAAGGCAACAAAGTTTATGACATGTCTTTAAAATCCTCATTTCCGAATAAGGATATTCTATCAATAACTGTTAAGACCAAAGATGATCAAAAAGTCACAACTTTTTATTCTGGTCAAGCCAAACCTTTCGTTAAAAAATATAAGTTTGTAAAGGGTTTTGAAGGTGGCAAAATTGATTTTTATTCAGTAAAAAAAAATAACATATCTAAATCACAACTTAAGATTTTTGAGTTTAGTCTAAAAGAATTGCCTGCACTAACTAAAATTTTGACGCTTGCATCTTTGCAAGGTATCGCTGATCTTTTATCAGGTGATGGGGTAGGTTTTGAGGAATTAGAAATGAATTTTACAAATAAAAAAAACTTTATGGAAATTGATGAGCTTTATGCTATTGGACCTGCAATATCAATTTTAATGGAAGGTTATATTGAAAAAGATAATCTGGTAAGTTTAAGAGGTACCTTGGTACCCGCAACTACAATTAATAAGTTTGTTGGATCTATACCAATATTAGGAGATATATTAGTAGGAAAAAAAACAGGTGAGGGAGTATTTGGTGTAAGTTTTAAGTTAAAAGGACCGCCCAAAAATATCAAGACATCGGTAAACCCTATTAAAACTTTAACACCTAGATTTATAACAAGAACTTTAGAAAAAATAAAAAAAACAAATTAGGTTATTTTGACTATAACATGTTTTTTTTTCCCTAGAGATAATTTTAAAAAATTTTGATTTTTAAAATCGTTTAATAAAATTTGCAAATTTTGGTCTTCAATTATTTCATTATTCACCTTTATCCCTCTATTTTTCATTGTTCTTCTTACCTCACTTTTAGAAGTTAAAAGATTTGACTTAATAACAAGTTCAATAATATTTATACCATTTTCTATTTCTCTTCTATTAATTTTGATTGTTGGCAAATCTTCACCAATTGAACCAGATTCAAAAGTTTTTTTTGCAGTTAGTCCTGCTTTTTTAGCGGCTGGCTTTCCATGCAACATTGCAGTGGCTTCATTTGCTAACAAAATTTTTAATTCATTAATATTTTTATTTTTAATTTCATCAATTTTTTTTAAAGTGAGATCAGTAAACATTTTAAGAAATCTAATTACATCTCTATCATCTGTATTTCTCCAGAATTGCCAGTAATCATATGGAGATAACAATGATTTGTCTAACCATACTGCGCCACTTTCAGTTTTACCCATTTTTGCACCTGAAGCCAATGTAATCAAAGGAGTTGTTAGACCGAAAGATTGTTTGCTAGAGTATCTTTTTATTAAGTCAACTCCATTAACAATATTACCCCACTGATCTGAACCACCTATCTGCATAAGACAATTTTTATTTTTGTTAAGCTCTAAAAAATCATAAGCTTGAAGTATCATATAATTAAATTCCATGTAACTTAGAGACTGTTCCCGATCTAACCTTAATTTTACACTATCAAAACTTAACATTTTATTTATTGTAAAATGTTTACCTATCTGTCTCAAAAATTTAATATAATTTAGTTTACCAAGCCATTTGTAATTGTTAACAAATATTGGCTTTGTTTTTGTGTTATTAGTTTTTAGAAAAATATTAAATACTTTTTGGATATTTTTAATGTTAGATTCTATTTCTTTATCTGACAACATTTTTCTAGTTTCTTCTTTGCCAGATGGATCACCTATTCTTGTTGTTCCACCTCCTAAAAGAACAATTGGTTGATGTCCGTATTTCTGAAGCATCCTTAAACACATTATTTGCAAAAGACTGCCAACATGTAAACTTTTTGCAGTACAATCAAAACCTATGTAGGCCCTTATAGATTTTGCACTCATCAATTCATTTAACCTGTCAAAATCAGTGCATTGATTGTAGTATTCTCTTTGTTTGAATTCTGTTAAGAACGATTTGTCCATTTTTTTTAAAAAAGTGTAAAATTAATATACTTGATATTTAAAGTAATTAAAAAATATTTATGAATAAAAATTTTTATTGCTTAGGTTTGATGAGTGGTACATCAATGGATGGTATTGACGGATCAATAATATACTCAGATGGTGTTGATAATTTTGAGGTTATCGAAAATTTCTACTATAAATATGAGAGTAATTTTAATAATAAACTGTCTGATTTAAAAAATAAAATACTAAGTGGAAAAGACTTAAAATATTATGAAAAAGACATAAATGAGCTTGAGAGGGAAATTACTATTTTACATGCTGAGTTCGCAAATGCTATTTTAAAAAATTATAAAAATAAAATTGATTTGGTAGGCTTACATGGTCAAACTATTTATCATAATTCAGATGAAAAGATAACTAAACAATTAGGTGATGGTAAACTTTTATCACAACTATTAAAAAAAAAAATTGTTTATAACTTCAGAGAAAATGACATCAAAAATAATGGCAATGGTGCTCCATTAGCACCGATATATCATTCTGCAATTGCAAAAAAAATTAAAAAAAATAACATTATTTTTTTAAATATAGGTGGTATTTCAAACGAAACTTTCATAGATAAAAACTATAAGGTTAGCGCAAAAGACTTGGGGCCAGGTAATTGCCTTTCGGATTTATGGATAAGACAAAAAACTAAAAATAAATATGATGAGAATGGACAAATTGCTAGGTCAGGAAAAGTTAATAAGATCTTATTAGATCAATCATTAGACATTTATTTCAACAATAAAATAAATGATAAAAGAAGTTTTGATATAAATGATTTTGATATTTCTACATTTAGAGGTTTATCGCTACAAGATGGTGCAGCAACTATAATAGAGTATACTGTAGAAATAATTATAAACAAAATATCTTCGAAAAATATTATATGTTGTGGTGGGGGGAGAAAAAATCAATATTTAATAGAAAGATTAGAAAATAAAATTAATAAAAAAATATTAAATATCGATGAATATAAATTAGACGGTGATTATATTGAGTCACAGGCTTTTGCCTATCTTGCCATCAGGTCAATTTTAAAATTACCTATATCCTTTCCTATGACGACTGGATGCAACAAAGATACAACTGGTGGTAAAATTACTTAATTATTTAAAAAATAGTTATTTCTTTCTTAATATATTTATCTAAAGCTTTAACTAAATCTTTTTCTGACTTTGAAAAAAAATGATTAGCTTCAGTAATAGGTTGAAAATCAACTTTAATACCTTTTTGAGCGCTCAATCTTTTATCTAATTCATTTATAAAGTCTACTGGTACGAGCTCATCTTTTTTTCCATAAACCATTAGTCCAGAAGTGGGACAGGGTGAAAGAAAAGAAAAATCATAAACATTTGGTTGTGGTGAGATTGCAATAAAACGATTTATCTCAGGTCTTCTCATTAGTAGTTGCATTGCAATTAAAGATCCAAAAGAAAAACCTGAAACCCAACATTGTGAATTATCTAAGTTTTCTCTTTCCAGCCAATCAAGTGCTGCAGCAGCATCTGCTAACTCACCTTGACCATTATCAAAATCACCATCACTTCTTCCTACACCTCTAAAATTTACTCTGCAAACTGAAAAATTATTTTCCATAAATGTATTAAATGTATCAACAACAACTTTATTGTTCATTGTTCCACCATATTGAGGATGTGGTTGTAATACTAAGGCAATTGGAGATGTATTTTTTTTACTCTTAAAATATTTAGCTTCCAATCTTCCTGCAGGGCCTGGAATAAATATTTCTAAAATTTTACTATCCATAAATGTTAATGCGAACTATTCTCACAAAAAAACTTTGTTTAGCACATACCGATGACAATTTGCGAGTCTTTTTAATTTTCGTAATACTTGACTATTTTAGTCGGGTATATATATAAACCGCATAATTATTAGCTTTATGAAGTTAAATACTAAATCAAGATATGCGGTTATGGCTTTGGCAGATATGTCAAAGTTTCCATTAAATAATCCTATTAGTTTAAGAGATATTTCATTGAGACAAAGTATTTCTCTGTTTTACTTAGAGCAAATTTTTTTAAAATTAAAAAAAAACGATATTGTCAAAAGTGTTCGTGGAACGAACGGTGGTTACGTTTTAAGACGCGACCCAAAAAATATAAAATTATCTGAAATTTTCCAAGCTGTAGATCAAAAGGTAAAAACAGTTGGATGTAAAAAAGACTCTAAAAAAGGATGTAACGGTAAATCAGCAAAATGTATTACTCATGAGTTATGGGACGAACTAGAGGTTTATATTAATAATTTTTTTGACAATAAAAAATTAAGTGATCTTTTAATTACTAAAGAGAGGAATAATTAATGGATGATAAAAATTTGGATATAATCAAAGATTATAAATATGGTTTTTCAACTGATATAGAAAATATTAAAGCGCCAAAAGGACTTAATGAAGAGGTGATCAAATTTATCTCAAATATTAAAAAAGAACCAAAATGGTTATTAGATTGGAGACTAAAAGCCTATAAAAGATTAAAAGTATTAAAAGAGCCTGATTGGCAAAAACCAAAATATCCAAAAATAAATTATCAAGATTTGTATTATTATTCTGCGCCAAAAAATTTCAATGAAAAGCCAAAAAAATTAGAAGATTTAGATCCTAAACTATTAGAAACATATAAAAAATTAGGTATCCCGCTTGATGAACAAAAAAGACTAAATGGTATAGCGGTTGATGCAGTTTTTGACTCAGTTTCAGTTGCGACAACATTTAAAGATACCTTGACTAAACATGGAATTATATTTTGTTCAATATCTGAAGCTGTACAAAAGCATCCTGATCTAGTAAAAAAATATTTAGGAACAGTCATACCAATAACCGACCATTATTTTGCTACCTTGAACTCAGCAGTATTCACCGATGGTTCATTTGTTTACATTCCAGAAGGTGTAAGATGTCCAATGGAACTCTCTACTTATTTTAGAATTAATGCGTCAGATACTGGACAGTTTGAAAGAACTTTAATTATTGCTGATAAGGGAAGTTATGTGAGTTATTTAGAAGGTTGCACGGCACCTATGAGGGATGAAAATCAACTTCATGCAGCAAATGTTGAACTTATTGCATTAGATGATGCAGAGATAAAATATTCCACAGTTCAAAATTGGTACCCAGGAGACAAAGATGGAATAGGTGGTATTTATAACTTTGTAACCAAAAGAGGTTTGTGCAAAGGAAATAACTCTAAAATTTCCTGGACACAAGTTGAAACTGGATCAGCAATTACTTGGAAGTATCCAAGTTGCATACTTAAAGGTGATAACTCAATTGGTGAATTTTACTCGATTGCTATAACAAACAATCATCAGAAAGCAGATACCGGCACAAAAATGATTCACTTAGGAAAAAATACAAAAAGCAAAATTATATCTAAAGGAATTAGCGCAGGACTATCAGATATGACTTATAGAGGCTTAGTTGATATATCTTCCAATGCTGAAAATTCAAACAATTATACTCAGTGTGACTCTCTTTTAATGGGAAATAAATGTGGAGCGCACACAATTCCATATATTAAAAATAAAAATTCTAACTCGAATATCGCTCATGAGGCAACAACATCAAAGATTAGTGAAGACCAGTTACATTACTGTCAGCAGAGAGGCTTGAGTCAAGAAGAAGCTGTTGGATTAATAGTAAATGGATTTTGCAAGGAAGTTCTCCAGCAATTACCAATGGAATTTGCTGTAGAAGCCCAAAAACTTGTTGGTATCAGTTTAGAAGGAAGTGTAGGGTAATGTTAAAAATTAATAATTTAAAAGCCAACATAGATAAAAAGTCTATTTTAAACGGCTTTAGTTTGGAAATTAAAGCTGGAGAGGTTCATGCTATTATGGGCCCAAATGGATCAGGAAAAAGTACATTATCTAATATTTTATCAGGTAAAAAAGGCTATGACGTATCAGGAGAAGTGCTATTTGAAAATAAAGATCTTTTTGAACTAGAAATAGAGGAAAGAGCACATAAAGGTATTTTTTTAGCATTTCAGTATCCACTCGAAATTCCGGGTGTAAATACAAATATTTTTCTTAAGACATCTTTAAATGCAGTTAGAAAAGCTAGGGGTGAAAAAGAATTAGATGCAATTGAATTTCTTAAAGTTGTAAAGGAAAAATCAAAAGAATTAAAATTTGATGAAGAAAAATTAGGTAGACAACTTAATGTAGGTTTTTCTGGTGGTGAAAAAAAGAAAAATGAAATTTTACAAATGTCTATATTAAATCCAAAATTATCTATTCTTGATGAAACAGATTCAGGATTAGACATTGATGCACTAAAAATAGTTGCTAATGGTGTGAATTCTTTAAGAAAGAAAAATAATGCATTCTTAATTATTACTCATTACCAAAGGCTACTTGAATATATCAAACCTGATTTTGTTCATGTTTTAATTGATGGTAAAATTAAAAAATCAGGTGGACCTGAATTAGCATTGGAGCTTGAAAGCAAAGGCTACGAAAATATAAATTAAATGGAAAATAAAATTAAAACAGATTTTGAAAAAACTTTTAAAAATTATTCATCAAATGATGAATTAAGTTTTAAAAAAAATAATTTAGAAAATTTTATAAAAAAACGGTTTCCCAGGAAGAAAATTAGAAAGTTGGAAATTTTCAGATTTAAACCAAATAATAAATAAGAATATTGGTGAATTAAATTTTTATATAGATCCGTCAAAAAAAAATTTAATTGATAATGCTTTAATTGTTAAAGACTTTGACCACAATAAAATAGTATTCATTAACGGCAAGGTAGAGGAAATAGATTTTAGTTTTGAAGATAAAAATAAAGTAAAAATATTAAAAGATTTCAACATCAGCACAAAATTTAAAAGTGAAAATTCACTTTTAAATTTAAATAACGCGTTTTGTAAAAATTTTTACAAAATTACTTTTTCAAAAAATTACGTCATGAATAAACCATTAATTATTTATCATATTTCAACTAATAATATAAGTTCGACAACATTAAATTCCCAATTAAATTTTATTTTAGAAGAAAACAGTTCTTTAAAAATAGTTGATATTTATGAAGATAAAAGTGAAAAAAATTTTATCAACACGTTTTATGATTTTACACTTAAAGAAAATGCAATCTTAAAAAACTTTAAAATCGATAAATCACAAAATAGTAATATAAAGTATTCGTATAATAACATTGATCAATCAAAGAATAGTATTTCAGAAACATTTATTTTATCCAATGGTTCAAAATTTTTAAAAAACGAAATCAATTGTAATTTAAATGGGCAATATTCCTCTGCATTTATAAATGGAGTATTTTCATTAGATTTTGATAAGCACCATGAAATTAGAACATCTGTAAATCACTTAGTCGAAAATACAAAAAGTTATCAATTAATCAAAAGTGTTCTTGATGATAAATCTAAGTCCGTATATCAGGGTAAAATTCATGTTAGTCCAGAGGCACAGAAAACTGACGGTTACCAATTAAGCAAATGTATTTTATTAGATAAAAATACCGAGTTTAATGCAAAACCTGAACTTGAGATATACGCTGACGATGTAAAATGTTCTCATGGATCTGCATCCGGAAGTCTTAACGAAAATTCAATATTTTATTTAAGATCTAGAGGACTAAATTTCAAGCAAGCTAAAAAACTTTTAATAAGTGGTTTTTTTCTTGATGTTATTGAGAAAATTACTGATGAAGAAATTAGAAATTTTATAAAAAAAACCATGGAATTAAATCAATGAATATAAATAAAATAAAAAAACAATTTCCAATATTTAACAATAAGGTTCACAACAACGATCTAGTTTATCTTGATAGTGCTAACTCGTCTCAGAAACCCCAAATGGTTGTCGATAGAATTTATGATTTTTATACAAAAGAATTTTCAAATGTTGGAAGAAGTGTACATTATTTAGCTGTAGCCGCAACAAATCTATATGAAAATACAAGGACAATGATGCAAAAATATATAAATGCTAAAGATCCTAATGAAATAGTATTTACCAAAGGTGCAACAGAAGCAATTAATTTAGTAGCAAATACTTTTGGACAAAAGTTTTTAAGAGAAGGCGATGAAATTCTTCTTACAGAATTAGAACATCATTCAAACTATGTTCCATGGCATTACTTGAGAAAATTAAAGGGTGTAAAAATTAATTTTGCTGAAATAAATAATGATGGTGAAATAACCCTTGAAAGTATTGAAAAAAGTATAACACCTAAAACTAAAATGATTGCTATTACGCACTTATCTAATGTTACAGGAGCAATATTACCCATCAAAGAAATTACATCTTTAGCTCACTCAAAAAATATACCTGTCCTTATAGACGGTTGTCAGGGAGCGCCTCATTTAAAATTAGATATGCAAGATATAGACTGTGACTTTTATGCAATTTCATGTCATAAAATGTATGGACCAACTGGCTTAGGTATTCTTTATGCTAAAAAGAAATGGCTTGATGCTTTACCACCATATCAAGGAGGTGGAGGTATGATTAGAGAAGTTAAAAAAGAAGGTATATCTTTTGGCGATCTTCCAAATAAATATGAAGCTGGTACTATGGCAACGGCGCAGGTAATTGCATTTGGAGAGTCTATTAAGTTTTTAAATCAAATAGGTATTGAGAATATTGAAAAACATGAGAGCGAACTTACAAAATATGGTGAAGAAGTATTAAGAAAAAATAATTCAGTTAAACTTGTTGGTAACCCAAAAAATAAAGGTTCTGTCTTATCGTTTACTTTAGATGGAATACACGCTCACGATATTGCGACTATTCTGGATGAAGATGGAGTAGCTATTCGGGCAGGTCATCATTGTTGTCAAATATTACATGATAAACTTGGATTATCAGCTACAGCCAGAGCATCACTAGGGGTTTATAATACTAAAGATGATTTAGATAAATTAAATGAGTCAATTAATAAATGTAAAAAAATATTTGATCGATAATGGACTTAAAAGAATTATATCAGGAAATAATTTTAGATCATGGTAAGAATCCAAGAAACTTACGTAAAACAGAAAATTTTAATAAAGACGCCAAAGGACACAATCCATTATGTGGGGACAAGGTGCATGTTTTTTTAAAAATTGACGAAAAAAAAAATATTTCAGATATATCTTTTGAAGGAAGTGGATGTGCAATATCAATGGCCTCGGCATCTATAATGACCGATTTAATGAAGGAAAAAAAAGAAAAAGAGGTAAAAGAATTAATTGAAGATTTTCTTCAAATGATAAAAGAAAGTCCCGAAATGAAAACTAAAATTATAAGTGAAAATGAGAAAACGAAACTTATGTCTCTTTCCGGGGTAAAACAATACCCTATGCGTGTCAAATGTGCTACTTTAGCATGGCATACATTAACCTCTGCAATGAAAAATTCTCAAGAAGAAACAAATACAGAAAAGTTTGATTAAAATGGAACTTAAAGAACAAATAATTAATGAAATAAAGAAGATTTATGATCCAGAAATTCCAGTCAATATATATGAGCTTGGTTTAATTTATGATATAAATGTTGAAAAAGACAATATGGTAAAAATTAAAATGACATTAACCACACCTAACTGTCCAGTTGCTGAGAGTTTGCCTAAGGAAGTTAAGGACAGCGTTAAAGAAATCAAAGATGTTAAAGATGTTGATTTAGAGTTAGTTTGGGATCCACCATGGGATAAATCAATGATGTCAGAAGCTGCAAAACTGGAGTTGAATTTATGACTCAAATAATATCTCTTAGTGAGAGAGCGGCAGAGAGAATTAAAGAAATAATGTCAAAGGATCAAAAGTCTTTAGGAGTAAGAGTTGGTGTTAAAAGTGGAGGTTGTGCAGGAATGGCCTACATAATGGAATATGCTAAAGAAAAAAAACCTAATGACGAAATGATAGAAGATAAAGGTGTAAAAGTGTTTATTGATCCTGCAGCTGTAATGTACTTATTAGGTACCCAAATGGATTATAAAAAAGACAAGTTTTCATCATCGTTTGTATTCAATAATCCCAATGAAACCGAGAGATGTGGATGCGGAGAGTCTTTTAAAATATAGTATCCATTTTGAGCATATCAGCTTTGCAATAAACGCATGACTCATGTATTATTAATTCATGAACATTTTTGAATTTAGAAATTTGCTTAAAACAGAAGATAAGAAAGAGAGAAGAATGTCCTTTTTTAGATCTCTTATTAAACCAGTAGAAGCTGGAGCAAATGGAACACAAGATTACGTTGTTAAAAAAGGTTCTGGTAAAAACAAAATTGCTTCTACCAGACAATAATTTTATTTAACAACTATAATACATATCAAATTCGATAGGGTGAGGAGTGTGTTCAAAATTGTGAATTTCCTCAAACTTTAGTGCAATATAAGCGTCTATCTGATCATCAGTAAATACACCGCCTTGTTTTAAAAAGTCTCTGTCTTTATCAAGACTTTCCATTGCTTCTCTTAAAGAGCCACATACCGTTGGAATTTTTTTCACTTCTGACTCTGATAATGCATATAAATCTTTATCAAAAGATTTACCTGGATCTATTTTATTTTTAATCCCGTCTAATCCCGCCATTAACATTGCAGCAAATGTTAAATATGGGTTTCCAGCAGCATCACCAAATCTTACTTCACATCTTGCAGCTTTTTTGTTTAAAGTAATTGGTATTCTACAAGAAGCAGATCTATTTCTAGCTGAATACGCTAAAAGAACTGGCGCTTCAAAACCAGGTATTAATCTTTTATAGCTATTAGTTGTTGCATTAGAAAATGCATTTATGGCTTTTGCATGTTTTAAAATACCACCGATGTAATTTAATGCTAAGTCTGATAAGCCGGCATATTTATCACCGGAAAACAGTGCATTATCTCCTTTCCATATAGACATGTGAACGTGCATTCCTGAACCATTGTCACCTTTAACAGGTTTAGGCATGAAAGTTGCTGTTTTGCCAAATGAATGAGAAACCATGTGAACAGCATATTTATATAATTGCAAATTATCTGCTTGGTCAACCAAAGTTCCAAAATACATCCCAAGTTCGTGCTGACTAGGTGCTACCTCGTGATGATGTTTTTCAACTTTAATTCCCATATCTCTCATGGCTTTTAAATATTCGCTTCGCATATCTTGCGCACTATCAACTGGAGGAACAGGAAAGTATCCACCTTTAATACCAGGTCGATGCCCCATGTTACCATTTGGATAATCTTTTCCAGTATTGTATGGACCTTCTGTACTGTCGATTTTAAATCCAGTTTCATTCATATCGTTTTTGAATTTAACATCATCAAACACAAAAAATTCTGCTTCTGGTCCGAAATACGCTTTATCACCAACACCAGATTGTTTTAAATAAGCTTCAGCTTTTTTTGCAGTACCTCTAGGGTCCCTTTCGTAAGAATCTTTTTTAATTGCATCTAATACATCGCAAAAAATATTCATAGTATTATGACTAGTAAAAGGATCAATAACTGTTCTTGATAAGTCAGGCTTTAAAATCATGTCTGACTCGTTAATTGCTTTCCATCCAGCTATTGAAGAACCGTCAAAAAATATACCTTCATTAAGCATGTCTTCATCAACTACACTTGTATCCATTGTTACATGCTGTAATTTACCTCTTGGGTCAGTAAATCTTAGATCGACATACTCGATGTCTTTATCTTTCATTAATTTTAATACATTATCTGCGCTCATATTTTTTCCTCTCAATATTTATCGTTTCTTAGCAAATAAAAATATATTAATATCGCTTTTTATATTGATATCTCCTATGCAATTTGTGCATAGATTTTAATCAAAGTTATTAATATTTTACAAACAATTAATAGTTGTATGAATAACTTATTAAACAATGAACCAGTAAAAAGGGCCCAAGAAGCTCTAAAAAAATTTGATAATTCAATAAAAATAAAAGTTTTAGAAAAGACGGCTAGAACTGCTCAAGATGCATCTATAGCTCTAAGTTGCGAGGTTGGTGCTATTGTAAAAAGTTTACTTTTCAGAGCTGAAAATAGTTTTATTCTGTGCTTAGTTTCCGGAGATAAAAAATGTTCTTTAAACAAACTCAAGAAGATTATCCAGAAAAATGATCTCTGCATGGCCTCACCAGAACAAGTAAAAACCCAAACAGGTTATACTATTGGTGGAGTATCTCCTGTCGGTTTGTTAAATAACGTCGAAATATTTATGGACAATACATTAAAAAGATTTGATAAACTTTATGCTGCAGCTGGCCATCCAAATTGTATTTTCCAAATTGATTTTGATAAATTAAACAAAATAACTTCATCAAAAGTTATGGAGATTACAGAGTGAGAAAACCAACAATATTAGATTATTCACTGTTATGTTTTTTAGCATTGATATGGTCTTCAGCTTTTTTCAACATTAAAATTGCAACAGAGTCCTTTGGACCTGTAACAATTGCTTTTTTGAGAGTTTTTTTAGCATCAATACCTCTTATTATTTTATGTAATATTAAAAAAATTAAAATCGAAGTTTTTTCTAAAGATTGGTATTGGTTTGCATTGATCGGTTTCGTTAACCTTGTAATTCCATTTTTCTTTATATCTTATGGAATTAAAGCTGTTCAAAGTAATTTGGCTGCCATATTGATGTCGAGTACTCCATTAACTTCTACGATTTTAGGTCATTATTTTACAAAAAACGAAAAATTTAATTTAATTAAAACAGTTGGAGTTTTGATAGGTTTTTCTGGAATTGTTTACTTATTTTCAGATAATATTTTGATAAATGAGAATAATTTTTATTCAGCACTTTTAATTCTCCTTGGTGCTACAGGCTATGTTGTAGGAGGTGTTCTTACTTTGAAAATAAGTAATAAAAAAAATGAAAATGTAACAACATCAATATGTATTTGGGCATCAATAATTTTATTACCATTAACTATGATTTTTGAACAACCATGGAATAGTACTCCAAGTGCATTATCAGTTATATCGGTTGTTTATCTTGGTTTAGTATCTACTGGTCTTGCATGGTTGTTAAGATTTTCTATTTTAAAGAAAAATGGATTAATTTTTCAATCCCAGGTGTCTTTTTTAATACCGATTTTTGGAATAATTTTAGGATACATTTTTTTAAAAGAGTTAATAACACCAAAAATAATCGTTTCAGTAATATTGGTCCTAATTGGTATTTTTTTAGCGAAAAAGTCTAACGATTAAATAAATTTTATTTTAATTCATTCAAAATAGAAACATGTCTTGGATTAGTTTCACAACAGCCACCTAATATAGTTGCGCCGTTATTAATAAAATTTTTACCTAATTTTTTATATACCTCATCTGAAACCTCTCTTTTTCCCATAACAGTATTTAAGTTGACTGCATCTTCATTGAATTTAGCTGCATTAATCTTTCTCACAGGTGATGGTTCATCGTCACCCCAAAGATTTACTTTATAACCAAAAGGTAAATTATGATTTTTTAGCTCCTCAATTGAATTTTCAGCAATTTCAAGCGATACACAAGATGCAACAATACCCATCCAATTAAAGCTTTTATATTTTTTTATTACTTCACTTATACTTTCACCTGAAGGTAATTTTCCGTTTTTAAGCAAATGAATACCTACAAGAATAGGTTTATTTATTCTATCAATTATTTCAGTAGCAATAGCTATTTCCCTTCCACTTGAAATTACATCTAAGTAAAAGAAATCTATAAAATCTTTTATACAATTAATTTGATCATAAAAATTTTGATGAATAATTTCACTTGATCTAGTGTCTTCTCTATAAGTATCTGATTGTGCTGGTATACTTCCAGCTATTAAAATTTCTTTTTTTGATTGTTCTTTTGCTTTTAAAGCAAGTTCACAAGCTTTTCTATTTGCAAATTCAAACTTATTATTCACCTTATTCTGTTCCATTCTAACTCTTCTGCTTGAGAAATTGGTAGTGGTAATTACTTCTGCACCTGACTCAATATAATCTAAATGTATATCAACCACAGATTGATGATATTTTTCATCTAAAATTGCACTAGTTGACCATAGAGTTCCCTTTGAAATAAGGCCTCGCGCATGTAATTCTTGCCCCATACCGCCATCTAAAATTCTTAATTTCTTAAAAAAATTTTTACACATAAAATTTCACGTGAAACCACAATAAAACTTTAAATTGAATGTTTCATGATTTTTTAACACAGAATCAATTTGAAGTTGAAAATATTTTGCTTCGTTTACATTGCAATCAAAACTTGTTTTAATTGTAATTATAAAAATGGAGGAAAAATGAGTGCAGAAGCAATGAAAGTGTCTTCAGTTCTGGATACCTCTCATTTAAAGGTTAAATTTCCATTCAAAGCAAAATATGGAAACTATATAAATGGAAAATTTGTAGAACCTTTATCTGGCAAATATTTCGATAATTTAAGCCCGATATCTAATGAGAAGATCTGTTCTGTTGCACGCTCAAATGAGAAAGATGTAGATGCAGCATTAGATGCAGCACATGCAGCTTTCAAAGAATGGGGCAAAACAGATATAACTACAAGATCTAATATTTTGTACAAAATAGCTGATGTCCTAGAAAAAAACCTAAACTTGTTGGCAACAGCTGAATGTTTAGATAACGGAAAACCTATAAGAGAATGTATGGCAGCAGATTTACCATTGGTCATAGACCATTGGAGATATTTTGCTGGAGTGATTAGAGCAGAGGAAGGCTCTATTGCTGAGATAAGCAATAATCAATACTCATACAATTTTCATGAACCGCTAGGTGTTGTTGGTCAGATTGTTCCTTGGAACTTTCCATTACTAATGGCAACATGGAAATTGGCGCCAGCTCTTGCAGCAGGAAACTGTTCTGTTTTAAAACCAGCTGAACAAACACCAGCATCAATCATGTTAATGATGGAACTAATTGGAGATTTATTACCTCCTGGAGTAGTTAACATTGTTAGCGGTTTTGGATTGGAAGCAGGTAAACCTTTGGCATCTTCTAAAAGAGTTGCAAAAGTTGCATTTACTGGTGAAACAACTACTGGAAGATTGATAATGCAGTATGCTGCTCAAAACATAATCCCAATTACATTGGAATTAGGAGGAAAATCTCCAAACATTTTCTTTGAGGATGTGATGGATAAAGATGACGACTTCTTTGATAAATGTATTGAAGGTTTTGTTATGTTCAATCTTAACCAAGGTGAGGTGTGTACTTGTCCAAGTAGAGCTTTAATTCAAGAGTCAATTTATGATAAATTCATGGAGAGAGCTATTGCTAGAACAAAAGCCGTTGTTCAAGATAACCCACTTAAAATGGAAACAATGATCGGAGCTCAGGCGTCTGTGGAACAGATGGAGAAGATCAAATCTTACCTAGAATTAGGTAAGAAAGAAGGTGCAAAAGTCCTTACTGGGGGAAGCGCAGCTAAACTAAATAGTGGATTGGAAAAAGGAAATTATATCCAACCGACTATTTTTGAGGCTAAAAATGACATGCGTATCTCACAAGAGGAAATCTTTGGCCCTGTAGTATCTGTGATTAAATTTAAAGATGAAGCAGAGGCGTTAAAAATAGCCAATGATACACTTTATGGTTTAGGAGCAGCTGTATGGACTAGAAATGGTAATATAGCTCACAGAATGGGAAGAGCGATACAAGCAGGAATAGTGTGGACGAATTGTTATCACGCTTATCCAGCACACTCTCCATTTGGTGGATATAAACAATCAGGAGTTGGAAGAGAGACTCATAAAATGATGCTTGATCATTACAGACAGAATAAGAACTTACATGTTTCTTACGCTGAGAAAAAATTAGGCTTCTTTTAAACAATAGTAATATATAATGGCCCATGATTCTAAATCATGGGCCGTACATTAAAAATGAAAGTATCAGCAACTAATTCAGCACTTGATCTGCTATCTGAACTCAAGGGTAAATATGGTGAAAAATTAATGTTTCATCAATCAGGAGGTTGTTGTGATGGTAGTGCTCCCATGTGTTTTCAAGAAGGTGAATTTCCTTTAGGTGACAATGATATTAAACTTGGTGAAATAGGTGGCGTACCTTTTTATATGAATGGTGATCAATATGAAAAATGGAAACATACAGATCTCACAATTGATGCCGTAAAAGGAATAGGTGGAATGTTCTCTCTAGATAATGGAACAGGTCGCAGATTCCTGACAAAGTCAGAAATCTGCCTAGTCGTTGATAACGACGAAAAAAAATAATTTTTTATTGACCTGGTGCCTTATAACCAATTTTACTTGCTTTAGTCGTCGCTTTAGTAAAATCAATAGCTTCTAGTATTGTTAAATTTCTAACAGCTCCTGATGCCTCAACAACCAGTTTTATTGCAGCAAAATCATCAAAACTTGGAACATCTGAAACAACAACAAAATCGAAAGAACCTCTAACAATATCCATACTATGCATTGTTCCACCCATAGCTTTAGTAAGTTGTTCAACAACTGCTTTTCTATCACTTGTTGGATCTTTCAAAAATCCTTGAAAAGCTTTTTCCGTATAGTTTCCCATTATATATGCCTTCATATTTTTCTCCTTTTTTTATGTTAAGGTATCATAAATAAAAAAAAAATTTGGAATTAAATGTCTCATTAAAATTTTGCTAAAAGTTTATCTTCTGGTTGAGATAAACACACCAGTTGAAGCAATTATAAAACCAATTATATCTATATTCATTAATTCTTCATCTAAGAAAATCCAAGCCATCAAAGCTGTTACGGCTGGTATTAAAAAAAATAATGACACTGTTTTACTAGCAGAATTATTTTTTATCAAATACATCAAAATAGAAAATGCTCCTAAAGAGACAAGAAATACTTGATGACTCATTGCTAATAAAAATTCTGAATTTAAATTTATAAATGAATCTTCAAAGATAAAAAATACAATAATTAAATGAAACAAAACTGCACCCATTGCTTGATACATATTATTTACAGATAAAGGAATATTATTACTTATTTTCTTTTGCCAAATTGTAGAAGTTGTAATTGCAACTAAAGCCACGATAGAAGAAATCACACCTTCGATTGGTAAGGATTTTCCAATATCAAATCCGAGAACCATTACTGCACCTATGAATCCTAGCAAAACTCCTAACCATTGATTAATTGAGACTTTTTCTTTTAAAAAATAACCTGCCAGTAAATTAGTTAAAATTGGTTGCATCGTTACTATAAGTGCAGTTAAACTTGTCGGAAAACCTATATATATTGAGTAAAAAACTCCACCTAGGTAAAGTCCATGAAACAAAATACCAGTCCCTAAAGAATTCACTAGGTCTTTGCTATTAACTGATATTTTAGTTTTTTTGTAAATTGAATATATAAAAAAACAAATAGCTACTAAAAAAAATCTAAAGGCTAATGCAGAAAATGGATCACTATTTTGAACAATTGGAAGGGTTGTTATAAAAGCGGAGGACCAGAGAAGTATAAACAATAGTGGAAAAGACTTAGACACTTTATTTTTTACTTATTTATAGATATATTTAAGGTTATAGATCACTAATTAATCATAAATTAAAAATTATGTATAGCAAATTTGGACAATTCATTGATGGAAAATGGCAACAGTCTTCGGACAAACAAACTTATGAAGTAATTAATCCTGCAAATGAAGAGATTATTGGCCATGCATCAAAAGCAAGCTCAAAAGATGTAGATGATGCTCTTAAATCAGCACAAAAGGGATTAGACATTTGGAAAAATACTGCACCATGGCAAAGGTCTTATACATTAAGAAAAATTGCAGACAAGATGAGAGAAAAACAAGATGTCTTAGCAAAATGGATGACACTTGAAGTTGGAAAACCTTTTGCAGAAGCAAAAGGAGAGGTTGGAGGATCAGCGGATATTTTTGAGTGGAATGCAGAAGAAACAAAAAGAATTTATGGTCAAACCGTTGAAAGCAGATTTAGAGATACTAGAGTGCATGTATATTATCAACCGGTCGGGGTAGTAGCTGCTTTATCACCGTGGAATTTTCCATTAGTTTTATCTTCTAGAAAAATTTCAACAGCATTAGCCGCAGGTTGTTCGGTAATTATTAAACCTGATGTTATAACACCTGGTACAGTTATGGAGCTAGTCGATATATGTAGAGAGTGTGGTGTGCCAGCAGGTGTTATAAATTTACTATCTGGTGACCCACCAAGTATTGCATCACAATTGATCTCATCTGATATAATTAAAAAAATATCCATCACAGGTTCATCAAGAGTTGGTAAACTAATATTAAAACAAGCTGCAGATAAAGTTCAAAGAGTAACAATGGAACTAAGTGGACATTCCCCGTTTATTGTTTTTGATGATGTTGATATTAAAAAAGCTACAGATATGGCTATTGCAGCAAAATTTAGAAATAATGGCCAAGTATGTATATCGCCAAACAGATTTTATATCCAAGAAAATAAAAAAGATGAATTTGTAAATTTATTTATTGAAAAAACAAAAAAATTAAAAATAGGTGATGGTATGGATCCTTCAGTTCAACTAGGGCCTTTAACTACAAAAAAGAGATTAAATGAAGTTGAAGAATTAGTTGAAACAACAAAAAAAGAAGGTGGAAAAGTTCTTCTTGGAGGAAAAAGACCCAAGGGATTTAATAAAGGATTTTATTTCGAACCAACAATTTTTGATAATATTAAAGATGATTTTACAATTATGAAAGTTGAACCTTTTGGGCCTTTGGTTCCTATGTTATCATTCAAATCATTTGACGAAGTTATTGAAAGAGCTAACAATCATGAATTAGGCTTATCGAGTTATATTTGTACCAACTCAATGGAAAAAGCGCATAGAGCATCAGAACTTATGGAAACCGGAACAGTTGCAGTAAATACTCCTCTTGTTGCTTTAGCTGAAGCACCTTTTGGTGGAATAAAGCAAGCAGGTTATGGAAGAGAAGGCGGCTCTATGGCAATTAAAGATTATCTAAATGTGAAGTATACTCATCTTGGATTGAAAGGATAAATGGTAAAAGTTAAAAAAAAAGAGGTTAAAACAGCTGCAAAGGCGTTATCATCCTGGAAAAAAATGATGCCATTTTACTATGGCGCAGTTTGGGTGATATTATTGTTGATTGTATTTATTAAATGAAATTAGGTAGAATTGGAAATCCAGGCGCGGAAAGACCAATTATATTTGATAAAGATGACAACTACAGAGATTTAACTAATGTGGTTAGTGATTTAGACTCAGATAATCTGAATTTTGAGACAGTTTCAAAAATAAAAAGTTTAAATTTAAGCGAATTACCTAAGCTTGATAAAAATCAAAGAATTGGACCATGTGTAAAAAATCCCTCAAAATTTATTGGTATTGGTTTAAATTTTAAAGACCACGCGTTAGAGCAAAACCTTCCTATTCCAAAAGAGCCAATTATTTTTTCAAAATTCACCACCTGCATATCAGGTCCAAATGATGACATTGTGATACCAAAAAATTCTAATAGCACAGATTGGGAGGTAGAACTTGGATTTGTAATTGGAAAAAAATGTTCCTACGTAAGTGAAAAAGATGCAATAAATTATGTATTAGGTTTCTTTTTGGTTAATGATGTCAGTGAAAGAAATTTTCAAAAAAACAGAGGAGGAACCTGGGATAAAGGCAAAGGTTTTGATACATTTGGTCCAATTGGGCCGTATATCGTAACGACAGATGAAATTTCAAATTATCAAAATTTGAATATGTATTTAGATGTGAATGGAGAAAGGATGCAAACTGGTAATACAAACCAAATGATATTTAGTGTAAGTCAACTTGTATCTTATATGAGCCACTGTATGACATTATTGCCCGGAGATATATGTTGTACTGGAACACCACCGGGTGTTGGTGAAAATAAAAATCCATCTAAGTTTTTAAAAGGTGGAGAGATTGTTCAACTTGGTATAGATAAATTAGGTGATCAAACACATAAAGTAATAAAATATAATGCTTAAAAGAGATTTATATTACGAGGGTATACCAACAAAGTCGCAAAGAGATGATGCTAGGTATTTAGGAGATATACTTGGCAGAGTAATAATAAAACAAGAGGGTCAAAACTTTTTTAATTTGGTAGAAAAAATAAGACTTCTTTCCAAAGCAAACGTAAAGAATATAAATAATAAAAAAAGATTTAAAATAATTATTTCTGAAATAAATAAGCTAAGTCCTATAAATATTTTTAAATTATCAAGAGCATTTACTCATTTTATGAATTTTGTAAATTTAACAGAGTTGTTAGACTCTTCTAGAAAGTTAGATGAATTTGAAAATTCTAAAATAAAAGATGAACATAAATATATTTTTATAGAAGAAATATTTGAAAATCTTTTTAAATCGAGAAATGTTTCAAATACTAAAATTTATAATATTGCAAAAAATTTAAATATTGGAATTGTATTAACTGCCCATCCAACAGAAGTAAAAAGAAGAACCTTAATTCAAAAGTATCATAAAATAATTGAGATAATGGAACAACGAGAACTGCTCAAACATTATCCTTCGAAAGTTAAAATTTTAGACAAGAAACTTTATGATGAGTTTACGATTATTTGGAATACTGATGATTTAAAAAGATTCAGACCTAGCCCAACTGATGAAGCTAGATGGGGTCTTGCAGTAATCGAGGACAGCTTGTGGGAAACAATTCCAAAAGTCTACAGGAGATTGAATGGAATTTTTTTAAAAAATATGGGAAAAAATTTGCCAAAAAATTTTAACCCTATTCAGTTTGGTTCTTGGATGGGTGGAGATAGAGATGGAAATCCAAATGTTACATCCTTAATTACTAAAGAAGTAATTTTATTATCAAGATGGGAAGCTGCAAAATTATATGAAAAGGAATTGACCAAATTGATAAGATCTTTTTCAATGGAAAAATGTTCAAAAAAAATCTTAAAAGTTACTGGTAAAACTTTTGAGCCGTACAGGGTATTTCTTAGACCACTTAGAGACAAAATTAGGCTAACCCACAGAGCTATAGAAAATCATCTAGTAAGACATAAACCCCTTGATCAAAGTAAACTGTTATCTTCCAGAGAAGAAATCCTTAAACCGTTAAGGGTAGTTAGAGATTCTCTTGAAAAAAATCAAAACGAAAATATTGCTAGTGGAGAACTTTTAGACTTAATGAGAAGAGCAAAGTGTTTCGGTATAAACCTTGCTAGATTGGATATAAGGCAAGAATCCTCAAGACACTCACAATTACTATATGAATTTATTAAAAAGAAGTACAAAGCTGATTATTATAAATGGACAGAAAAGCAGAGAATTAATTTTTTATCTAAGAATTTAAAAACTAATAAAAAAATTATCAAAAATTTTAAATTTAAAAATAAAGAAAATTTAGAAGTTTGGTCTACTTTTAAGATTTTAGCAGATCAACCTGAAGAATGTCTAGGAGCGTATATAATCTCAATGACTTCATCTGCATCTGACATTTTAGCAGTATCGTTTTTGCAGAAAGAGGCAAATATCAACAAAAGATTAAGAGTAGTTCCATTATTTGAAACTTTAGATGACTTAAAAAATGCAAAATCAATCATGAATAATTTATTTTCATTAAGCTGGTATAGAAAATTAATTAAAAAAAATCACGAAATCATGATTGGTTACTCAGATTCAAGTAAAGATGCCGGAAAGCTCTCTGCAAGTTGGCATCAATACAAACTTCAAGAGGAAATAGTCCAGTTAGGAAAAAAATATAAAATAGATCTGACATTTTTTCATGGCCGAGGAGGATCTGCAGGTAGAGGTGGAGGCCCAATTCAATCAACACTAAGATCACAACCCCCAGGTTCTGTAAACGGTAAAATCAGAATCACAGACCAAGGTGAAATGATACAGCAAAAATATGGTTACGAACCTATAGCAAAGTATAATCTTTGCAGTTATATCGGGGCAGTGATGCAAGCAACTCTTAATCCACCCTCAAAGCCAAAAGAAAGTTGGAGGAACTTAATTGAAGACATGACACAGATATCAACTAGATCTTACAGAAAAAATATTAGAGAAAATACAGATTTTATAAGATACTTTAAAACTGTAACACCGCATCTTGCTCTTGGAAAATTATCAATAGGATCTAGACCTTCAAAAAGAAAAAATGTAGATAACATAAAAGGACTTAGAGCAATTCCTTGGGTTTTCGCATGGACCCAAATAAGATTAATGCTACCTGCATGGCTAGGAACAGGTGAGGCATTAAAATATTCTTCAGTTAAAAAATTTAAATCTATATTAATTGATATGGAAAGAAATTGGCCTTTCTTTAACTCGACAATGGATATCTTAGATATGGTTATTTCAAAAGTAGATCCTGAAATATCTGAAGTTTATGAGGAAGGATTAGCGGACGCAAAATTAAAAAAGGTTGGAGATAAGTTAAGAATGGAATTTGATAATGTTAAAAAGTTAAATCAATTTATAACTCCAACAGAAATTATAAATCAAAGAAAAAAATTTAGATCATCAGTAATTGTGAGAAATATTTACACAGAGGTGCTTAACATTCTGCAAGCTGTGGTCATGAAAAAATTATCGAAAAAGGGAATACAAAAAAAACACAAAAAATATTTAGATGATGCAATGATGACCTCTATTGCTGGTATTGCAGCTGCAATGAAAAATTCAGGATAAAATGACAGAAATATTTATTGCATTTGGTGCTGGATTAATAAGTTTTTTATCTCCATGTGTTTTGCCTCTCATACCAGGTTACATATCATATATATCAGGCTCAACTTTAGAAAATCTTATCAAAAATAAGAACTTAAATTTACTACCAATAATTTTATTCACTCTTGGTTTTTCAGTTGTCTTCATTATTTTTGGTGCCTCAGCAACATTTTTAGGCAAGATCTTATTAAAAAACTCTTTTCCATTAAGGGTCATAGCTGGATTGGTAATTATTATTTTCTCTCTTCATATTTTAGGAGTTTTTAATCTTAATTTTTTGAACTATGAAAAAAGATTAGATGCCGAGAAGAATAGTAATATTTTCAGTTCATTTTTAGTAGGTATGGCTTTTGCATTTGGTTGGACACCTTGTATAGGACCAATTCTTGGATCTATCTTGATTTTGGCGTCAACAACTGAAAGTATTTACGAAGGAATAATGCTTTTAACTTCTTATTCTTTAGGATTAGCTATACCTTTTATATTGGCTGGCTATGCTATCCAAAAGTTTCTTCTAATTTCGAAAAATATTAAGCAAAAAATGAATATTATAACAAAAACTGGAGGTGTCCTCTTATTTCTTACTGGAATAT
>CACOSS010000013.1 GCA_902629955.1 uncultured Pelagibacteraceae bacterium
TGTATATTTTGTAATGTAAGAAAAGAAGACATGATTTACGAAAATAAATATGCTTTTGTAAGTTATGACTCTTATCCAGTTTCAAAATTTCATAGTCTAATTATTCCTAAAAGACACATAAGAAACTATTTTGATTTAGATGAAAAAGAACTTAATGCATGCAATCAACTTATTAAAAAGATTAGAACAAAGATAGAAAAGGATGATAATTTGGTTGAAGGATTTAATTTAGGAACGAATGCTGGAATTGTTGCTGGTCAAACGATTATGCACTGTCATATACATTTGATTCCCCGTAGAAAGGGTGATGTTGAAAATCCCCAAGGTGGTGTTAGAGGTGTAATACCTTTAAAACAACATTATTTGAGAAAATCTAAATAAAAGAAGTCTATTTATGCAGTTGATCTATGAGATCATCTATACTAAAAATATTTTAAAAAGGGGTAAAATTTCAAAATGTTTGCAAACAATCCATTTTCAATGTTAGCTGAGAGTATATCTCCTATATTTATGCAATCATTTGTAATTCTAATGGGTTTACTTGTTATTGCTGGAACACTAATGGACATTATTCATAAGAAAAATGTAAAATACTTTTTCAACAATGCTAAAAAAGCAAAAAAGGCTGCAACAAAAACTTTAAGTACTAGTGAAAGAATTTCTGTGATTTCAAAAACGATAGCTAGCGATATTGCCACAACATCTGAATTGGGTGCAGGAAAAAGAAGACTAGCCCATGTGATGGGTATGTATGGCACAATACTTTTTTGGACAGCTTCAGTTGTTATGATTTTCTTTTACTCTTCGCCACAATCAGCAACTCCATCAGCTTGGCCAATAGTCTGGCATTTCGGAGCTTTGATGACTGTTTTGGGAGGATCTTGGTTTTGGTTTTTTTTAAGAGTAGATGTTTATTCTGAGGCTCACCCTTGGTACAGGATAATTAAGGCAGATTTATTTGTGCTGGCATTGGTAGCCTCATCTTTTTTTGGATTGATATGGTCGTTTTTACAATCTATGAGTTTACAGGATAGATGGGATGATAAAGTATTTCTGGTTTTTTTTATTGTTTCGAATTTAATTTTATTTGGAGGTGTTTATTGGTCTAAATTCGCACATATGTTTTACAAACCTGGAGCAGCTCTCCAAAAAAACCTAGCTGAGGCAGATGGATCAAGAGATAATCTTCCACCAGAGTCAGATGCACCTGAGCAATTTGGTCTAGGTATAAAAAGAGAAGAGCCAAAACATTATTAATATGATAAGGAAAGGAAGATAAAATATGTCAACATTTGTTTATATGACCAGATGCGATGGATGCGGCCACTGTGTAGATATATGCCCATCTGATATAATGCATATTGATGAAACAATTAGAAGAGCAAAAAATATTGAACCAAACTTTTGCTGGGAATGTTACTCTTGCGTTAAAGCTTGCCCTAATCACGCTATAGATGTCAGAGGCTATGCAGACTTTGCTCCTATGGGACACAGTGTTAGAGTTAGAAGAGAAGAAGAAAAAGGAACAATTTCCTGGAGAATTAAATTTAGAAATGGTACAGAAAAAAACTTTGTTTCACCTATAACCACGAAGCCATGGGGAAAATTTATTCCAAAACTTGCTGAAGGAGATAAACCAAACCAAGGTGAGATAAATTCTCAAATTTTATATAATGAACCTGAGGGATTAAATACCAATAAAGATTTACCTAAAGTAGAAAAAAGCGCTTTCAAAAAAGGTGTATACTATTAATGGCTAGAAAAACTATTATTGAAGAATGTGATGTTCTAGTTGTTGGTGGAGGTATGGCAGGAACTGGCGCCACTTTTGAGGCTAGACATTGGGGTAGAGATCTTAAAATTGTTTGCGTTGAAAAAGCAAATATTGATAGAAGCGGTGCCGTTGCTCAAGGTTTGTATGCTATTAATTGTTATATGGGAATGCAGTGGGGTGAAAATCAACCTGAGGATCATGTCCGCTATGCAAGAAACGATCTAATGGGTCTTGTAAGGGAAGATCTTGGATACGACATGGCCCGTCATGTAGATTCAACAGTTCACATGTTTGATGAATGGGGACTTCCAATGATGAAGAATAAACAAACAGGTCGTTACCAAAGAGAAGGTAAATGGCAAATAATGATTCACGGAGAAAGCTATAAACCAATTGTAGCTGAGGCAGCAAAAAAATCTGCAGATAAAATTTATAATAGAATAATGATTACACATTTATTAATGGATGAAACTAATGAAAATAGAGTTGGTGGAGCTGTAGGATTTAATATGAGAACAGGCGATTATTATGTTTTCAAATCTAAAACAGTAATTGTTGCAGCAGGAGGAGCTTCACATATTTTTAAACCTAGAGCGGTTGGTGAAGGTATGGGAAGAACATGGTATGCACCTTGGAGTAATGGATCTGCATATGCTTTACCTATCCAAGCTGGCGCTAAGATGACCCAAATGGAAAATAGAATTGTGCTATGCAGATTTAAAGATGGCTATGGTCCGGTCGGTGCATATTTTCTTCACTTAAAAACCTACACCCAAAATGCCAATGGCGAAAATTACGAGAAGAAATGGTATAACCAAACAAAAGAACTCGTTGGTGAATATATTGATCATCATCCAACACCAACGTGTTTAAGAAATCATGCTTTTGTTCAAGAAGTAATGTCAGGTAATGGACCAATACATATGGTTACAAAAGAGGCTTTCCAAGATCCCCATCTTGAAACAGTTGGATGGGAGAACTTTTTAGGTATGACCGTTGGACAAGCAGTTGTTTGGGCGTCGCAAAATATTGATCCAAAGTATACAAACCCTGAATTAACAACCTCAGAACCTTATGTAATGGGATCCCACGCAACTTGCTCAGGTGCATGGGTAAGTGGACCTGAGGATTTATCTCCTCCAGAATATTTCTGGGGATACAATAGAATGACGACCGTAGAGGGACTCTTTGGGGCAGGTGATACAGTAGGGGGAAGTGCACATAAATTTTCATCTGGATCGTTTACTGAGGGAAGATTAGCCGCAAAAGCTGCAGTTAAATATATCGAAGAGCAAAAAGCTAATAATATAAAAGTTAGTGATAAGCAATGTGAAGATTTCAAAACAATGATCTACAAACCTTTAGATAATTATACAGTTGGAAGAAATGAAATTACTGGAGGAACTGTATCTCCCAGTTATATTTCACCAATTCAAGGTTTACAAAGATTGCAGAAAATCATGGACGAATATGTCGGTGGTATTTCTGTAAATTATATGACAAATGAAAATTTATTAAAAAAAGGTTTAGAACTTCTTGATTGGTTACAAGAAGACTTGGAAAATATTGGTGCTGAAGATTACCATCAATTAATGAGAGCTTGGGAATTAAAACACAGAACTGTTACTTCTCAATGTGTAACTGAACATACTCTTTATAGAAAAGAAACTAGATGGCCAGGATACTATTACAGAGGTGATCATATGAAATTAGATGATGAAAATTGGCATTGTTTAACTGTATCAAGAAGAGATCCAAAGACAGGTAAATTTACCATGGAAAAAATGCCTGTGTATCACATCATAGACGAGAAAGAGAAAAAAGAAGCCTCGTAAAATTTAATGAGTCTTCTTGATAAAGCAGATAACGAAGTCATTGAGATAGCTAATCCGATTTGGGCAAATCTAGTAAAATCATCAAACATGAAAGATTATGGTGGGTTTACTAAAGATTTTTCGTCTCAAATGCTTTATGGAGCAAACGAAGTTGAACTTGGTAAGCAATGGGCAAGTAATGATTTAATATCAAGCTTATCAGATGAGTATAAGGCATTTGGTTGTTTAAGAAGAGGTCTTTATATTACGGTTCTTTATAAGCAGAAAAGTACAAAAATTTCAGGAGAGTTTTTAGGAAGACTAGTTCTTGGAGAAGAAGATGGATTAGTTAAGGTATTTGGCGCAACTATTTTTTAAGAATTGTTGACTTTGATATTTTTGAGGAATAGTTAATGTTTATGGAATACTTTCTTCCAATTGCAGAAGTTTATATAAATTTACCTTTAGTATTTTTACTTAGTTTAGTTGTTGGAGTTTTATCCGGCTTGTTTGGTGTTGGTGGTGGTTTTCTGATGACACCATTTTTAATTTTTATGGGTGTGCCCCCTACTTATGCTGTTCCAAACGAGGCTAATAATATATTAGGAACCTCAATTTCAGGTTCAACAACACATTGGTTTAAAGGCACGCTAGATTACAAAATGGGTTTAATGATTGTGATTGGTGGAGCAGTAGGAACTGCAATAGGTATTGCAACATTTACTTATTTTAAAGGTATTGGAAAAATTAATATAGTAATATCCTTAGCATACATGTACATCTTAGCAATTATAGGAACCCTTATGCTGGTTCAAGGTGTTACCGAATTAGACAGAGCTAGAAAAAAAATAGTTCAAAAGAAAAAATTACATGAACATTATTGGATACATGGACTTCCGTTAAGAATGAGATTTAAAAAGTCAAAGCTTTATGAAAGTGCTTTTACACCAATTATAATTGGTCTTATTGTAGGTTTTATAGCAGCGATAATGGGTGTTGGGGGAGCATTTATTTTGGTTCCGGCTATGATTTACATTATTGGAATGCCTACAAAACTTATACCTGGAACATCTCTATTTGTTACAATTTTTGTAAGTGCAATTGTAACTGTATTACATGCGTTTAATTATGGAACCATAGATTTAATATTGGTTGTGGTATTAATTTTTGGTTCAATTGTTGGGGTTCAAATTGGTCAGAAAATTGGAGAAAAGGTTGATAGCTCAGAATTTAAAACAATATTGGCAATATTATTATTGTTGGTTGGTATAGCGATAGCATACGACACTTTCTTTGCGGAGGAGACTGTAAAAGAAGTTCAAAATAACGGCAATATAGTATTAGGACCTATCGCACAATTTGTAAGAGAATTGTCAATTAATGTTCCATTATTATATGGAATGTTCTCAATTGTTTTAGCACTTGGCCTAGGAATTGGAGCTGCGATAGTAAGAAGAATTTTATCAAAATTAAAGGCTAAATTTATACATACACCTCCACCTGCTTCATTAAAGTAGTTTTTAAAAAATTTGAATTATGCTATTTTGTATGATGAAAAAAATATTTATTTTATTATTTTGTATTATAGCCTTTAGTGCAAATGCATTAGAGAAGAAAACAACTTTTACAAAAGATTTGTTTGATAAAGCCCAATTAGATGGAAAAGTTGTGGTTGTAAGTTCTTGGATTAAATATTGTTCATCTTGCGCGAGTCAAATGAAAGTATTAGATAAAGCAAAAAATGATTTTGAAAATATTGAATATTTGAAATTTGAAGTTACAAACAGAGAAATTGCTGATTTTCTCAAAGTTAAATACCAAACTACACTTTTAATTTTTAAAAATAACAAAGAAGTGTACAGAAGTATTGGTGAAACAAGCAGAGAAGAAATATATAAAGCTATTAAGTCCTCAATTTAATTTTAGGCACTTCTATAAAGTTTAGTCATAACAAATTCTTTATGTCCTAAAGCTTCGGCGCAAGTGAGTCTTCCATTTGCAACCTTTATAGTTGATTTGATTAGTTCATCACCCGCTTGATCAAGATTCATTTCTCTTGATAAAATTTTTGATACATCCACATCAATATGTTCACTCATTGTTTTTGCGGTTAAAGGGTTAGCGGTAAGCTTAATTACTGGTTCTATTGGATTTCCAATAATATTTCCCTGTCCAGTTGGAAAAAGATGAATATTGAATCCACCAGCAGCTTGTAATGTAACACATTCAGCCGCCGCAGACGAAGTATCCATAAAATAAAGACCCTTACCTTTTGTAGGTTCTTCAGCAGGTTCTAATACATCTATAAATTGTCTTGAACCAATTTTCTGAAAATTTCCAAAGGCTTTTTCTTCTATTGTTGTTAATCCACCTGCAATGTTTCCAGCAGTTGGTTGACTCTCTGAAAGATCATCTGTTGCTTCTTTTAAAATAAAATCGTTATATTCATTCCATGTTTTCATAAATTTCTCCTGAGCCTCAGGTGTTTTACCTCTTTTTGCACAAACTGTTTCTGCGCCTGTAAGTTCAGAAGTTTCTCCAAAACAAAGATGAACTCCTAATGGTTCTAGCTTATCCATTAGATTTCCAACAGTAGGATTAGAGGCTAGTCCAGATGTAGTATCCGACTCTCCACATTTAACAGAAATCCACAAATCACTAATTGGACACTCTACTCTTTGTTTTTCAGATGCCCACATTGAAAATTCTTGAGCTTTTTTTGAAACTTTTGCTATAGTATCAATATCTCCAACTCCTTCAATACTAAACCCCTCAACAGGTTTTCCAGTTTTTGCAATGGCATCCACAATTCTTTTTGTCCATTTAGGTTCTATTCCAATAACAATTACGGCTGCTACGTTTGGATTTTTTCCTGTACCTATCATTGTTCTAAAGTGCAATTCTAGGTCAGCTCCAAATTGGAGTCTTCCGTAAGAATGTGGTAGTGCGATTGTACCTTTAATATTATTTGCGACTGCTTCTGCACAAGCATTGGAAATATCATCAACTGGTAAAATTATTACATGATTTCTCGTACCAGCTCTTCCATTCTCTCTCTTATAACCTAAAAAACTCTTTGGAATTTCCATATTACCACTTTTTTGTTTTTACATTATGAACATGTACATGTTCACCTTTATTAATATTTTTAACAACTCTTCCTATATCATGACCATACTTTAATATGGTGTCACCCTCTTTTAAATCTATCATAGCAATTTTGTGTCCTAGAGGTATTTCACTTTTTGACTGGATTTTCGAGGATTTGTCATTTTCCATAATCCAACAGTTACAATCCTGATTTGGGGTGATTTTTTCAATAACCACAACACCTACATTGTCTTTTTCATCATGTATAATAATGTCTGTATTTGCCATAGTGACGATTTCTTATTTGAATTTTAGCAGATCTTATATATTAATCACCACAATTGATAAATAATAATTTTTAAAAGATTTAATTATGACTAAAATGACCACAGAAGAAGCTTTTATCAAAGTGCTTCAAATGCATGGAATTGAACATGCCTTTGGAATAATTGGATCTGCCTTTATGCCAATTTCTGATCTATTTCCTAAAGCTGGAATAACTTTCTGGGATGTTGCTCATGAAACAAACGGAGGTTTGATTGCAGATGGATACACAAGAGCGACTGGAAAAATGTCTATGGTGATTGCTCAAAATGGACCTGGGATAACTGGACTAGTAACACCAATTAAAACTGCTTATTGGAATCACACACCTCTTTTATTAGTAACCCCGCAAGCTGCAAATAAGACAATGGGGCAAGGAGGATTTCAAGAAGTTGAACAAATGAATTTATTTAAAGATATGGTTTGTTATCAAGAAGAAGTCAGAGATCCATCACGAATGGCAGAAGTTTTAAATAGGGTAATTGAAAAAGCTTTTAGAGGATCTGCTCCAGCACAGATTAATGTTCCAAGAGATTATTGGACACAATTAATAGATATCGATTTACCGCCAATAGTGAGATTTGAAAGACAAGGGGGAGGTGAAGAAGCTATTAATAAAGCCGCATCACTTTTATCAAAGGCAAAGTTTCCAGTGATACTTTCTGGTGCGGGGGTTGTTATAGGTAACGCAATAGAGGAATGTAAAAAACTTGCTGAAAGACTGGATGCTCCTGTTTGTAATGGATATCAGCATAATGATAGTTTTCCAGGTAGCCATCCATTAGCAGTAGGCCCATTAGGCTATAATGGTTCAAAAGCAGCAATGCAGCTTATTTCTAAAGCAGATGTAGTACTTGCATTGGGAACAAGGCTCAATCCTTTTTCGACACTTCCAGGATATGGAATTGATTATTGGCCAAAGAATGCAACAATTATACAAGTGGATATGAATGCAGATAGAATTGGTTTAACAAAAAAAGTTACTGTAGGAATTTGCGGTGATGCCAAAATGGTTTCAAATCAAATTTTAGAAAAACTTTCAAAGGATGCTGGAAATAATAAGAGAGAAGAAAGAAAAAATTTAATCCACAAAACAAAATCTGCATGGTTACAAACTTTGACAGGGCTTGATCATGAGGATGATGATCCAGGAACAGTTTGGAACAAAGAAGCGAGGGAACGAGACAAAGATAGGATGTCACCAAGACAAGCATGGAGAGCTATACAAGAAGCAATTCCTAATGGAGCAATTATTTCAAGTGACATTGGAAATAATTGTGCAATTGGTAATGCTTATCCAACTTTTGAAGAAGGAAGAAAATATTTAGCACCAGGACTTTTTGGTCCTTGCGGATATGGATTCCCATCAATTCTTGGAGCAAAAATTGGCTGTCCAGATACACCAGTAATAGGATTTGCCGGTGATGGAGCGTTTGGAATAAGTATGAATGAAATGAGCTCATGTGCTAGAGAGGAATGGCCTGCAATTACAATGGTTATATTTAGAAACTATCAATGGGGCGCAGAAAAAAGAAATTCAATATTATGGTTTGATGACAATTTTGTTGGTACAGAACTAGATCCAGAATTAAGTTACGCTAAAGTTGCAAATGCATGTGGATTAAAAGGAATTTCAGTAAAAACTATGGAGGAAACAACTAAAGCAATAAAACAATCTTGCGAAGATCAAAAGAAAGGAGTCACAACCTTTGTTGAAGTTATTCTTAATCAAGAACTTGGAGAACCATTCAGAAGAGACGCAATGAAAAAGCCAGTAGAAGTAGCTGGAATTAAAAAAGAAGATATGAAAAGACAGATAGTCTAATCATATCAATTTTATCTGAGTTTTCTTTGTAATTCATTTAGAATATTTTTGATGAACAATTCTGTGTGAAATTTTTCGTTAAGATGTGAGCTCGGATCTCCATCTAAATAAATTTTCTTTATTTCTAATTTAGAAAAATCATAATTATTGAAATTTAAATGAGATATTTTACTAAAATTATTATTTTCTATTAATTCATCAATTAAATTTGAAACATTAATTTTATATTCTTTAATTTGATGTTTGTAATGAGGAAATGATACAAGTAATATTTTTTTGATTTCGATATCTTCCTCTAAAATCTTTAAATATTCATTTAAAGAATTTAAAAATAGATTTTTAGATTTTTGATCTAAATTAAATAAGTACTTTTGTATTTCTTTGAATCGGCATTTTACATTACCTCTTTGACTCCAACCTACCTCTGAAATTTCTTTAAATCTTTTAGTTGTTCTTATTAAAAAATATTTAATTTTAAAATTAGCTAATTTAAAAAATTTGACAGGAAAGTTACTATTTAACTTTATATTTGAATAATTATAAATCTTAGTATAGTCATAAATTTTACTAGTATATTCCTCATACTTAACCCCAATCAATTCATTATTATCATTAAGTATTTTTGATGGATTATATCTACAAATCTCATCTCCAATATCTGTTTGATCTATGTATGCAACAACAATACTAGGTTTCAGATTAAAGTTTTTCTTTAGTAAATTAAATTGAATATTCATTAAAGACGGAGAGTACGAAGTTATACCCGCATTAATAATGCTTATATTGTTTTTTCTAGAGAAATTTTCTAACAACTTTAAAGAACCACCAATTTCCTGAGATTGCTCTACCCATGAATCTCCTTGTAATAATATTAAATTAGAATTTTTATATTTTTTTATATTTGAGAATAAGTAATCATTTTTTTCTTTACCCCATCGATTAGAGTCTCTCAGATGATGAAGTCTTTTTGAATATTTCTTATGAAAAATTAAACTTTCTCTATTTTTAAATAGATTATTTTCATTTTTTTTTAACTCTAAATAAGCAATTATGCCTATTAACAAATAAACAAAAGACCCAAATACAATAAGAGAAAAAAAAATAAATATTTTATTACGCATTAGTTTTTAAGTACAGACATAGGATCAAGTCTTGTCTGAAACCAATTAACACGAAAATCTAAATGAGGACCAGTAGACCTACCAGTTGAACCAACTGTACCAATTATATTTCCTTGATTAATTTTATCCCCTACATTTACTAAAACTTTTTCAAGATGAGAATAAATTGTTGATATACCATGACCGTGATCAATAATTATTGTTCCTCCAGTGTAATATAAGTCATTCTCTGCCATAGTTACTATTCCAGAGCCAGAGGCTTTAATTTTAGTCCCTTTTTTTGCAGCAATATCAATTCCATAGTGTGGCCATCTAGGTTTACCATTTAAAATTCTCTGACTTCCATAAACACCAGATATAATACCTTCTATAGGCATAATAAATTTATTTTTAAAAAAATCTAAGTCGGAATTAACTGACCTTGCCTTACCAATTAAATTATTCTCTTTTTTTATTCTTTTATAAACCTCTTCTGGTGGAGTAACTTTTTTTTCATCTAAACCATCAATTCTTTGAATATTATATTTTCTCTTTAAAACTTTTTTAATGATTTTTTTGTCTGTATCATTGTTAGTAAGACTAATTGTAACATCATATTTTCTATCTCTATCTAAACCGAAAACAAAAAAACCATCTTTAGATACTTTAATTTTTTTTTTATCTATAAAGACACTAGAATTAGGTTCTGTCTTTCCAATAATAAAATGACCCTGTATAAATTCACCAATAAATTCTGCAGAATCTGCATTTTTAATGAAAATGAAAAAATAAAAAAATATAAATATAAAATTTTTATACATAAATTTAATTTAAAAAATTGATTAATTTTGGAAAAATAGTATCTGCAATTGCTTTAGATCCTTTCGGGGTAGTATGAACTCTATCCCACCAAAAATCCTCTGTAGCTTCTATATTTTTTGCAAGATTTATACATTGATAATTTTTTTTATTGCAATGCTTAATAAGTATATAGTTCAATAAAAATAAAATTTCACTATTCTCATGTTTTAATGCAGGCTGATTTATAAATATTGGTTTTGCGCCAATTTTCTTTGTTAAATAATAAAGTTTGTCAATATTTGATAAATAAATATTAACTATATTTTTTTTTTTATTAATCATTTCATCTAAATCAAACGTTTCTAATTGATCATTATAATTTGTATAATAAATTTTCTCTTCGCTCATTTTTTTTATTGAGTAATCGTAATCATAAATTATTCTTTTTTCCTCATTTTTATTGTAATATTTGTGTTTAATTTTCCTTAAAAGATCTGAAAAAATACTCCGTGATTTTAAATTATCTAAAAATGACTGAAATTTACTTGGATTTTCAATCCAACCGTCCTGCAAATCAGAATGAGAACTTAATAAAAGAGTAGAGTCATTTATTCCAATATAATAAATTATGTATTTAGGAGCAAATTTTTCAATTTTGTTGAACCAGAATTTAAAATTTGCAATATGCCCCCTAGTCGATTGGCCTTCTACACCAGCATTTATAATTTTTTTTGTTGAACCTAGTTTGTCTAATTTTTTGTTTAGATTTCCAACTATACTCAATTCTTCAGGCTTGTATCTTTCATCTGTTGTACTACCGCCAACCATTATTATTTTTATATTTTTTGGATCAACTTCCGCCCCTCTGAAAGCTAAAGAATTTCTCACATAATTATACTTATAATTATTATTATTATAAGTCATTTGATATGGTATTTTTTTTAATCTGTGCTCCCTCATGTAAGGTCCAAAATTATATTTTTCAAACCAATAACCAAAAATTAATTCAACAATTATTATAAATATGATGAAAAACAAAATGTTTGTAAAAAAAAGCTTTAAATTTTTTTTTATTTTGCCGTCCATCCGCCATCCACTAGTAAAGATGTTCCAGTAATCATAGATGCAGCATCTGATGCAAGGAAAACTACTGACGAGGCTATTTCTGACATATCTGCAAATCTACCAAGTGGTATATTATTTAAAGTGTCTCTCTTAAATTTTTTATTTTTTAAAAACTTTGAAGTCATTGGTGTGACAACAAAAGTTGGGCATACTGTATTTACGCGAATGTTATATTTTGCTAAATCTAATGCCATACCTTTAGTAAGACCTTCTAATCCATGTTTATTCATATTATATACACTTCTTATCGGACCTCCAACGTGACCCATTTGAGATGACATATTAATTATTGATCCTCCTATATTTTTTCTATTTTTTGTTTTAAGCATCTTCAAAGTGCATAGCTGAGCTAAATTAAATGCCGCTATATTATTGATTTTAACCATGTATTCCATGTTAGATCTTTTTACTTCTGTAAAGTGTTCTGGGAAGTTTGTGCCTGCGTTATTAATCAAAACATCAATTCTTGGAATTTGATGTATAACATTTTTAACTTCACTATAATTAGTAATATCGCATACATAGCTTTTACATTTAACTTTAAGTTTTTTTATTATTTTTGATACAGCTCTTAGGTCTTTATCTGTTCTACTTATAATAATTACGTTAGCTCCAGCTTCTGCAAGCGCTATAGCACATGCTTTCCCCAAACCTTTGCCAGCACCTGTTACTAATGCGAACTTATTTTTTAAATTATATTTTTTTAAATACATATTATATGAATAACTTTATATCAGTATAAATCAATTCGATAGCAACAATTAAAATTGCAATTAATCCAAGCCAAGCAATCCATTTATATTTTTTTATCCACTTTGAAATTAGATTTGCAGCTACTGCCATTAGAGCAATAGATAAAACTAAACCAAATATTAGTAAAAAGTAATGGTTTTTAGCAGCACCAGCTACTGCTAGCACATTATCTAAGCTCATTGTAACATCAGCAATTATTATTGTTATTATCGCCTTTAATAAACTTGATTTCTCAATGTTAGGTTCATCCTCTTTTTTTGGACCATCTTTTACAACATCAACATAAAGTTTGTAGCAAACATATAACAATAGAAGGCCGCCAATGAGTCTTAGACCTGTTATTTGCAAAAGGTAAGCAGTAATTAAAGTAAATATAATCCTTAGTACAATTGCTGCACTTATACCCCAAAAAATAATTTTTTTTCTTTGATCATTAGGAAATTGTGAGGCTACCATTCCAATTATTATTGCATTATCACCAGCAAGCACTAAATCTAACAAGATTATTTGGATAAAAATAAGAATCTGTTCAGTTAACATCAACTGTTCAATATCATATCAGCACCCTTTTCGGCAATCATAATGGTTGGAGCATTAGTATTACCAGATGTTATATTTGGCATAATAGATGCATCAATAACTCTTAAATTTTGAACTCCATGTACATTTAATTGGTCTGATACTACTGCTTCATTATCATCTCCCATTTTACATGTACCAACTGGGTGAAAAATAGTTTGTGCATAATGACTACAAGCTTTTACAATTTCTTCACCTTCTTGTAGGTGAGCGCCTGGTCTGTATTCCTCGGGCTCATATTTTTTAAATTCTTTTGTTTCCATTACTATTTTTCTTATTAATTTAATTCCATCAGCAGCAACTTTTCTATCTTCATCAGTAGATAGATAATTCATTTTAATTTTAGGATTATCTCTCGAGTCTGAACTGACAATATTAATTTCCCCTCTACTTGTTGGCCTAATATTTGCAACTGTTGGAGTAAATGCATCAAAGTCGTGAAGGTTAGCGCCACCAAGTTTATCAGTGCTTATCGGCTGGATATGAAATTGTAAATTAGGTGTCTCTCTACTTTCATCACTTTTAGCAAATCCACATAATTGACTCGCTCCCATTGTCATTGGTCCACGTCTTAAGAAAACATACTCCAGTCCAATTAAAAGTTTTCCGAAAATACTATTAATTTTTTTATTCAAAGTTTTGATATTTTTAACTTTAAATACTGGTCTAAACATTAAATGGTCTTGAAGATTTTTTCCAACCCCTTTTAAGTCTTTAATAATTTCAATTCCAAAATTTTTTAACTTATCACCATCTCCTATACCAGAGGTTTGAAGTATTTGAGGACTTCCAATTGAACCTGCGCTTAACAAAATCTCTTTATTTGCTTTTACAGTAATTTGTTTATTGTCCTTAAAATAGCTTACACTAACTGCTTTGTTATTTTCAAAATTTATTTTTTGAACATGGCATTTAGTTTCAATTTTTAAATTATTACTATTTTTTACTGGATTTAGATAGCCAACTGCTGCACTACATCTTAAGCCATTTCTTTCAGTAACTTGAAAATAACCACATCCAAAGTTATCACCTTTATTGAAATCATCTACTTTAGGAATACCTACTTCGCTCGCGGCATTTTGAAATACATCTAAAATATCTAATTTAATTCTTTGGTCTGAAACAGAAAGAGGACCACCTTGCCCATGGAACTCGCTTTGACCTCTTTCTTGATCTTCTGCTTTAATAAAATATGGAAGAACTTCTCTCCAACTCCAACCTTTATTTCCAAGTTGTCTCCATAAATCATAGTCTTGCTCTTGTCCTCTTATATAGAGAAGCCCATTTATTGATGAACTCCCACCCAACGTTTTTCCTCTTGGATAAGGTATTGAAACATTTTCCATAGTTTTATCTGGCTCTGTTTTAAAGCACCAATCAGTCTTTGGATTATGCATGGTTTTATAATAACCAACAGGAATATGTATCCACGGATAGTTATCTTTTCCACCTGCTTCTAATAAAAGAATTTTATATTTTCCAGATTTAACAAGTCTATTAGTCAGTACACAACCTGCTGAGCCAGCACCAATTATAATAAAATCAAATTCATCCATAGTTATTATTAACGTTTTTTAAGTAAAAAATAAAATATTTGTCTCTTGTAACATATGCTTTTTTTTGAGAGGATACGTCACTTAAATTTAACCAGAAAGAGGGAAAATAATGAAAAAAATCATTTCATTTGTGTTTGCTACGTTTTTAGTACTTGGTTTTATATCAAATGCTAATGCAAAAACACTTAAATGTCAGACAGTTCTTAACACTAAGGCTGATGAAGTCAAAATGTTAAAAGACTTTACTGACACTGTTACAACTCTTACTGACGGATCGTTAAAGTTTGAAATTTTACCAGCGGGTGCAGTTGTTGGTGTAAAAGAAACTTTAGATGCTGTCGATAAGGGATTAATTGATTGCGGATTTGCTTGGACACACTATTGGTCTGGGGATCATCCTGCTGCTATGCTATTTGGTTCGCCAGTAGCTGGTGGTGGTGTTGGTATAGACAATATAGCATTCTTATCATGGTTCCAATATGGCGGTGGTAAAGAATTATACGACAGACTTTGGAAAGAAATGGGTAGGGACATTAAAGGATTTATGATCCAACCAGTTGGTCCAGAAGCTTTGGGTTGGTTCCCAAAACCAATTAAAAGTATGGCTGACTTTAGAAAATATAAATTCAGAACTCCTCCAGGAATTCCAGGACAAACTTACAAAGATATTGGTATAGCATCTGTTGCTATGGGTGGTGGAGATATTCTTCCAGCACTTGAAGCAGGAACGATTGATGCTGCTGAGTGGTGTTGTCCTAAGCCTGATTTAACTTTTGGTTTCCAAAAAGTTCTTAAACATTATTACCTACAAGGTTTACACCAGGTAGTCGTTAATGCTGATTTTTATATAACAGGCAAAACTTATAACGCTATGACCGCTCACGAGAAAAAATCTCTTGAAGTAGCTGCTAATGCTTCATTAGCTAAATCTTTAAGCTATAGAATCTATGAAAATGGAAAAGCTTTAAAAGAATTAACTACTAAGCATGGAGTGATATTAGAAGATACTCCGACAGACTATTTCACTGAGTACATGGCTGCAGCAAAAGCATCTCTAAATAAAAATGCTAAAGAAAATGCATTTTTCAACGAAGTTTATAATTCGATGAAAGAATTTGCAGACATCGCTGTTCCATTTTGGAGTGGTGCTCAAATGTCAAATGCTAAGCTAGGAATGGCTCACGCAGCGACATTAAAATAATAAAAGTAAAAATAATATTTAGAGCGGACTTTTTAGTCCGCTCTATTTTTTTAAAAAGAATTTATGAATGACGAACCTTCCAAATTAGATATTTCAGATGAAATGATTGCTGAAAGGCGTGGAAGCACAGGTAAGATGCCTGATGATATGCCGGCATGGATGGCAAAGACCATAGTTAATATTGATAAATTAAGCAAGTGGATTGGAAATATTGTTTGTTGGATTTTAATGCCACTTATTTTTGCAATGACTTATGAGGTTCTTGCTAGAAAATTATTTTTAGCACCTACTATATGGGCATATGATATAAGTCGTTTTTTATATGGCGCTCTGTTTATGTTGGGTGCAGCGTATGCTCTTTCCAGAGGAGTTCACATAAGAGCAGATTTTTTATATAGAAATTTTAAAATTAAAAATCAAGGACTGATAGATTTTTGGTTATATCTATTATTTTATTTTCCTGGCTTGATTGTTTTTCTATACATGACAATTGGATTTGTTGGAGAATCAATTCAAAGAGGGGAAAGAGGCATGGATACTACATGGATGCCTTATATGTGGCCAATCAAAAGTTGTTTACTCATTGGTATAATATTTTTATTAGTCCAGGGAGTTTCTGAATTACTCAAAAGTTATTGGGCAGCAAAAAAAGGGGAATGGCCAGGAGAAAATAAATGATAGCTGAGTTTATAGATCCAGCGATCTTAGGTTTTATACTTGTTGGAGTAATGCTGTTTGCAATATTTGTAGGTTTTCCAATTTCATTTACATTAATATTTTTAGGTTTTGTCTTTGGTTATTTAGGTTTTGGAAAATTAGTTTTCTATTTAATGACATTACAATTTTCTATGGTTATGACAGAACAAACTCTCGCCGCTGTTCCACTCTTTGTATTTATGGGAATAATGATGGAACAGGCAGGATTAATGGAAAGACTATTTTCAGCATTTCAACTAATGTTAGCTAGAGTAAGAGGTTCTTTATATTATGCGGTTTTATTTGTATCAGTAATATTTGCTGCCGCTACAGGTATAGTTGGTGCATCTGTAACTATTCTTGGAATAATGGCTGCAAAGTCCATGAATAGATCTAAATACGATGTAAGACTAGCTGCAGGCACTATCACGGCTGGTGGAACATTAGGAATATTAATACCACCAAGTATTATGCTTGTAGTAATGGGACCTATAATGGAGATACCAGTAATCGATTTATTTGCAGCAGCAATTTTACCAGGAATTTTACTTGCAAGTTTGTACGCGGCTTACACAACAATTAGATGTATGTTAAATCCAAATTTAGGACCACCTCTGCCTGAAGATATGAGGGCAACAAGTATGAAGGAAGTTTGGATAGAATTTCTTCTTGGATTAGTGCCGCCTGCTGCTCTAGTTTTTGCAGCACTTGGAAGTATTTTATTCGGATTTGCAACACCAACAGAGGCTGCTGGATGTGGAGCTATGGGAGCTTTACTTCTTTCATTAGCATATAAAAAATTAACTCTTCCAAAACTTCAAGATGCTCTAGTCAAAACTTTGGAAATTACTGCATTAATAATGGTTTTAGTTGCTGCCTCAAATTTTTTTGGGGCAGTTTTTGCAAGATTAGGTACACCAACATTATTAACTGAATTTTTACTAGGTTTAGAGATGAACAAGTATCTTATTCTTGGAATGATAATGGTAATGATTTTTCTTTTAGGCTGGCCGTTAGAGTGGGTACCAATAGTTATGATAATTGTACCTATAATATTACCACTTGTTGAAGCACTTGGGTTTAATCTAACATGGTTTGCAATACTTGTGGCTGTAAATTTACAAACTGCTTGGCTATCACCTCCCGTAGCATTATCAGCTTATTTTTTAAAGGGTGTTGTACCTGAATGGGATTTGAAAGATATTTATATTGGAATGATGCAATTCATGGTTCTTCAAATTATTGGGCTATTAATTATTATAATATTTCCAAAAATTGTTCTTTGGTTACCTTCTATGTTGTATGGACAGTAGTTTATATATGTTTAATATGTAAGTGTGAATCAAGAAAAAGAAAAATTTCAACTTACAAATTGGGAAATTGTTTCAGTTAATCCTGCTGATAAAAATTGGAAGTGGACAGATTTTTTCTGTTTTTGGGCTGTAAATATACAGAGTCTAATAGGATTTTCTTTAATCGCATCCTTATATATAATTTATGATTTAAACTTCTTAATAGTTCTGTCAGGAAGTATTTTTGCTTCTATTCTAGTTTACTTTCTATCAAATTTAATGGGTAATTTGTCCCAAAAACATGGAATTCCATTTCCTGTTTTACTCAGAATTTCCATTGGTTTAAATGCAGCTAGATATTTTGCAATGTTAAGGGGAATTATTGGGGTATTTTTTTTTGGTGTCCAAACTTTTTTTATATCAAAGTCTATTGTATATTTGATTAGAATTTCTTTATTTTATATCGATCCAAATATTCTTAATAAAGAATTATTTCTTTTCTTTTTCTTAGCTTTAAATTTAATAGATTGGATCGCTTTAATAATCACATTTATTTTTCAATATTATCTTTTTACAAAAGGACACCACCTAACTAAATCTCTAATTAAATTTTCAGCATTATTCGTTTATTTTGGTTTAATATTATTCTTAATCATTATTACATCAGAGCACAGTCAAAAATTATTCTTATCTTTTAATCAACTGATAACTTTTGATAATGTTTTTCAAAAGCAAAATATTTCACCTTTCATTTCTGTTACTGGAACTATGTTTGCTTTTTTTTCAATATTATTACTTAATTTTGGTGATTACTCCAGATATGCAAAGGATAAAAATCATTTACACAAAGGTAATCTAAGTTTAATTCTTAACTTAATTATATTTTCATTATTTTCGGTTCTATTAACACTTGGTGCAGATATTATTATTAATTCAAATGTTGCACAGGCAGAAAGATTTTTGACCAACCCAACAGATATAATTGGAAAAATTGATAATGTTTTCTTAACAGTAATTTCATTATTGTTTATTATTGTTGCCTCTTTATCTACCAACCTAATTGCAAATTATATTCCCTCACAAAACACCTTGTTAAATTTTTTGCCCAAGAGTTTAAATTTAAAATCGAGTGGTCTATTAATTATATTTTTTGGACTTTGTATAAGTGTATTTTGGTTGCCAATATTAAGTCAAATAGGAGTCTTATCCTTCATTGATACCATTGGATCATTTTTTGGGCCACTTTTTGGATTAATTGTTTGTGATTATTATTTAATTAAAAAAGGAAATATTATTAATAAAGATATTTTTTCATCTAAAGAAGGAAGTTCATATATTTATTCAAATGGATGGCATTATAAAGCAATATATGCCGTAATAATTGGTTTTATATTTGCGTCCTCAACGATATGGAATGTAAATATGCAATTTTTGCAATCTTTTTCATGGTTAATTGGAGCTTTTGTTGTTTTTGTAACTTATTATCTGCTAGCATCTGGCAATGAATAATTTTGATCTTAGAAGTAAACTTGCAATAGTAACCGGTGGCGCCCAAGGTTTTGGGTTAGATATTGCTAAAAAGTTTATTAATTCTGGAGCCCAAGTGAGAATATGGGACAATGATGAGAATGAGTTAAACAAAGTTTTAAAAAAAGAAAACAATGAGAATTTGAAGTATGATGTAGTTGATGTTACTAATTTTGACTCAGTAAATAGAACCATTAAAAATTTAAAAAATTCAAAAATCGATATACTTATAAATAATGCAGGTATTACAGGACCTACTGCTGAATTATGGAATTATTCAGTTGATGACTGGAATAAGGTAATAAATGTGAATTTAAACGGAACCTACATTTGTTGTAAATTGATAGTTCCTCTAATGATTGAAAATAATTATGGAAGAATTGTAAATATAGCCTCAGTTTCAGGTAAAGATGGAAATGCAAATGCTAGCGCATATAGCTCCGCAAAAGCTGGAGTATTAGGTTTAACAAAATCATTAGGTAAAGAATTAGCTCAATACAATATTGCAGTAAATGCAGTTACTCCTGCTGGAGCAAAAACAAGAATTTTAGATCAAATGTCAAAAGAGCATGTACAAAAAATGTTATCAAAAGTTCCAAGAGGTAGATTTTTAGAGCTTGATGAACTATCTTCTCTTGTCTGTTGGCTTTCCTCAGAAGAGAACTCTTTTTCAACCGCTGCAGTATTTGATATTAGTGGTGGAAGATCTACTTATTAGGTTTCTTTTTTGGGTAAATTATTTTGTCGGCATATTTACTTTGTTCATTAGCTATCACTGGTGCTAAAATTATAACTGACCAATATACTAATAGTGCCATAATTGAGAGAGTTTTCATCCATTCTCTCCATTAATTTCACAGTTTTTTTTATTAATTTTTTGGTCAAAAGTCTCAATGCTCTCCTTGTCAATTAACCAAATAAGAGATTTTTCATAAGTGTTATCTTCAGCTATTTTGGTACATCTTTTACCTAGTTTAACACTATGAGTGCTACAATTTGCCAGAAATAAAAGAATAGTTAAATAAATTATGTATTTCATAACCTTAATTTAATAGTTAATTTTGATTTTAGATTGTCTTAATCTTGTCTAAAGTATGAAATTTAAAATATTTATTGCATCAATCAATTTGCTATATATAAGACCCAAAATGAAAATTCTTATCCAAATACTAATATTATCTTTATTTGTTGCAACTTCATCAAAATCAGAAACATTAAAAGTATTTGAATTTACTCAAGAAGAATTTGACCAATTAAAAAAAAGAAAGGTCAAAGGGGAAACGACCTGGACATTAGGCTCTAATGAAAGTGGGGAATATATAAGAGCTGAAGCTGAGGGCGTTGGATCAGGTTTAGGCAAAGAAATATTAATTGATTTAAACCGAACCCCAATTATCAACATAACATGGAAGATTGAGAAAGATTTATCTGGCATAAATGAAAATTCAAAAAAAGGGCATGATTACGCAGCTAGAGTATTTGTTGTAAAAAAAACAGGATCAACAGCACTTTCAAATAGAGCAGTAAACTATGTTTTTTCGAGCAATAATGAAATTGGAAAATATTGGCGAAGTCCTTATACTAAAAAATCAATCGATTATGTTTTGTCTACCACCAAACAAAATTTAAACGAGTGGGTTACTGTCAAGGCTAATGTCAAAGAGCATTTTAAACTATTACACGATCTTGATGTAAGTGAACTAAGTGGGGTCGCTATAATGACTGATACAGACAACTCTAAGCTAAAGGCAATTTCGTATTATCAGAATATTTATTTCTCAAGTCAGTAATTAAAGTTTAAAATATTTTTTCATGACAATTGAAAAAAAAGATAGAACAATTGCAACTATAACATCTTCAAGGGGAGTAGCATTAGGAACTCCAAAATTCCATATAATAACACCGATGAGCCAAATAATATAAATTTTCATTAATTTAAATTCATTAGTATAAAAAAAATTACTATTTTGATAGTATTAGATGATGTCAAAAGAATTTAAGTATTTTGCCAAAATTTATTATGAGGATACAGACGCTGGTGGAGTAGTTTACTATGCAAATTATTTAAAATTTCTTGAGAGAGCAAGATCTGAGGCAATATATTCTTTAGGTTTAACTAATAAAGAAATACTAGATAAAGAAGGAGTGATAATAATAGTCAAGTCTTGTAATATTGAATATAGAAAACCTGCTAAGTTTGAGGATGAAATTGAAGTTTTTTCAAAAATAAATGAGGTAAAAAATACTTCATTTAAAATGAAACAAGTAATTAAAAGAAAAACAGATATTATTGCTGAGGCGGAGATAGTGCTTGTTACTGTCGATAAAGATGTAAAACCAGTTCGAATACCAAGTATATTGAAAAATTTAATTAACTAATTTTAATACCTTATTGAACAAATCAGTCATTTTTTTTTCATTAATTCTTCCCGTGTTCACATTTCTTGGACTAGGATGATAACATCCAACCAATAGAATACCTTTAGGAAGTTGAAAAATCTTACCGTGACTAAATTTAATTTTTTCATCAAAATTATAATTTGATCTAAAGTAATAAACACAAGCATCAAAGCCAATTTTTCCCAATGCAATAATCACTTTTAAATTTTTTAACTGATTTATTTCTAAATTAAAAAATTTGAAACAATTATCAAGCTCCTCTTTTAAAGGTTTGTCTTCAGGGGGTACACACTTTAGTGCAGTAGTAATAAATGATTTTTTTAATTTTAAACCATCGTTCAAATGAGTAGATTTTGGTTGATTTGCAATTTTAGCTTTATAAAGACATTTGTATAAAAATTCTGAGGATTTATCCCCAGTAAAAACTCGGCCTGTCCTATTTCCACCATGTGCTGCGGGCGCCAAGCCTACTAGTAAAATTTTACTTTTAATATCCCCAAATCCTGTTATTGGTTTACCCCAGTATTTTTGATCGATATATTGTTTCCTTTTTTCAACTGAGATTTTTTTTCTAAACTTTACTAAGCGTGGGCACTTTTTACATTTTATTATTGAACTATTCAGATTTTCTATCAACATAAACTATTGCTATAAGAAATAATGCGGTCCATGCCATTGCAATCAATGGCTTTATTATACTACCTGTGCTCCATAAATTAAAAAATACTGCACCAATTATAATTCCAATAAAATAAACAATAACTACAACATGCATTGGTTTCATATTAAGACCTTTTTTTATAATGAATATCTTATTTAGTTTATTTTTTAGCTAGTGTAATACAAGGTGAAATAATCGTTTTTTTTTAATATTTTCTACTTTTACACAAATATCGGATTGGACAAATTAAAACTTTAATATATAAAACAGCAATAATTTGGGCGAGTGGCGGAATTGGTAGACGCGTTGGTCTTAGGAACCAATATGGCAACATGTGAAGGTTCGAGTCCTTTCTCGCCTACCATTATTATATTATGAAAGTAACAGTTCAAAATAAAAAAGGTCTAAACAAAGATTTGAAAATTTTTGTTGAAAAAAAAATTATAGATAACCATTTAAACGAAAGATATGAAGAAGTTTCAAAAACTGTTCAACTAAAAGGTTTTAGGCCTGGAAAAGTACCAAAAGAAGTTTTAAAAAGACAGTTTGGCAAAGCTATATTTGGTGAAGTTTTGGATAAAGTTCTTAAAGAAACTAGCACGAAGGCTTTAAGTGATAATAAAATTAAACCAGCTGGCCAACCAAAAATAGATCTTAAAACTTATGGTGAAGATAAAGATTTAGAATATACAATTTCAGTCACAGAACTTCCAAAAATAGATCTAAAACCTCTAGATAATATTAAAGTTGATGATTATGAAGTTACTATTGACA
>CACOSS010000014.1 GCA_902629955.1 uncultured Pelagibacteraceae bacterium
AAAAATGGTATAGTTAATCCTTATTTTGATCAATTTAAATCTTTTCAATTTGAAATTACAAATCAAGAAGGAAATTTTGAAATTTTTTTTTCAAAATATGGATTAATACAATTAAAAACATCATCTCTTGATCAAGCTATCGAAATTGTAAGAAGAAGAGTTGACGAAGTTGGAACAAATGAACCAAATATATTGAAGAGAGGTAATGACAGAATATTAGTCGAATTACCTGGTTTAGATGATCCTATGAGAATTAAAAATCTATTAGGTAAAACTGCAAACCTATCTTTTAGATTTGTAACTCAAACCAATGAGGAAACGTTTGGTGCTGAAGAACTTGAATTTGAAGATGGTTCAGAGGTAGTCAATGTTAGTAAGCGTATCATTGTAAGTGGTGAAAATCTTATTGATGCACAACCACGTATGGATAATCAAACAAATGAAACAGTCGTCACATTTGATTTTGATAGAGTTGGGGCCAAAAGATTTGGTAGGGCAACTACAAAAGGTATTGGTAAAAGATTAGCAATAGTTTTAGATGGTAAAGTTATTAGTGCACCTGTCATTCAAGAGGCTATTGTTGCTGGTTCAGGACAAATTTCAGGTGATTTTACTTTTCAATCAGCAACTGATCTTGCTTTATTATTAAGATCAGGAGCACTACCAGCTCCATTAGAAATAATAGAAGAGAGAACGGTAGGTCCAGGATTGGGTAAGGACTCAATTAAATCTGGATTATCCGCGTTATTGATTGGTTTTATTTTAGTAATCACGTTTATGTTAATAAAATATAGAATTTTTGGAATAATTGCGAATGCTACCTTAATTTTGAATTTATTTTTTTTAGTAGGAATTTTAACACTTTTTGAAGCAACGTTAACACTTCCTGGAATAGCAGGAATTATCTTAACTGTTGGAATGGCAGTAGATGCAAATGTGCTAATTTTTGAGAGAATTAAGGAAGAGATTAAAAATGAAAAAAATCAAATTATAGCTTTTGATTCTGGTTATAATAAATCAAGAAATGCTGTACTAGATGCCAATATTACAACCTTAATAGCTGCAATAATTTTATTTTTTCTTGGATCAGGGCCAATTAAAGGTTTTGCTGTAACATTGGGTATAGGAATATTCACAACTTTATTCTCAGTTTATTTTATAGCAAGATTGTTTACATCAATTTACGTAATTCGAAATAAAAATAAAGAGCAATTAATTTAATGATAAAAAATTTAAATTTTAATAAGTACTATAAATTGTTTAGTATAATTTCTGTAGTATTAGTTATACTATCTGTATTATCTATATTATTCAAAGGTTTGAATTACGGAGTAGATTTTAAAGGAGGAACTCTAATTGAACTCAGAATAAATGACAATCAAACAACCATTTCTAATTTGCGAAGTGCGTTTAACAACATGAATCTAGGCGATGTTGCAATTAAAAACTTTGGTAATGATAATGACTATTTAATAAAATTCGTAAAAAAGGATAGAGATAAAAATTTAATTCAAAATATAAAAAAAGATCTTCAATCAAGTATTGGATCAGTTTTCGAATTTAGAAGGGTCGAGAGTGTTGGTCCAAAGGTTAGTGCTGAATTACTTAATAAAGGACTAATAGCTATAGCTGCATCTTTAGGGGCTATGCTTTTTTACATATGGATAAGATTTGAATGGCAATTTAGTCTTGGGGCTATAATTGCATTATTCCATGATGTTATATTAACAATAGGAATTTTTTCATTGTTTAATATTGAAATAAATTTATCAATTGTGGCAGCTCTTTTAACGATTGTTGGATACTCAATGAATGATACTGTTGTAATTTTCGATCGAGTGAGGGAAAATTTAAAAAAACATATAAGTATAAAAATATTTGAACTAACAAATATTTCAATTAACGAAACACTTTCTAGAACTATAATTACTTCAGCTACTACGTTGTTGGCATTGCTTTCCATATTTATCTTTGGTGGTGAAATTTTAAAAGGATTTTCTTTAGCAATGATTCTGGGTGTTATTTTTGGAACTTATTCATCAATTTATATTGCAAATCCAACATTAGTTTATTTAAAAGTATCTTATAAAACTGTTGTCAAAGAAGAAAAATAATTAGTAAAGGTTTTGTGCTGCTACCATCGATAATAGCATTGGCAATGAAAGTAATGTGTTAGTTCTTGATAATAGCATTGCTGTTTTTGCAGATTTAGCTTTTAATTCAGGATCACACTCAACCATTCCTAAAGCTCTTTTTTGGTTTGGCCATATGACAAACCAAACATTAAACGCCATCACGAGTCCTAGCCACATTCCAATACCTATTGCAGTGTTCCTTCCACCTCCTGAACCAATGCCCAATGTCATCGCCTCGTGAAGATACCCATTTAAAAGCCCCAATATTAGACCAGTTAAAATAGTAACAACCGCAGCCCATCTAAAATAAAATAATGCAGCAGGCGCAATCACCTTTCCAATTGCTGGCTTATGTTCATCTGGAATTTTTGCCATATTTGGAATTTGGACAAAATTAAAGTACCACAATAATCCAATCCACATTATACCAGAAATAACATGAAGATATCTGAAGAACCAACTCCAAAATATTCGATCTATATCAAATCCCTCATTATTAAAAAAAAGACCTAAAAACAAAAGTATACTTATTGCAAGAGATGTATGTATTGTTTTTGGTAATGACGAAAGAATTTTTACCATATAAGATTGTAACATATGGAACAAATATTTTAAGCGATTTTTTTAGATTTTGTAATCAGAAGATCTTTTAAAAATTGGCCTGTATAGCTATCTTTTACTTTAACAATATCTTCAGGTTTTCCCTCAGCTATAATATTACCACCTTTTACACCGCCATCTGGTCCCATATCAATAATATGATCTGCAGTCTTAATTACATCTAAATTATGCTCAATCACAACGACCGTATTCCCTGTGGCAACAAAAGTATGAAGAATTTCTAAAAGTTTTTTAATATCATGTTGGTGTAAACCAGTAGTTGGTTCGTCCAAAATATATATAGTTCTACCGGTAGATCGTCTTGATAGCTCCTTAGCTAATTTTATTCTTTGAGCTTCGCCACCTGATAATGTTGTAGCTTGCTGACCAATTTTTATATAACCCAAACCTACTTTTTTTAAGGTTAATAATTTAGTTTTAATAGAAGGAATATTTTCAAAATAATCACATCCTTCATCGACTGTCATATTCAAGACATCAGCTATACTTTTATCTTTAAATTTTATTTCAAGAGTTTCTCTATTATATCTGCTACCTTTACATTCATCGCATGTTATATATACATCTGGAAGAAAATGCATTTCATATGTAATTACTCCGTCACCTTCACAAGCTTCACATCTACCTCCTTTAACATTAAAAGAAAATCTCCCAGGTTTGTAACCCCTGCTTTTAGACTCTGGTAATGCAGTAAACCAATCTCTAATGGGTCCAAATGCACCTGTGTATGTGGCAGGATTGGACCTAGGTGTTCTCCCAATTGGTGATTGATCTATATTTATAATTTTGTCGACTAGCTCAATACCTTTAAAACTTTTAAATGCCATTGGTATTTTTCTAGTTTTGTTATTGTTTAAACTTAAGTTTAGAGCATTATATAAAGTTTGTAGTATTAAAGTTGATTTTCCACTTCCAGATACTCCTGTTACACATGTGAAACATCCAAATGGTATTTTTAAATTTACATTCTTTAAGTTGTTTCCAGTAGCTCCACCAATTTCTAAAAATCTACCATTCTTTGCTAATTTTCTATTTTTAGGAACTGGTATAAATCGTTTATTTGAAAGATATTTTCCAGTAATACTATTATCGTTTTTAATTATTTCATTATATTGACCTTCAGCTACTATTTCACCACCCTTACTTCCAGCCTCCGGTCCCAGATCAATTATATGATCAGCATTTTCCATCGTCTCCGTGTCATGCTCAACAACTATAACTGTGTTTCCTAAATCTCTAAGTCTTTTAAGAGCATTTATTAATTTAACATTATCTTTTTGATGTAGGCCAATTGATGGTTCATCTAGAACATAAAGTACTCCAGTAAGTCCAGATCCTATTTGTGAAGCTAACCTAATTCTTTGCGACTCTCCTCCTGATAAAGTACCAGACTCCCTAGATAATGTTAAATAATCTAGACCTACATTCATTAAAAAACTTAATCTCTCATTTATTTCTTTCAAGATATGTTCTGCTATTTTAAGTTCTTTTTGGCTAAAATAAATTTCTAGTTCTTTAAACCATTTTTGGGCTTCAATTATAGATTTATTTGTTATCTCACTTATATGTAGGTTGTTAATTTTAACACATAGTGCTTCTTCTTTTAATCTATGACCTTTACATTGATCGCATTTTGTATCTGATTGGTATTGAGCTATTTCTTCTCTTTTCCAATCACTATCGGTTTCAAGATATCTTCTTTCTAAATTATTTATAACTCCTTCAAATGTTTTTTTGTGTGAGTATTTTTCATAACCATCATCATACGAAAATTTAATTTCCTCCTCATCTGAACCATATAAAATAATATCTTTAATTTTTTTTGATAATTTTTGCCACTTTTCATTCAACGAAAAACCATAGTGCTTAGAAAGTGAAGACAGTGTTTGAGCATAATATAATGATGAGGATTTGGACCAAGGTTCTATAGCCCCATCAGCTATAGTTTTTTTCTCATTTGGAATTACTAGCTTTGGGTCAACATTCAACTTTACGCCTATACCTTCACATTCTTCACAAGCACCATATGGACTATTAAAAGAAAAAAGTCTTGGTTCTATTTCTTCAATTGTAAAACCACTTTCAGGACACGCAAATTTTGAAGAAAATATTATTTTTTCTACTTTTCTGTATTTTTTTGGCAAAGTCTCATTTTCATATTCAACAAATAAAAGGCCATTTGATAAATTTAGAGCAACCTCTATACTCTCAGCCAACCTATTACCTAAGGATGAATTTAAGACAATTCTATCTACAAGAATATAAATATCGTGTTTTATTTTTTTATTTAATTCTGGAGCTTTATCAATCTCGTATAAAACACCATCTATTTTAATTTTTCTAAAACCTCTTTTTTTATAACCTAGAATTTCCTTTTTATATTCTCCTTTTCTTCCTCTTACTACAGGTGAGTAAAGATAAATTGTGCTTTTTTTTGGCAATTCTTTTATTTTGTCAACCATCTGACTGATTGTTTGTGATTGAATTCTTTTGCCTGTAAATGGTGAATAGGGTACCCCAACTCTTGCATAAAGAACACGCATGTAATCATATATTTCTGTAACTGTAGCTACTGTTGATCTCGGATTTTTTGATGTATTTTTTTGTTCAATAGATATTGCTGGACTTAGTCCCTCAATTAAATCAACGTTAGGTTTTTTCATTTTATCTAAAAATTGTCGAGCGTATGCTGAAAGACTTTCCACATATCTTCTTTGGCCCTCAGCGTAAATAGTATCAAAAGCAAGAGATGATTTTCCAGAACCTGATAGACCAGTAATTACTACAAATTTATCCTTAGGAATTGATAAGGAAATATTTTTTAAATTATGTTCTTTTGCCCCTTTAATAACTATGTTTTTAAGCATATTTTTTGTTGCTTTCAGTAAATAAAATTAATAATCACTCCTATACTATGATATAAATATAAAAAGATAATTTATATCATCATTAAAATATTATGGCAGGAAGCTTAAATAAAGTATTATTAATTGGCCGTTTAGGCGCAGACCCAGAAATCAAGCAAATGGTTAATGGTAAAAGTGTAGCAAGACTTAGTCTAGCTACAAGCCAATCGTGGAAAGACAAAAATTCAGGTGAAAAAAAGGAAAAAACAGAGTGGCACCGAATTGTTGTATTTAATGAGGGTCTAGTGAATGTCGTCCAGCAATATCTAAAAAAAGGTGCTCAAATCTATGTCGAAGGACAATTGACAACTAGAAAATGGAAAGATGAACAATCTGGACAAGATAAATATTCAACAGAAATTGTTATCCAGGGATACAATTCATCACTAACAATGTTAGGTGGTGGCAATCAAGGTAATAGTTTACCTAGTCAAGATAACAAAAAAACCATTGAAGATACTTCCCAAGATATTTCAAATGATCTTGATGATGATATTCCATTTTAGTTTTTATGCAAAAAATTGAGAATCCTAAATCTTCTAATATTAAATCTATAGCAATGTATGATGAGATGAGCTCATCGTATTTATCTTATGCTATGAGTGTAATTGTAAGCAGAGCTCTTCCTGATGTGCGAGATGGTTTGAAACCTGTTCATAGAAGAATATTATACGCAATGTACAAAGGTGGTTTTGATTGGTCTAAACAATTTAGAAAATCCGCTCGTGTGGTTGGAGATGTAATTGGTAAGTACCATCCTCATGGTGATCAAGCTGTCTATGATGCACTTACAAGAATGGTACAAGATTTTTCTATGAGTCTTCCATTAATAAACGGACAAGGAAATTTTGGTTCTATTGATGGTGATCCTCCAGCTGCGATGCGTTATACAGAGACAAAATTGTCAAAAATAACCCAATACTTAATAGAAGATATTGAAAAGAATACAGTCAATTTTAAAAGTAATTACGATGAGACTGAAACAGAACCTGAGGTTTTACCCGCACAATATCCAAATTTATTAGTAAACGGGGCAGGTGGTATAGCTGTCGGCATGGCAACAAGTATTCCACCACATAATTTGGGTGAAGTTATAAATGGTGCTTTAGCACTTATTGAGAATAAAGATATTAAACTAAATGAATTAATGAAACATATTCCTGGACCTGATTTTCCGACTGGAGGAACAATAATAGGTAAAAATATTATCAAAGAGGGTTATAAAATCGGCAGAGGTTCATTTAAAATAAGAGGAGATATAAATATTGAACAAAGAAAAAATGGCAAGGAAAGAATTGTAATCACTTCAATTCCCTACCAAGTAAATAAAGCAAACCTTAACGAAAGGATTGTTGAATTGGTTAGGGATAAAAAAATAGAGGGAATAAGCGATATAAGAGACGAGTCAAATAGAGAAGGTATAAGGGTATCGATAGATTTAAGAAGAGGTGTAGAACCAGAAACAGTGAAAAGGCAACTTTACAAGTATACATCAATAGAAAGTTCATTTGGTTTTAATACATTAGCAATTGTAAACAAAAAACCACAAACATGTTCACTAAAGGATTTCTTAGAAAATTTTTTATCTTTCAGAGAAGATGTAGTAATAAAAAGAACTAAATACGATTTACAAAAAGCAGAGGAGAGAGCTCATATTTTAATTGGTCTTACTGTATCAATAGAAAATTTAGATAAAATAATTAAAATTATTAGAACTTCGAAAACTCCAGAAGATGCACGTAATTTTTTATTAAAAAGTAAATGGAAAATAAATAAAGCCTCAAAATTTATTAAACTTATTGAAAATAAAAAAAGTACAACCTCATATACTTTATCGCTTAACCAAGTTAATTCGATTTTAGAACTAAGATTACAAAAACTTACGGCTTTAGGTATACAAGAAATCGAAATTGAAATTAATAAGCTGGCTGAAATGATTGCACAATTTAAAAAAATTATTAACTCCAAAAAAGAACTTATGAAAGTTATTAGTAGTGAATTAAAAAATATTAAAGATAAGTATAGTGAACCTAGAAGAACTAAGATAATTGATGCAGTTCTTAACTATGATATTGAAGAGACTATACAAAAAGAGTCTGTTTTGATCACCGTTACTCTACAAGGTTACATAAAAAGAAGTTCTTTAAGCAACGTAAAAAAACAAAAACGTGGAGGAAAAGGGAAATCTGGTATTAAAACTCGAAATGAAGATTCTGTTGTTCAAACACTTTCTGTTAATACACATACTCCTGTACTCTTTTTCTCTACAGAGGGCTTAGTATATAGGGTAAAAGCTTGGAAAATTCCTGAAGGATCAACGTTATCTAGAGGCAAGTCGCTTTTTAATATACTTCCACTAAAAAATCATCAATCAATAAGTTCAATTATGCCTTTTCCTGATAATAAATCTGAAATTAAAAATATGCATATTGTTTTTGCAACAAGTAAGGGAAAAATCAGAAAAAATAGTTTAGATGATTTTTCTTCAATAAACACAGCGGGGAAAATTGCAATGAAACTTGATACAGATGATAAAATTATTGGTGTAAAAATCTGTAGCGACGACCAGGATATAGTACTAAGCACAAAACTAGGTAAGTGTATACGTTTTGAGTCAAAAAAACTAAGAACTTTTAAGGGTCGTTCATCAAAAGGTATAAAAGGCATTAACCTTGGTAATGATGATAGTATAGTGTCATTATCAATAATAGATCATGATGAAAAAATCAAAAAAAATGGTAAAAATGGTTCTAAAAATAAAGATGAAATTAGAGCAAAAGAAAAATTCATACTTTCAATTACAGAGAATGGATATGGAAAGAGAACTACCCACTATGACTTTAGAGTAACGAATAGGGGAGGAAAAGGCATTATTGGAATAGTTAATTCAAAAAGAAATGGTAATGTATCATCATCATTTCCAGTCGTTGAAGGTGATGAAATTCTAATATCGACAAACACAGGTAGAGTTATAAGAGTTGCTGTCAAAGAAATTAGACAAGCAGGCAGAAATACTCAGGGTGTCAGAATTATAAAGTTATCAGGTAGTGAAAAAGTTGTTTCTGCAAATAAAATTGATGATAATTTAAAATAATGAAAAGAAATATTTTATACCCGGGTACCTTTGATCCTATTACATATGGTCATATTGATTTAATTAAAAAAGCTTTGAATATTGTTGATACTGTAATAGTTGCAATATCAGAAAATAGCAACAAGACCTATCTATTTGATGCTGTTGAGAGATTGGAAATAGTAAAAAAAGCTTTATTCAAAGATTTAAAGCTAAGTAATAAAAAAATTAAAGTTATAACATTTAATTCCTTAACAACATCTTTATGTAAAAAAATGAATTCTAAAATTATATTAAGAGGTTTAAGGGCTGTTTCTGATTTTGAATATGAATACCAATTAGCTGGAATGAATAAGAAATTAAATAGTAATATTGAAACAATGTTTTTAATGTCAGATATTGAAAATCAAATAATATCTTCAAATTTTGTAAAAGAAATAATTGAACTCAATGGTGATATTAAAAAATTTACAACCCCTAGCACAATAAAAGCACTTAAAAATAAATATGCGTAAATTCTTATTTTATTTAATTTTAATTTTTTTTTTATCAAATCATTTAACAGCAAAGGAGAATATTATGATTTTAAAACTTAAAGACGGTGATGTGGAAATTGAATTGTTTAATGATATCGCCCCAAAACACGTTGAAAGAATAAAAAAATTAGCAGATGAAGGAAAATACGATAATGTAGTTTTTCATAGAGTGATCGATGGATTTATGGCTCAAACTGGAGATGTACAATTTGGAAATTCATCGTCAGCACAATTTAATATTGATAGGGCTGGCATGGGTGGTTCTGATCTTCCAGACCTAACTGCAGAATTTAGTGATGTTCCACATTTAAGAGGCACGCTGTCAATGGCAAGGTCTTCTGACCCAAATAGTGCAAATAGCCAATTTTTTATATGCTTTGAGGATGCCCCTCATCTTGATCGAAATTATACAGTTTTTGGTAAAGTAACCAAAGGAATGGAAATAGTTGATAAAATAAAACGTGGTGCAGGAGCAAATGGTTCAGTTTCAGATCCTGATAAAATCATTAGTTTTAAATCTAAATAAAATGATCAATGTCATTAAAAAAATTTTCATTCAAGGTTTTATCAAAGGAGAGATACGCAAGAACTGGCATAATTAATACTCATAGAGGAAAAATTCATACACCAGCATTTATGCCTGTTGGAACTCAGGCTACTGTTAAAGCAGTTTTCATAGATGATATAATAAAAACTGGAAGTGAAATAATTTTAGCAAATACATATCACTTAATGCTTAGACCTGGTATTGAAAGAATAAAAAAGCATAACGGTCTTCATAAATTTATGAATTGTAAATTGCCTATACTTACTGATTCTGGAGGTTTTCAAGTTATGTCACTTTCTAAATTAAACAAGGTTGATAGAGAAAAAGGTGCTATTTTTAATTCTCATATTGATGGTAAAAAATTTATATTAAGTCCCGAAGAAAGTATTAAAATCCAAAAGGGTTTAAATTCTGATATTATTATGGTTATGGATGAATGTCCTAAAAATACAAAAGATAAAAATAAAATAAAAGATTCATTAGATTTATCTATGTATTGGGCAAAAAGATCCAAAGATGCATTTGGAAAAAATAAAAATAAGGCTTTATTTGGCATTGTTCAAGGTGGGTTATTTAAAGATTTAAGATTAAAGTCTTTAGAAAAGCTTATAGATATAGATTTTGATGGTTATGCACTTGGTGGATTAGCAGTTGGAGAAACTCAAATGGAAATGTTTAATGTTCTTGAAGGTATTAAAGATTTTATGCCTGAAAATAAGCCTAGATACTTAATGGGTGTTGGCACACCCTCTGATATTTTAGGCGCTGTGAAAAGAGGTATTGATATGTTTGACTGCGTTTTGCCAACGAGATCTGGTAGAACAGGTCTTGCTTTCACTTGGAATGGTAGAATAAATATTAGAAACGCAAGATTTAAATATGACAAATCTCCCTTAGACAAGAATTGTAAAAAATTTGATTTAAACAAATATTCAAAAAATTATCTGAACCACCTATTTAATACAAATGAAATACTTGCTTCAATGTTGTTGACTTTACACAATATAAATTTCTATCAGGAATTGATGCAATCAATAAGATATAATATAAAAAAAGGAACATTTGAAAGGTTTCATAGGAAATATTTTAATAAAATATGATACCTTTTAAAAGTTGATTATATTTTAAAAAAGTCTATATAAGAAACTCTTCGGGCCGTTAGCTCAGTTGGTAGAGCAATTCCCTTTTAAGGAATGGGTCGTTGGTTCGAGTCCAACACGGCTCACCATCAAGTTATGTAATTTAACTTATCTTGATTGGTGGATACTTAAGTATAATTTCATTCATCCACTCATTAATTTGATTAATTCGATTTGTGGAAGATGGATGAGTGCTCATAAATTCAGGGGGCTCCTTACCTTTGTTTGCCTCTTTCATTCGTTCCCAGATCTTTGTTGTTTCTCTAATATCAAAACCAGATAATGAAGAAAAGATTAAACCCAAGTAATCAGCCTCAGTCTCTTGTTTACGATTAAATGGATTCATTAAACCTAATTGAGCTAATAAACCAACTGTGTCCATTCCCGTTGTTCTGTTTACCTGGCTAATTTTCCCACCAGTCAATATATCGGTAATTTGAATTGTTGTTTTCATAAGGACACCTCTGCTAGCTCTTTCAACAGAATGTTTTGCAACAGCATGAGCAACTTCATGACCCATAACAGCTGCTAAACCATTTTTGTTTTTAGTAATATCTAAAAGTCCACTATAAACTGCAATTTTACCACCAGGCATACACCAGGCATTTTTAATTTTTTTATTATCAATAAGAATATATTCCCACTGAAAATTTGAGGTAGGATCTTTTATGTTTTGTTGATAAAAATATTCACTTATAGAATCTTCCATTCTACTTCCTATCTCTTTAATTTCTTTTAGTGTATTTCCATCGGTAATTAGTTTTTCTTTCTCTTTAACTTTTTCATAAATTTGAGCTGCTTGTGCATTTAATTTTGACTCAGGAATCAATTTGAGCTGTTTTCGATCAGTAATAGGGGCTGTAGCGCAGGAATTTAATAAAAACCCACCACAACCACATCCTATATACTTTATAAAGTTACGTCTATTCATTTAAAATTAGATTTTAAAATAATAATATTATAGTATCAATAACATCATTGATGCAAAAATGAAAAAAAAAATTTCGATATTTAATAAATTAAGAAACTATTTTATAGCAGGCATTGTTGCAATAATCCCAATTGGGATAACATTATATTTAACAATGTTTATAATTGAAATTTCTTCTAAATTAATACCCAAAGAAATTAATCCTAATAATTATCTGCCTTTTTCAATACCTGGTTTAGAGATAATTTTATCCATAATTTTAATTACATTCATTGGTGGTTTATCTGTATCATTCATAGGAAAAAAAATTTTACAATTAATCAATGATCTTTTTAAAAAAATACCTTTTTTGAGAACAATTTATTCTGCAATTAATCAAATGACCGAAACATTTACTAACAAAGAGGGTGGGAAAAAAAGTGTCGTATTAATTGAGTACCCAAGAAAGGGTAGTTGGGCTGTTGGTTTTGCAACAAAGGACAATAGTGGAGAAATTTCAAAAAAAACTAATTCTGATTTAGTTAACGTTTTTGTGCCAACAACACCAAATCCTACTAGTGGTTTTCTTTTAATGTTTCCAAAAAAAGAAGTTATATATTTAGATATGACTTTTGAGGAAGCTTCTAAATTCATTGTATCTGCTGGAACATCAAATACAAAATAATTTAAGCAATATCATTAAGAATATCCGCTCTATCATAGAGTTTAAGTAATGAGAAATATTTTTCAAGATTTTCTTTATTAGCTTCAATTCTTTTAATTTCTTTTTCTGCTAATAAAAATAAATCTTCATTTAAAATAGGATCAGCTAATCTAAAATTTTTAATACCACTTTGCTTAAAACCCAATAAATCACCGTAGCCTCTAAGTTTCATATCCTCTTCAGAAATCTTAAAGCCATCATTGCTAGATTTTAAAATATTTATTCTTTTTTTTGCGTTGTCACTTAAGTTAGATTTAAACATTAATATACAAAAAGATTCTTTTGAACCTCGACCAACTCTACCTCTTAGTTGATGAAGCTGAGATAGACCAAATTTATTAGCGTTTTCAATCACAATAACATTAGCATTTGGAAAATCTATCCCCACCTCAATTACAGTAGTTGAAACGATTATATCTATTTTTTTATTTAAGAAATTATTTAAAATTTTATCTTTTTCAAATTTTTCAACCCCACCATGCAAAAGACCAACTTTATTTGTAAAAATTTTCTTTAATAGCTCATATCTCTTAACAGATGATTGATGGTCTACTTTTTTTGACTCTTCAATAAGAGGACATACCCAAAAAATCTGATTTCCATAATGTATTTGTTTTTTTACAAATTCAATTATTTGATTGAGGTTTTTTTCATTTTTACTGTAGGTTTTAATCTCTTTTCTATCTTTTGGTTTAGACTTAATAATTGAGGTATCCATATCACCATAAACAGTCATTATCATCGTTCTTGGTATGGGTGTAGCCGACATGACAAGAACATCACAATTTTTTCCCGCTTTATCTGAAAGTTTTTTTCTTTGTTTCACCCCAAATTTATGCTGTTCATCTATAATTATAAGGCCTAGGTTTTTGTATTTTATTTTTTCTTGGAATAATGAATGAGTACCTATTAATAAATCTATTTTGCCGTTTATTAAATCTTTTTGTATATTTTTTTTTTCTTTATTTTCTGTTTTACCAGTTAGTAGTTTTACTTTAATTCTTTTGTGAAATAGTTTTTCAGCTAATTGAAAGTGTTGTTTAGCCAATATTTCGGTTGGAGCCATAAATACTGATTGAAATTTGCTTTGTATGACATTAAGACATGAAATTAATGAGACAATAGTTTTACCACTTCCCACATCACCCTGAAGTAATCTAAACATCTTCATATCAGATTTAAGATCACTATTAATTTCATCAATAGCTTTTAATTGATCATTTGTTAATTTAAAATTTATTTTTTTTTTTACAAAGTTTAATGGTTGATTATCAAATTTTTTTTTAATTTTTTTAATTTTTTTAATTTTTCTTCTTATGCTTGAGCTTATTAAAAAATTTGATAAGATTTCATCAAATATAAGTCTATTTAAAAAATCACCTTTTTTATTTAAGTTCATTGGTTCGTGAAGTTTAATTATAGAATTTTTCCATGAAATATTGTTAAATCTTTTTAAAATATCTTTGCTTAACCATTCATCTAAATCTGGTAAATTTTTAAGAACTTCATTAATTATTTTAAGGTATTTCTTTTCGTTCAATCCTTCTGAAAGAGAATATTTTGAATGAATTTTTTTTATTGAATTTTCATCTGTTGAAATATGAGTAGGGTTAACAATTTGGTATCTTTTATTAAAAAAATTAATCTTACCGCTTATAGTTATCTCATGATTTAAAGGTAGTATTTTTCTTATGTAGCCTTCATAACTATTAAAAAAAACGCAATCTATTTTACCTGTTTGATCTTCACAAATTACCTTATTAGGAAGATTTCTAATTCTGGGAAAATTATACTTTTTGACTAAAATTTTTAAAGTTTGAACTTTTCCTACTTCAAGTTCATTAATTTTGCATATGTGCCTTCTATCAATAAAATCCCTTGGCAAATTCCATAGCAAATCAAATATAGTATTTATATTCTTTTTTTTTAATAAATTTGCTGTTTTTGTGCCTATGCCATTAATATTATTTATATTTGATAGCAAGTATTCTATACCATTCATGATTTATTTATATAGGTATGTCGAAAAATAAAGAAGATATAAAAAAAAAAATTATTTACAGAAGCTCTTATAGAGGTACGAAAGAAATGGATAGATTAATGATTAACTTTGTCAATTCTATCATAAATGATCTAGATTATAATCAACTAATAATTCTTGATGAATTTATAAATCAAGATGACGAATTTTTAAAGCTAACCAAAAATAAAACGGAAAAATTAAATATTAACTCAAAATTTAATTTTATATTAGAGAAATTTAAAAATTTTAAATAATGGCGGAGAGACTGGGATTCGAACCCAGGAAAGAGTTGCCCCTTTGCCGGTTTTCAAGACCGGTGCTTTCAACCGCTCAGCCATCTCTCCTATGAGGTCTTTTACGATTATTAATATATATTTCAAGAACAAAATAGTTTATTTCATTCAATATTGTGTCAAAAAATAATAATTTTAACAAAGGAATTTTTCTTACAGCTACAGGTTCGTTTTGGTGGGGTCTTATTGGAGTTATTTATTTTAAATACATTGCTTTTGCAGGGCATATAGAAGTTGTTATACATCGAAGTTTATGGACAACTGTAATGCTTATTACAACATCGATTCTTTTCTCAAGGATTGGCAAAATTAAAAAAATTATAAAAAATAAAAAAAAAATAATCATACTTTTTTTCTCTGGTATTTTGATATTTACAAACTGGGCAGTATGGATTTATGCAGTTTCTACAGATCGTATAATAGATGCAAGTTTTGGATACTTTATAATGCCAATAATAAGTATTTATCTCGGTTTTTTTTTTTTAAAAGAAAAGTTAAGTTTAAAGGGAAAAGTCTCTGTTCTTATTGTTGTTTTTTCGATTTTATATCTAATTATTTCAGATTTTGAATCTATACCTTGGGTTGGCATAATTGTTGCTATAAGTTGGAGCTTTTATAATCTTTTGAGAAAAATAATAAATGTCGATACAGATATTGGTCTTTTAATAGAAAGTCTGTTTATTTTACCTGTAATTATAATTGCATTTTATTTTATTGTTAAAAACAATGTTAATGACTTCGATTTGTCAAATCCAAAACTTATGTTTGTTTTCATGCTCGCTGGTCCTATGACTGTAATACCATTATATTTATATGTTAGAGGTGTAGAGCTCTGTGGTCTTGGTCCTACAGGAATGATATTCTATATAACTCCTTCATTGCAATTTTTCCTTGGATATTTTTTGTATAATGAGCCATTAAATACAGACAAGTTAATTAGTTTTATTTTTATTTGGATTGCTGTATTTATTTATTTAAAGGATCTTTATGAAAATAAATAAAATATTACTATTAGTATCTATTTATTTAATATTTATTATAAATACTTCGTATGGATCTACATTTGAGGATTGGAAAAAAGAATTTAAAATCCTAGCATTATCAAAAGGCATATCAGAAAACACTTTCAAAAAAGTTATGAAAAATGCAAAGTTTCTCCCAAAAGTTATAGAATACGATAGATATCAACCTGAATTTTACGAAGATACAAAAACATATATATCAAAAAGAACGTCTAAAAAGAAAGTTAAATCTGGCTTAAATTATTATCAAAACAATATGGAAATAATAAATCTTATTGATAAAAATTTTAATATAGAAAAAGAATTGTTACTAGCCTTAATGGGTATAGAAACTAATTTTGGTAATTATCTAGGAAAAATGGATATAATTTCCTCTTTATCCACATTAAGTTTTGACAAAAGAAGAAGTGAGTTTTTTACAAACGAACTTTTAACTGTTTTAAAATTAATTGATCAAGGAATTGTTGATCCAAATATCTTATATGGATCATGGGCTGGTGCTTTTGGAAATTTTCAATTTATGCCATCGACAATAGAAAAATATGCAATTGATTATAATAACAATAATTTAATTGAACTTAAAACTAACTCTGATTCATTTGCTTCAGCAGCTAATTATTTAAATAAAATGGGTTGGAAAAAAAATGAACCATGCTTTAAAAAAGTTACACTTAAATCAGATGTTCCTAAAAAAATTTTAAATACTTCAGCAAGAAAAATTAAGTACCAAAAGAAATTAAAGCATTATAAGAAATACATTTCAGAGGATTTAGACTATGATGATAATATAAAAATTGCGATAATTACACCTGATGCAGAAATTGTTGATAAAGCAAATATTAATGACCCTGCATATATAGTTTTCCAAAATTATGAATTAATACTCAAATGGAATAGATCATTGAGATTTGGTCTTGCTGTATGCACTTTAAAAGAAAAATTTAGAAATGAATTATAAGCATTTAATATTTTTCTTATTTTTATTAACCGCTTGCACGACTAATGTTACTAATAAATCTTCATATATTTTGAAGAATAAAGTCAAATTTTCAAGTTCAGGTTTTGTTTTAGTCTATGATAACAATTTATTTTTAAACAAGATTGTAAATAAGAAAATGAATGATAGAGATTTAATTATTTTTCAAAGAAATCTAAAAACTGGCACATCTATAAAAATATTAAACCCTGTAAACAATAAAAGCTTGATTGCACAAGTGGGTAAAAATTCAATTTATCCTATATTTAATAATGCCGTCGTATCGAAGAGAATAGCTTCTGAACTAGAATTAAATATTAATGAACCTTATCTTCTTATTGAGGAGATAGTACATAATAGTTCTTTTGTGGCAAAAAAATCAAAAACTTTTGATGAAGAAAAAAAAGTTGCAAACAAAGCTCCTGTTGAAAAAATAATTATAAATGATCTTAATGTAACTAGTAAAAGTAAAAAGCTTACAAAAATAAAAAAATTTAATTATTCAATCAAAATTGCTGATTTTTACTTTATAAAATCTGCAATAAATATGAAAAATAGAATTCTCAATGAATCATCGATCTCAAATGTTAATGTCAAAGAAATATCCAAAAATAAATTTAGAGTGATTTTAGGGCCTTATTTAGATTTGAAGTCTCTTCAAAATGAATATAATAAACTTCATAAATTTAATTTTGAAAATATTGAAATAATTAAAAATGTTTAATAAAAAAATTGTATTTGTTATTTTTTTTCTTCTACTAAACTTCAAATCAAATGCTTTTGATATAAAAGCACCTTCCGTTGTTTTGCAGGACTTTCTATCTGGTGAAATATTGTATGAAAAAGATGCAGATAGAGAAATTTACCCTGCATCTATGACCAAAATAATGACAAGTATAATTGCCTTTGAGATGCTTAAAAATGGCGAAATAAGCTTAGACGATAAATTTTTAGTTTCAGAAAAAGCCTGGAAATTATCTACAGCTGGTTACTCATCAATGTTTATTATGGTTGGTGATCAGGTATCAGTTGAAAATCTATTACGAGGTATCATCGTTGCATCTGGTAACGATGCATGTATAGCGCTAGCAGAAGGTATAGCGGGTTCAGAGGAAGAATTTGCAATGATAATGACTTCAAAGGCAAAAGAAATTGGTATGCAAAATACAAATTTTTCGAATTCTTCAGGTATTAATGATCCAGATAATTACTCTACCCTGAAAGATATATTAATAATGTCAAACTATTTGATTAAAAATTTTCCGGGATACTATAGTTATTTTAGTGAGCAAGAGTTTACATGGGATCGTACTGGCGGAGATCCAATAACACAAGGTAATAGAAATCCATTACTTTATAAAAATATTGGTGCAGATGGTATTAAAACTGGCTATCTTGCAGTTGAAAAATATTCATTAGCCTCCTCTGTTGAAAGAAATGGTAGGCGTTTAGTTGCAGTTGCTAGTGGTTTCAAAACAAAAAAAGATAGATCAAAAGAGTCAATGAAATTGCACATGTGGGGTTTTACTAATTTTGATACGATTAAAATTTCAAGTAGTAAAGAGAATATATCAGAATTCGATGTGTGGCTTGGTAAACAAAGTAAGGTTAAAGGGTACGTTAATGATAATATTTATAAAACAATTAAAAAGGGAAGAAAAAGAGAATTGAAAGTAATTGTTGAATACGATGGACCAATAGAAGCTCCAATAAATAAAGATCAAGAAATTGGAGTTCTTAAAGTTTTTTATAAAAACGAATTAATATCTGAGCATACAATTTTATCTAGAGATAATGTTAAAAAAGTTAATCTCTTCTCTAGAATAGCAAAATCTATAAATTACTTAATATGGGGCGATGTATAAGAAGCCCATAATAGTATTTGAGGGCATTGAAGGATCGGGAAAAACTACTCATATAAGAAATATTTTAAAATTTTTTAAAAAAAAAAATATTAAATATATTAGTTTAAGGGAGCCTGGTGGGAATAAGAATTCAGAGATAATAAGAAAAATTATTTTAAATAAAAAATCAAATCTACATTCATTTTCAGACTTGCTCCTATACTTAGCTGCAAGAAATGAAAATATTAATAAAGTTATAAAAAAAAATTACAAAAAAAAGATTATAT
>CACOSS010000015.1 GCA_902629955.1 uncultured Pelagibacteraceae bacterium
TCAAACCGATGGATGGACAAACAAATTAATTTGGGGTGATAATAAATATATTCTTTCCTCTTTAAAGAATGGTCCAATGCGTGAAGAAATTGAAAAAGAAGGTGGTATAAAATTGATTTATATTGATCCTCCTTTTGATGTTGGTGCTGATTTTTCAATGAATATAAATGTAGGTGATGTATCTTATGAAAAAAAACCAAACATTCTTGAACAGATTGCCTATAGAGACACTTGGGGTTTTGGTGCTGACTCGTTTCTAGCTATGATTTATGAGAGAATCAAATTAATGAGTGAAATATTATCTGAAGATGGAACCATAGTTGTTCACTGTGATTGGAGATTGAATTCTTATTTAAGAATAATTATGTCAGAAATTTTTGGAGTTAAAAATTTTAAAAATGAAATTATTTGGTTAAGAACCAACGATACTGGTGCATTTAAAATAAAGTCAAAACAATACTCAATTAACAACGATTATCTTTTAGTTTTTAGCAAAAGTGAAAAAAATAATTTTAATGTACAAACTAAACCTTTTGAGAAAGATTATTTCAAAAAATTTAAAGAGGATGATAACGATGGTAAAGGAAGATATTATTGGGCAGATCTTGCTAAACCATCCATGAGATCGGTCGAAGAAGGTATTAAGTCTGGAAATATTAAACAAAGATCAAGTGGTAAGTACAGCTATAAAAGATATCTTACGTCGGTAAATAAAGATGGTATTGCGCTTCATAATATATGGACAGATATTTTTAGAGAAGGAAGAAATATATTATATCCCACACAAAAACCTCAAAAATTATTAGAAAGAATAATTTTGTCATATTCAAATGAGGGAGATATTATTGCAGATTTTTTTGTTGGGTCAGGGACTTCTGCTAAAGCAGCAGAGGAATTAAATAGAAAATGGATAGTTAGTGATATTGGAAAATTCTCAATACATACCACAAGAAAGAGGATGATTACAACTCAAAGAAATTTAAAAAAAAATTTTAAAAATTGGAGGGCATTTCAAATTTTAAATTTAGGAAAATATCAAAGACAGCATTTTATATATGATGGTAAAGTAGAAAGAGATGATGTTAAAATTAATCTTAAAAAGAAAAAAGAGTATGAGTTTAAAAAACTTATATTAGGAGCATATGGGTCAATCGAAGTTGATGGATTTAAAACTATACATGGGAAAAAAAATAACAATTTTGTATCAATTGGACCAGTAAACCAATCTCTGTCAAGAAATCATGTAGAGGAAGTAATTGAAGAATGTATTAAAAATAAAATTACTAGTGTAGATATTTTAGGTTTTGAATATGAGATGGGTCTATTTCCTACAATTCAAGAAGAAGCAAAAACAAAAGGACTAAGACTTATTTATAAACAAATACCTATGGAGGTATTTGATAAAAGAGCGACATCAAAAAATGAAGTAGTTTTTCACGATGTTGCTTATATAGAATTTAAACCAATATTTAAGGGAAAAAAATTATCAATAGAATTAATTGATTTTGCAGTTTTTTATAATGAAGATAATTTAAATATTGATGAAAAAATCCCTAGTGGAAAATCCAAGTTGATTGTTGAAAATGGACAAATAGTCGAGAAGAAAAAAGATAAAAAGGGAATTATATCAGAAAAAATTTTAACAAAAAAATGGTATGACTGGATAGATTATTGGTCAGTAGACTTTGATTATGAGTCAAAACCAGAAATAATAAAATTGAAAACACTTGATGGTAAAATTGAGGAAGAATGGACAGGAAATTATATTTTTGAAAATGAGTGGCAATCTTTTAGAGAAAAAAAAGGTGACGAGAAATTGCAACTTAAATCTTCAGATAAAGAAATTTTATCTGGTAAAACAAAAGTAGCAGTAAAAGTAGTTGATATATTTGGCAATGATACAATGAAAGTTTTAGAGGTAAAAATTTAATGGGATTAGATAAGAATTTTCCACGTGAGCCTATTCAAATCATCGATCCATCACTTAGATGGTACCCAGGAGGTAATATAGGAGAAAAAGGTAGAGATAAACTTTTGCCACCTTTAGTGAATAAAATAAGAAAAAGTGTGTATGATTGGAGAGAAGCGGGATATCCTAATATTTCGGAAGTTACCAAATCGCTACTAAATTACTGGTTTAATACTGAGCATAAAAATGGATTTGAATACTATTTTGCACAGCGAGAGTCAGTAGAGTCGATAATTTATCTTTATGAACATGAAAAAATAAGAAGCCCATCTGAACTTCTTAAATTTGACTCATCTGGTATTTTGAGAGAATCTTTATTTGAAGAGACATGGTTAAGACTTGTTATAAAACAGGCAACTGGAACAGGAAAAACAAAAGTTTTGTCTTTATTGATGGCGTGGTGTTATTTTCATAAAGAGCATCAAAAAGACTCTAACCTTTCAAAAAATTTTCTTCTACTTGCTCCAAATACTATTGTTTTGGATAGACTTAAGATCGATATAGAAGGTTTGCGTGTTTTTAACAATGATCCTGTACTTCCCCCGAATGGTTATGGAGGAAAGTCATGGAATTTTTTTCCTAAAGTTCATATTCAAGATAATATTGGTTCTCTGTCTAAAAGCGGAAATATTTTCTTAACTAATATTCAGAGATTTGTAACTAGAAATGAAGTAGATAAAAAAAATTCCTCCTTTGATTTTTTCCTAGGAAGCAAACCTGTTGTTAAAACTACTGATAACAAAATCCTTGTTAAAGATATTGTAAATAATATAGATGACATTATTGTTTTTAATGATGAAGCACATCACATACATGAAAAAAAACTTGCTTGGTTTAAAACGATTGAAACTATTAATAATAGTCTTGTTCAAAAAGGATCAAACCTTCCGCTACAATTAGATGTAACTGCAACCCCCAAAGATCAAAAAGGAAATATTTTTCCCCATACTATTTCTGATTACCCTCTTGTAGAAGCAATAGCTCAGCAAGTTGTCAAAACTCCTATTCTTCCTGATGAAGCAAGCAGAGGAAAATTAGAGGAAAATCCTTCTGCAAAGTTTTCTGAAAGATGGAGAGATTTTATTGATTTAGGCGTTACTGTATGGGAGCAAGATTATGAAAATCATAAGAAACTAGGAAAAAAAGCACTTTTATTTGTAATGGTAGATGACACAAAAAACTGTGACGATGTGAAAGATTATCTTGAGAACAATTATCCGCTTTTGAAAAATTGCACATTTATAATTCATACAAACAAAGATGGACATGTAGATGAGAGCGCATCTTCCAAAAGTCAAAAAGACTTACAGAAATTAAGAGAAATCGCAAATCAAGTAGATAATGATGATAACAATATAAAAGCAATCGTATCAGTTCTTATGCTTAAAGAGGGGTGGGATGTTAAAAATGTTACAACTGTAGTTGGACTAAGACCATTTGTTGCTTCATCAAATATACTTCCTGAGCAAGCGTTGGGCAGAGGATTGAGAAGAATGTATTTTGGTCAGGATGTTACAGAAGAACTTAATGTTGTTGGAACTCCTGCATTTATGGAGTTTGTAGAAAGTATAAAATCAGAAGGAGTAATACTTGAAAAAAGATCAATGGGAAAAGACTCAGTTTCATCAGGACCAACCATCATTGAAATTGATAAAGAAAAAAATATTGATAATTTAGATATAGAAATTCCAGTTTTATCTCCAAGTATAATTCGGGAATATAAAAATCTTGAAGAACTTGATGTAAAGAGTTTCAAATTTAACTCGGTAAAAATTAAAGAATTTTCCCCTGAAGAACAGAAAAATATATTATTTCGTGAAATTATTGATGACAAAGTTGTGAAAGAAGTAAAGATGCGTGATGACCTAAATATAAATGCCTCATCTATCATTGCCTTTTTTACTAAGTCTATTATGACTGAATTACGATTATATGGAGGTCAGGATATATTATATGGAAAATTAAAAGAATTTTTGATTTATAAACTTTTTGGGCAGGCTGTAAATCTTGAAGACACAAATATAGCAAGGAATTTAAGTGAAACAAATGTTAGATATGTTATAAGAGAAACGTTTAAAAAATATATTAATAAACTTACAGTTGTAGATACAGGAACAACAGAAGTTCAGAATTATATTAAAGTTTCAAATCAAAAAACATTTAGTATTCCAAGAGCAAAAGAATTTTTACCAGCAAAAAAATCTATATTTAATAAAATTGTTGGTGATTCACATTTTGAACTTCAATTTGCAGGTTTTCTTGATGCTGCAATTGATGTGAAAAAATTTATTAAAAATTACATTCAACTGGGTTTTAAGATGGAATACATCAATAATGAAGGTGGAATAAGTTATTACTATCCAGACTTTGTTTTACATCTTAATAACGGTGAGAGGTTTATTGTTGAAACAAAAGGTGCTGAAAATTTAGATGACCCTAGAAAAATCGAAAGACTAAAACAATGGTGCAAAGATGTAAGTCAATCTACTGGAAAAATTTACAAATATTTATATGTAAAACAAGAAGAGTGGGACACTTTAGGATTAACACCTAATTCTTTTGAGGAAATTATTCCTATTTTTAATAAAAAATAAACAAATATTGTTATACTTGCAGATGCAACTATAACGGTTCGAAGCAAGAGTTCAAACTTAGTGTAAAACTTCTTGTTGTTCCTAAATTGAAATTTGAATTAAATTAAAGGTTTTGGTTGGTTTAAACGTTCTCTTGCCAGTTGCCCTAAACTTTACTCGGTTAATTAGCAACAACCACAGCTTTTCTTTTCTTTTTTTACTGATGCATTATCAATTTCGATTTCTTCTAATTCTTTCTTTTGATCTTCAATAGCTTGTTTTTCTTTTAGAATTTTATCTTCAAAATAAGCATATAGCGAAGAAAAGCCTAACTTAGATGCTTTTTTTTCCTCATAACCTCTTCGACCTTTTAAGTTATCAATTATTTTTATTATCTCTTGATTTTGCATATTCTATTTTTTAAATCGCTGCTTGTTTAATTGAAAGTTTTACTTTTCCTCTATCAAAACCAATTACTTTGACTTTTACTTCATCACCTTCTTTTACAACATCTGTTACTTTGGCAACTCTTTTATCTGCAAGTTCAGAAATATGAACTAGACCATCCTGTTTACCTAAGAAGTTAACGAATGCACCAAATTCCATAATTTTCATAACTTTACCATTATAAATTTTATTTAATTCAGCTTTTGCAGTTAAATCTTTAATCATTTGCATTGCTTTATTTCTAGAGTCTTCATCTGGAGCTGCAACTGTCACAACGCCCTCGTCATTAACATCAACTTTTGCTCCTGATTTTTCAACAATCTCTCTAATTGTTGCACCGCCTTTGCCAATGACTGTTGCGATATCTTTTTTATCAACAGTAATTTTTTCCATCTTAGGAGTATGTTTTCCAACATCGTCCCTTGATTTAGCTAAAGCTTTATTCATCTCGCCAAGAATATGAATTCTTCCATCTTTTGCTTGTTTTAAAGCTTGCTCCATAATTTCAAATGTTATTCCTGTAATTTTAATATCCATTTGAAGGGATGTGATACCGTCTTTAGTCCCAGCAACTTTAAAATCCATATCGCCTAAATGATCTTCATCTCCAAGTATATCTGATAGAACACTAAAATCGTCACCTTCTTTAATTAATCCCATTGCAATACCTGCAACCGGCTCTTTTATTGGAACTCCTGCATCCATTAATGCTAAAGACGAACCACAAACAGTTGCCATTGAAGAAGATCCATTAGATTCTGTGATTTCAGATACTATTCTAAATGTATAAGGAAAACTTTCTTTTGATGGCAAAGATGAATTGATTGCTCTCCAAGCAAGTTTACCATGACCAATTTCTCTTCTACCAGTTCCAATCCTTCCAGTTTCGCCAACTGAAAAAGGTGGGAAATTATAGTGAAGCATAAATCTTTCTCTTTGAAGACCATCTAAACTTTCGATTCTCTGTTCATCGTCTGAGGTACCTAATGTGGTAGTCACAATTGCTTGTGTTTCACCTCTTGTAAAAAGAGCAGATCCGTGAACCCTAGGTAATATACCCACTTCGCACATTATCGGTCTGACATCTGCTAAGCCTCTACCATCAATTCTATTTTTATTTTTAAGAATATCCGTTCTTACAATCCTTTTTTCTAAATTTTTTAGCTCGTAATTTACGTCTAGCTCAGTGTAATTTTCATCCTCTTCATAAAGTTTTTTCGCTTTTTCTGTGATTTCAGATATTTGTTTTGACCTATCTTGCTTATCTCTAGTAGAAAAAGCTTTTTTAAGATCTTCAGTAAACTCCTTTTCTAATTTTTTCTTAACTTCAGATAAATCTTTTTTCTCAACAACCCAATCAGGTTTTCTACATTCTTTAGCGAGCTCCTCTATCATTTTAATAACTGGAACAAAATTTTCATGACCAAATTTAACTGCATTCAGCATCTCTTCTTCTGTTAATCCATTTGCTTCAGACTCAACCATAAGAACTGCATCTTTAGTTCCCGCAACAACAAGATCTAATTTTGATTTTTCCAATTCTATCTTTGAAGGATTTAAAACATATTTTCCATCTATAAAACCAACTCTTGATGCTCCAACTGGTCCAAGAAATGGCATCCCAGATATTGCTAAAGCAGCAGATGACGCGATTATAGATAAAATATCAGCCTCGTTTTCTTTATCATATGATATTACTGTTGGAAGTAATTGAACTTCATTTTTGAATTCAGCAGGGAATAATGGTCTTATAGGTCTATCAATTAATCTTGAAATTAATGTTTCGCTTTCAGTCGGCCTTGCTTCCCTTTTAAAATATCCACCTGGAATTTTTCCAGCTGCATAATATTTCTCTTGATAATTTACTGATAGTGGAAAATAATCAACTTCGGGATTAACTTTTTTAGCTCCTACTACAGTTGCTAATACAACTGTTTCCCCACACGTTGCAATAACTGCTCCATCTGCTTGACGTGCGATTTTGCCTGTCTCCAATTTTATTTTTTTACCATTTAACACAATCTCTTTTTTAAACTCTTTGAACATTTTTCTACTTTCTAATATTTAGTTTACTTATTACATCCTTATAAGATTCTAATTTATTTCTTTTTAGATAATCTAATAATTTTTTTCTCTTGTTTACAGCTTTCAACAAGCCAACTGATGAATGTTTATCTTTCTTAAACAAATTCATGTGTTTTGATAAACTTTCAATTTTTTCTGTTAATAAAGCTATCTGGACTTCTGATGAGCCCGTGTCTTTGTCATGAATTGCTACTTCTTTTACTTTCTTACTCATGTTTTTCCTGTCTGTTAGTATTTTTTATTAAGTTTTCTATTTTTTCTGCATAGTCAAATGACTCATCTTTTACAAATAATATTTTTGGAAGAAATTTCATTGTAATTTTTTTTGAGAGTGTTTTTCTAACTACAAATGAAAATTCTTTCAAAACATCTATAATCTCATTTGCATTTTTTCCTCCAAGCGGTAACACAAATGCTTTAGCAGTTTTAAGATCTGGACTCATACGAACCTCTGTAACTGTTATATTGCTTGTCTCAATATTTGGTAATTTTGCTTCACCCCTCATGAAAATGTTGCCTAATGCTTGTTTTATCATTTCCCCTACTCTTAATTGTCTTTGTGAAAGAGTTCTAGCATTTTTTTTTGATCTCATATTCTTCTTTCTGTTATTTTAGAGTTGTAAGCCTCTATTATGTCATTTTTCTGAAAGTCATTAAAATCCTTAAGAGTTATTCCGCACTCTAAACCAGCTGAAACCTGTTTTGCTTGGTTTTTTTCTCTAAAAATTGTATTTATTTTTCCATTATAAACGATCGTACCATCTCTAATAACTCGTGCATTGGCATCATTTAAAATTTCTCCCTCTATTACTTTTGAGCCAGCTACTTTTCCTACTTTAGATACTTTAAAAATCTCGAGTATTTCTGCTGACCCAATGACCTGTTCTTCAACATCTGGTGATAATAAACCAGACATTCTATTTTTTATTAAATCTAGTACCTCATAAATTATATTATATGATGATATATAAATTTTTTCCTGCTCTGCGAGTTTTTTGGCTTCTTTTGTCGGTTTAACGTTAAAAGCAATTAGTAATGCATTTGATGCTTTTGCCAAACTTACATCAGTTTCAGTAATCATTCCAATGTCAGATAGTATAATTTTTGGTTTTATTTCATCATGTTTTATTTGCATAACAGCGCTAATTATTGCTTCAGACGATCCGTGTACATCTGATTTGATTATGATATTTAATTCTTCGGTTTTCTTATCTTTAAAAGCCGACTCTTGTGTTGCAAAAGTAATTGGATTTTTGCCAATTTTAGATTCTTGAATTCTAGCATCACATAATGATTTTGCTTCTTTTTCATTTTCTAATACCACAAAATCATCACCTGACTTAGATGCACCATTTATACCTAAGACTTCAACTGGAGATGCCGGATATGCCTCATGAATATTTTGTCCTAAATCATTTATTATTGCTCTAACTTTACCCCATTTCAGGCCACTAACGAAATAATCTCCTTTTTTAAGAGTTCCATTGGTAATAATTATATTCGCAATTGGACCTCTACCAATATCAACTTTAGACTCTAATACAACAGCATTTGCTTTCACATTGTAATCTGCCCTCAAATCTAAGATTTCGGACTGAAGAATTATTGACTCAACTAACTTAGAAAGATTTTGCTTAGTTTTTGTAGAAATTTCAACCATTAAAGTATCACCCGACAATTCTTCAGCGATTAATTCATGTTCTAATAATTGATTTTTTATTTTTTGAGGATCTGCCTCTGGTAAATCACATTTGTTAATAGCTACAACAATTGGAACTTTTGCAGCTTTAGCATGTTTAATAGACTCGATCGTTTGAGGTTTTACTCCGTCATCCGCTGCAACTACTAAAACTACGATATCAGTTAGTTTTGATCCCCTTGCACGCATTTCAGTAAAGGCCGCATGTCCTGGTGTATCTATAAATGTAATTTTGCTAGAATTATGCTCAATTTGGTATGCACCTACATGTTGAGTTATTCCTCCAAACTCTCCTGAAACAACATTTGTTTTTCTCAAAACATCAAGGACTGAGGTTTTTCCATGATCTACGTGTCCCATAACTGTAACTATTGGTGGTCTACTTTTTAAATTTTCTGGTTTTATCTCTTTTATTTTTTTTATAATCTCATCTGCTTTTACTTCTTTAATGGGGTTGTGCCCAAACTCTTTAACAAGATATTCCGCAGTATCTGAGTCTATTGAATGGTTTATAGTAGCGGTAACACCCATGCCTAAAAGATGTTTAATAATGTTACTAGATTGCTCTGCCATTCTATTAGCTAACTCTCTAATTGTAATTACTTCTGGAATATTTACATCTCTTTTTACAGGTTTTAAGCTTTCTGTCGTACTGCCTTTTTGAATATTTCTATTCTCTTTTTGTTTAGCTCTTTTTAATGATGCTAAACTTCTTGCTCTACCTTCATCTTCACCACTTAAAGCTCTTGAAACTGTTAATTTAAGCTCCCTTCTTTTTGAACTAGTTTTGCCTTTAATATCCCTTTTTTCAGGATCTGCTTTTAATCTTTTTGTTGCTCTCTGCTCTGCAAGTTTTCTTTTCTCGTAATCATTATATGGAACTTTTGGTTTTTCGAAGCTTGTAGTTTTTGATTTAATTTGGATAGTTTTTTTTGAATTGATATCTTGTCGGTTAAAATTAAAGGATCTTTTATTTGAAAACTTACTATTTTTCTTTTCAATTAATACAGAATTTTTACCTTGAGTTTTAGCTCTCTCAATATTTGATATGGATCTTTTTAGATTTCCTGATAATTTTAATTTGGTTTTTTTTTTGTCCATAGCTCATCTCTCAATCTTTATAAACTTTATTTCTTGCCGACATAATTAAATCGTCAGACTCTTTTTTTGATAACGCAAAATCTTCTAAATAGCCTTTAATTTTTACTCTTTCCCCTTTTACAATATCATAACCTCCTGTTAGCTCATCCGATGCAAGATCGGCAAAATCATTTAGCGTTAGAATTTTTTGCTCCCCAAGAGTAACTAGCATTCCTGGTGTTAGCCCCTCATGATTAATTAAATCATTTTCAAGTCCAAGCTCTTTTATTTTTTTTGAAATTTCTTCCTGATCTTTTTTATAAAATTCATTAGCTCTTTCTAAAAGTTCTTTAGCTGTCTCCTCTTCTATACCTTCTATTTTGACAATATTTTCAACGGAAGAGTCTTTTAAATCGTCGATTGAGGAAAAACCCTCAGCGACTAAAAGTTGACCAAGTGTTTCATCTAATTCTAAATTTTTAACAAAGTTTTCAGTCTTTTCTTTAAATTCTGTTTGTCTTCTTTCTGAGTCTTCCTGATCAGTCATGATGTTAATTTCGTAATTCATTAATTTTGTTGCAAGTCTTACATTTTGACCTCTTCTTCCAATTGCTTTACTTAAATTTTCTTCAGTTAAAATTACATCTAATTTTTTATTATCTAAATCAACATTTACTCTTTGCACTTCTGCAGGAGAAAGAGCATTAGAAACTATGACGGCTGGATCATCTGACCAATTAACTATATCTATTTTTTCACCTTGTAATTCATTTACAACAGCTTGTACTCTACTTCCTCTCATGCCAACACACGCTCCAACAGGATCTAGAGAATTATCTATTGCTTTGACGCAAATTTTAGCTCTACTTCCAGGATCTCTAGCTGAGGAGATAATCTCAATTAGGCCATCATATATTTCTGGTACTTCTTGTATAAATAATTTTTCCATAAATTTTGGATGTGCTCTTGATAAAAAAATTTGTTGTCCTCTTGGTTCTCTTCTTACATCGCTACAATAAGCCTTTATACGATCTCCAGCTTTTATGTTTTCCCTAGGTATCATTTCATTTTTTTGAATTATTGCTTCCGTTCTACCTAGATCAACAATCACATTTCCAAACTCAAGCCTTTTAACTATTCCACTCAATATAGTATCTTTTTTGTCTTTAAAATCATTAAACTGTCTATCTCTTTCTGCCTCTCTTACATTAAAACTAATTACTTGTTTTGCTGTTTGGGCCGCTATTCTTCCAAAATCAAAAGAGGGCAGTGTTTGAAGAATAGTATCACCAACTTTTTTTTCTTTATTTTCATCACTTATTTTATGGGCGTCTTTCAGACTTATTTCTGTGTTTAAGTTTTCTGGATTATCAGTTATGGTAAGCTTTCTGAAAATGCCGATTTCACCATTTTCCCTATTAATTTGAACTTCAATTTCATTTTCTTGTCCAAACTTAGATTTTGCAGCTTTTGCAATACCAGTTTCCATAGAATTAATAATTAGTTCTTTATCAATAGATTTTTCTAGAGCAACTGCTTCTGCAATTCTAATTAACTCTAGTTTATCTGCTCTTCTGTTTAGCATTTATTCCTTCCAAAAAAAAATGGGCCGAAGCCCATTTTTGAAATTTCAATAATGTAAATCGAATATAAGTATTTTTCTTAAATTTTCAACTTTATTTACTTGCTAAATATCGATACTTTATCAGTCTTTTCCCACGAAAATGATCCATCACTACCAGGGTCCCTACCAAAATGTCCGTAGGCAGCTGATTTTTCATATATTGGTTTATTTAATCCTAGCATTTCTCTTATTCCTCTTGGGCTTAGATCAAAATTTTCCTTTATAAGTTTCTCAACATGTAAATTTTTTTCTTCATCATCGCTAAACAAGTCTACATAAATAGATAAAGGTTTTGATACTCCTATTGCATAAGCTAGCTGTATTAAACATTTGTCAGCAATTTTTGATGCAACAATATTTTTTGCCAAATATCTAGATGCATAAGCTGCAGATCTATCAACTTTGGTCGGGTCTTTACCTGAAAAAGCTCCACCGCCATGAGGTGCTGCACCGCCATATGTGTCTACAATAATTTTTCTTCCAGTTAAACCACTGTCTCCATCGGGTCCGCCAATTACAAAATTTCCAGTAGGATTAATATAAATTTCGTTTTCATCAAGACTCCCAAGTAAGTTTTTCGGAATAGATCTTTCAATATAAGGCATACAAAGTTCTTTTACTTGCCCTAAGTTCACATCTTTTGAATGTTGCGTGGAAATCACAACTGATTTTACAGCTTTTGGAACACCATCTTTGTATTCTATAGTAATTTGACTTTTCGAGTCTGGTTCTATTCCTTTTAGCTTTCCGGATTTTCTATCCTCAGCCATAAGTCTTAAAATTCTATGTGAAAAATGAATTGGAGCTGGCATCAGTACATCGGTCTCATTACAAGCATAGCCAAACATTATTCCTTGATCTCCTGCGCCTTCATCTTTGTTTCCAGAGGAGTCAACTCCCATTGCAATGTCAGCTGATTGGGAGTGTAAATGACATTCAATCTTAGTCGCTTCTTTATAAGTAAAACCTTCCTGATCATAACCAATATCTTTAATGCAATTTCTAACTTTGGAAATTAACTCGTCTTTTTGAATATCAGGTCCTCTAGTTTCTCCTGCTAAAACAACTTTGTTTGTTGTCGTTAATGTTTCGCACGCTACCCTTGCTTGAGGTTCCATGCCTAAATAGGTATCTACAACCATATCTGAAATTCTATCACAAACTTTATCTGGGTGGCCTTCTGATACGGACTCACTAGTAAACAAATAATTTTTTTTCATTTTATTTTATCTCCCTACTTGTTTTTAAAAAAAAAATTAAGCTAATATAAATAACAATAAAATAAAAGAACATATTATTCCCATAATTAGAAAAAAAAGTTTTTTTAGCGATTTTTATTTGGTTTATTTCAATCACTCCCTCATAAGTTGACTCTGATATTTTGGAAATTTGACCATAAGGATCAATTAAAGCTGATGTTCCATTATTTGTTGATCTTATAATACTTTTACCTTCCTCAATGGATCGAAAAATAGAATGAGAAAAGTGTTGATGTGGTCCAATTGATTTTCCAAACCATCCATCCTCTGAAATATTTATAATCAAATCATAATTTTTTTCCTTTGAAAGTTTTCCTGAATATATAATTTCGTAGCAAATTAAAGGCAGAAAGCTAATATCGAATTGCTGTTTTTGTAAATTAATAACGTCTCTTTTTTCACCAGTTGAGTATGAATTGTAAAAATTTGTAATTGTTTTCATGCCAAAATTTTTTAGAAACTTTTCTAGAGGTAGAAATTCACCAAAAGGAACTAGCTTGTTTTTATTATAAAATTCAATGAGATCTAAATTATTATTTACAACAGCCAATGAATTAAATGTTTTTTTATTAACAGAATTGTTAATACCAAAAATAATTAAATGCTT
>CACOSS010000016.1 GCA_902629955.1 uncultured Pelagibacteraceae bacterium
TTTTTTTGTAAGTCTTGACAAGTTCCTTGAAGCATTTCCCCTTTTAACTACTCCAGTTTTTGCAATTCTCATAATTTCTGAGTTTAACTTGGGTAAGAAACTTAATGCCTCTTTCTTATTTTTTTTTTCAATCAGTACGTTCATCTTCTTAATAGCATTTTTAAATCTACTTTTTCTAAGTCTGTTAACTTTTGTTTCCCTAGAAATTCTTCTAGTGGTTTTAATTGCAGATTTTGTATTTGCCATAACGCGTGGAGATATAACTGCTCAAATTAGCCTGGTCAACAAGTTATTTTTTTTTATTTTTGACAAATATCACAATAGAAAGTTGATCTATTTGAAATTACAATACGTGAAATTATACCCTTACAATTAATTTTAAGGCATTTTTTACCCTCTCTATCGTAAACTTTAAAATATTTCTGAAAACTTCCAGAATTTCCAGATGTATTAACAAAATTTCTAATACTTGAACCACCTTTTTTAATAGAGTTATTAAGAACTCTTTTCGTATATTTTACCAAATCATTGAATTCGTAGTCTGTAAGTTCACATGATTTTCTTTGTGGATTAATTTTACTTTCGAATAGAATTTCAGACGCATAAATATTTCCAATTCCAGATACAAATTTTTGATCTAAAAGGTAGTCTTTAATATTTTTTTTTTTATCATGTAATTTGCTTTTGACATAATAATAATTAAATTTTTTATTAAATGGTTCAATACCATAATTATTAATAAATGTTTTTAATTTTCTATCAGTGTTAAAAATTTTAAAATATCCAAATCTTCTTGGGTCGTTATAAATTAGTCTTAAATTTTTAAATACTAATTCAACATGATTATGTTTTTTTGGTAGAAAAGGTGAGTGGTAAAAACTTGAATTAGTTAATAAATTTTTATTATTTTTTTTTAATATATGCAAAGTTCCAGACATACCTAAATGTAAAACACAATATAATTTATTTGAGAGCTCAATAATAATATATTTAGAGAATCTTCTCACATTAATAATTTTTTGCTTTTTGATAATATTCTTAAAATTTATTGGAAGCTTAAATCTAAGATTTCTATTCCTAACTATTACTTGAAGAATTTTTTGAAATTTAACGTTTTTTACAAGTGACTGTTTGACAATTTCTACTTCTGGCAATTCTGGCATTTAGTACTATATTATCAGATAATAATAAAAAAATAATGAAACAAATTTTGCAAAATAATAAAGGACTTGTTCAGAAAGTTTTTGACAAAGTATCAAACAAATACGACCTTATGAATGATTTTATGTCCCTTGGTATTCATAGAATTTGGAAAAAAGATTTAATAAGTATTATGTCTCCATCAAAAAATACAAAATTGATAGATGTTGCATGCGGAACAGGTGATATTGGTAAGTTGTTCTTAGAATCTCTTAATTATAATGGACAAGTTTACAATGTGGATCCAAATAAAAATATGATTAATGAAGGGAGAAAAAAGTTCAAGAATATTGACAATATAAAATGGTTTGTAAATTCAGCCGAAAATTTAAAGTTTAAGGACAATTATTTTGATTTTTATACTATTAGTTTTGGATTGAGAAATACAAAAAATATCGATAAGTCTTTAAAGGAAGCTTTTAGAGTTTTGAAACCAGGTGGAAAATTTCTATGCCTTGAATTTTCAAAAGTTCAAAACGAAAATTTTAGAAAAATTTATAAAGAGTACTCAAAATTAATTCCAAAAATAGGTGATTTTATAGTTGGTGAGAAAGAGCCATATGAGTATCTAGTTGAAAGTATAGATAAATTTATAAATCAAGAGCAATTGCTTGATTGTATGAAAAAAAATAATTTTACAAACTGCAAATATAGAAATTTTAATGGTGGAATTGTTGCAATACATTCTGGCTGGAAGGTTTAATGCTTAAAAAAATTTTTATTTTGTTCAGAATTGCGAGAAGACTAGCTATATCTGATGCAGTAGAAATAATTTCAAGAATACATCAGCCACCTATTTTAATAAAAACTTTGTTAAATATCTTTTCCTTTTCATTTTCAAAAAAAAATGTTTCCTCAAACAAATCCGATGAAGATAAATTATGCGAGTCTATACAGGGTATGGGGACAACATTTATCAAATTGGGTCAATTTTTGGCTACTAGGCCAGATATTATTGGGGAGGAAATTTCAAAAAAATTAGAAAAACTTCAAGACAGACTACCTCCATTTTCAATGCAAAATGCAAAAAATATTTTAAAAGAGAGTTTAGGAAATGATAACTTTAACTCTATTTTAAATTTGAGTGAGCCAGTAGCCGCAGCTTCTATAGCACAAGTACATAAAGCTCAAATCAATGAAAATGGTACTATAAAGGAAGTTGCTATTAAAATCCTAAGACCAGAAATAAAAAAAGTTTTTAACGAAGAGATAGATGCGCTTATGCTCCTTGCATATATAATTCAAAGTACAGTAACAAAAACAAAAAGACTTAAATTGATAGAAGTGGTTTTTCTGTTAAAAGAAATAACCAATCATGAGATGGATTTAAGATTTGAGGCAGCCGCTGCAAATGAATTTGCGGAAAATACAAAAAATGATTCTGGTTTCTTTGTTCCTAAAATCTACTGGAATTACACAAGTGAAAAAGTTTTAACCTTAGACTGGATAGACGGTGTATCAATTAGAGAAAAAGATTTGATTAATGACAAAAACATTGATGTAAAAAATATAGCATCAAGTATTATTCAACATTTTCTTAGACACGCAGTAAGAGATGGGTTTTTTCATGCTGATATGCACCAGGGTAACCTATTTATAAATGAAAGTGGACAGATAGTACCAATTGATTTTGGTATAATGGGAAGAATTGATAAACTTAATAGAAGGTATCTTGCCGAAATTTTATTTGGCTTTATTCAGAGAGATTATAAAAAAGTTGCTGAGGTGCATTTGGTAGCAGGTTTAGTGCCAAATAATGTGAATGTTGATGAACTTGCTCAAGCTTTGAGATCAATAGGTGAACCAATTTTTGGTCAATCAGTTAAGGATATTTCAGGTGGCAGATTGCTAAAACAATTATTTGATATTACAGAAAAATTTAATATGCCAACTCAACCTCAGCTACTTTTGTTACAAAAAACAATGGTAGTAGTGGAAGGAGTGGCAAGAAAACTTAACCCAGAAACCAACATATGGGAAACTTCAAGACCAGTATTAGAAAAATGGTTAAGAGAAACAAAAGATCCAATAAATAATTTTACTGAAACTTTGAAAGACTCTGCGGAAGTTTTAAAAAAACTTCCTGAATTACCTCAAATGATGGAAAAAGCTAATCAAGCACTAACATTTCTTGCAAGTGGTCAAATTCCTCAAAATACAAATTCTTACTCTGCAATGAAAAATAAAGAACTTGAAATTAAATCCTTTAGAAATCAGAGTATTATTGGTTTATTACTGCTTGTATTTATAGGTTTCATGGTATTTTAATCTCCGAATGAGTGAATTAAAAAATAAAAAAGTATTACTAATAATAACAGGGGGAATTGCAGCGTATAAATCTTTGGAATTAATTAGACTTTTAAAGAAGAAAGGAAGCTTAATTAAAACGATTCTATCAAAGAATGCTCATAAATTTGTAACACCTCTTTCAGTAGTTTCACTATCTCAAGAAAAGGTTTATTCAGATTTGTTTGACCCAACTTCTGAAGCTGAAATGGATCATATTTCATTATCTAGATGGGCAGACATAATATTAATTGCACCTGCAACTGCAAATACATTATCAAAAATTTCAAATGCTACCGCAGATGATTTGGCATCAACAGTACTGCTGGCTGCTGATAAGGAATCTTTTATCGTTCCTGCCATGAATGTAAGAATGTGGGAAAATGTATCTAATAAAAATAACGTAGATGTTCTAAAAAATATGGGTCATGAGTTTATTGGTCCAGATATTGGAGACATGGCATGTGGTGAATATGGTGAAGGCAAAATGACGGAACCACCAGAAATTGTAAAATATTTAGAGGAAAAATTTAAAGAATTAAAAAAAAATAATGGCCTTAAGGCACTTGTAACCGCCGGACCTACTAAAGAATTTATTGATCCAGTGAGATATATAACAAACAAATCAAGTGGAAAACAAGGATACGAGATAGCAAATTCCCTTAGAAGAAGCGGATTTAATACCACTCTTATATCCGGTCCTACGCAACTTAATCCAATTAAAGGTGTTAACACAATAAATATTAATTCAGCAAAAGAAATGTTTGATGCAGTAATTGAAAATCTGCCAGTAGATGTAGCAATTTTTTCAGCTGCAGTTGCAGATTTTAAAGTTAAGGATGTATCTGAAACTAAAATTAAAAATAAAGAAAATTACAATCTTAGTTTAGAAAAAAATATTGATATTCTTAAGCATGTTTCAAACCATAATTCTTTAAGGCCTAAATTGGTATTAGGTTTTGCAGCTGAGACAAATGATATAATAGAAAATTCAAAAAAAAAAATAAATGAAAAAAACTGTGATTGGTTAATAGCAAACGACGTTTCAAATCAAGAAATAGGCTTTGACTCTGACTTCAATGAAGTAAGCATATTATATAAAAATGGAGAAATTGAAAAAATTTCCAAAGGTAAAAAATCTGTTATCGCCAACAAAATTGTAAAAAAAATTGTTTCGTATCTGGACTAATTAATGGTTAAAGTTCTAGTTAAAAGACTTGATCCAAAAGTAAAGTTGCCAAAATATAAAACTAGTGGCTCGTCTGGAATGGATTTAATGGCATTTATAGAAAGCCCAATTAAAATTAGACCTGGCACTTCAGCTTTAATTCCAACTGGAATTTCAATAGCGTTTCCTGAAGAATTTGAAGTTCAAATTAGACCAAGATCTGGATTAGCTGCAAAACAAAGTATTGGTGTTCTTAACACCCCAGGAACAATTGATAGTGATTATAGAGGTGAACTTAAAGTGATAATATTTAATCATGGAGAAAATGAATTTGTTGTAAATTGCGATGATAGAATAGCACAGATGGTTCTAACACCAATTTTAAAATTAGAATTTGAAGAGGTAAATGAACTTCCTGAAACTGTAAGAGGAAGTGGAGGTTTTGGTTCTACTGGTAAATGAGGAAAAATCTTTCCACAAAACAAATAGAAAAATATTCAAGACAAATAGTTTTGAAAAATGTTGGAACAATAGGTCAAAAAAAAATACTTAATTCAAATGTTTTGGTTGTAGGTGTAGGTGGTCTAGGTTGTCCAATTGTTGATTATTTAGCTAGAGCAGGAGTAGGTAAGATAGGCATTGTTGATTATGATAGAGTAGATATATCTAACATTCATCGTCAATCAATTTATACATTTAAAGATGTCGGAAAATATAAAGTTGAGGTTTTAAAAAAAAAATTAATTGATATTAACCCTGACGTTCAAACTAAAATTTATAAAAATAAAATAACAAAAAAAAATGCTTATAAAATATTAAATCAATTTGACATTATTGTAGATGGTTCAGATAATTTTAAGACAAAATTTTTATTGAATCAATTTACAAATAAATTGAAAAAAATATTAATTGTTGGTGCTATAAGTAGATACGATGGTCATGTTTTTTCTTTTAATTTTAAGAGAAAAAATGAGGCATGTTTAAAGTGTTTCTATCAAACAGATGTCAGTGAAGAATTTTTAAACTGCGAAACTGATGGAATTTTAGGTCCTGTTGCAGGTATCGTAGGTAATATTCAGGCAAACGAAGTTCTTAAATATATATTGGGTCTAAAAAATGAATTAACAAATAAAATTCTGATAATAAATCTTTTAAATTTAACTTTTAGGCGATCTAGATTTTTAAAAAAAAAGAATTGTATATGTGGAGAAAAATAATTTTTTTTGTTTTAATTTTTTTTTGTACTAGCACATTTAGTGATGAAAATTACTACCTAATGCTTAAAAATTCTAAAGTAAATGTAAGAATGGGTCCGGGTTTAGATTATCCAGTAAAATTTATTTATAAGAAAAAGTATTTACCAGTAAAAGTCATTGATAAAAAAGAGAACTTTCGTAAAGTAATTGACCATAAAAAAAATAGTGGGTGGATACATATATCTCAATTAAAAAAATCAGATTCTGCGATAGTTTTATCAAACAGAATTCTTTATAAAAATCCTAGTACTAATTCAAAACCTATTGCAAATATCGAGAGTGGTAAATTATTTATCCTAGAAAAATGTAAAAAAGATTGGTGTAAGGTTAGTGGTAAAAATTATTCAGGGTGGATTAATATTGATAATATATGGGGTAAAGACTAATTTTTTTTTTTACTCATTTTGCTTGTCCAGATTTTGTCTAGCACAAAGTACCACACAGCATTAGCTAAAGGCTCAACAATTGCATCCGTTAATGCAATCATAAACGATACGTCTGCTATTAACATTAAAACTGTAATAGCAATTGCAAAGTGTCCTATTGTGTAGATTAGAGTTCTTAATAATGATCCTTTATTACTGTCATAAAACGCTTTGCTAGTTTGAAAAATTCCTTGTGTAAGTTCTGTCATAATTACATTTTTATAAACTATTTTTGTGCTAAATCAAACCTGTCAGAATTCATTACTTTTGTCCATGCGGCGACAAAATCGCTTACAAATTTTTTCTCTCCGTCTTCGCAAGCATAAACCTCAGCAATGGCTCTTAATTGAGAATTAGAACCAAATATTAAATCTACTCTAGTGCCTTTCCACTTAACTTTACTTGTTTTTCTGTCTTTGCCGACAAATAACTGATCTTTTGTGTCGACTTCTTTCCAAGTTATGTTCATGTCTAATAAATTTTTAAAGTAATCATTAGATAATGAGCCAGGTTTTTTTGTAAATACACCATTATCTGATCCATCATAGTTAGCGTCTAACACTCTCATACCGCCCACTAAAACTGTCATTTCGGGTGCTGTCAATCTCATAAGTTGTGCTTTATCTAACAAAAGCTCCTCTGCTGAGATATTTGTGTCTGAATTTAAATAGTTTCTAAATCCATCTGCTTTTGGTTCTAGTAAAGCAAATGAATTTACATCAGTTTGATCTTGAGATGCATCACCTCTACCTGCTGAAAAAGGTACATTAATTTTATGACCAGCTTTTTTAGCAGCTTTTTCGATGCCAACGCAACCTCCTAGAACTATCAAGTCAGCAATTGAAACATTTTTCTTTTTGCTATCAAATTGCTTTTTAATTTTTTCCAATACTTTAATAACTTTTTCAGTTTTTGATAATTTGTTTACTAGCCAATTTTTTTGGGGTTCAAGTCTTAATCTTGCACCGTTTGCTCCACCTCTTTTATCAGAGCCTCTAAAAGTCGATGCAGATGCCCATGCTGCTGATACTAATTCTGAAGTTTGAAGCCCTGATTTTAAAATTTGAGCTTTAAGTTTTTTAATTTCATTTTTTTTTATTTTATACTTTTGTTTAGGTATTGGATCTTGCCAAATTAATTGCTCTTTTGGCACATCTGGACCTAAATAACATGCTCTTGGCCCCATATCTCTGTGTGTAAGCTTGAACCATGCTTTTGCAAAAGCATCGTGGAATTCTTTTGGATTTTTATGAAAATGTCTTGTAATTGGTCCATAACTTGGATCAACTTTTAATGAAATGTCAGTAGTTTGCATCATTGGTGGATGTTTTTTTCCCTTTTCGTGCGCGTCAGGAACCATTTTGATTTCTTGACCATTTTTTTTCGGTGTCCATTGATGTGCGCCAGCTGGACTTTTTGTTAATTCCCATTCATGATCATATAAACAATCTAAATAACCCATATCCCATTTAATTGGATTTTGCGTCCAAGCACCTTCTATTCCGCTGCTTATAGTATCAACTCCTTTCCCACTTTTATAATTACTATTCCAACCAGTTGCTTGTTCATGAATCTTTGAGCCTTCTGGTTCTGGTCCTTTATGAGACTCTGGAGCTGCTCCATGTGACTTTCCAAATGTATGTCCACCTGCAACTAAAGCTGCAGTCTCGTAGTCATTCATTGCCATTCTACCGAATGTTTCTCTTATATCATGCGCTGCTAGTAATGGATCAGGATTTGCATCTGGACCTTGAGGGTTAACATAAATTAATCCCATATGTGAAGCACCTAACGGTTGTTCTAAATCTCTTTTTCCACTGTATCTATTTACGCCTAGCCATTCTTTTTCTGATCCCCAATAAATATCTTCCTCTGGTTCCCAAATATCTTCACGACCTGCTCCAAAACCATAAGTTTTGAAGCCCATTGAGTCTAGAGCAACGTTACCTACTAATATAAATAAATCAGCCCAAGAAATTCTTTTTCCATATTTTTTCTTTATAGGCCACAATAACAATCTTGCTTTATCTAAATTAACATTATCCGGCCAACTGTTGAGTGGAGCGAAACGCTGATTACCGGTACCAGCACCTCCTCTTCCATCGCCAGTTCTGTAAGTACCTGCTGCGTGCCAAGCGAGTCTTATAAATAGTGGGCCATAATGACCATAGTCTGCTGGCCACCAATCTTGCGAGTCTGTCATTAATTTATGCAGATCTTTTTTTAGAGCCCTATAATTTAATTTCTTAAATTCCTTTACATAACTAAATTGTTTATCCATCGGATTTACTAATCTAGAATGCTGGCTTAATATTTTAAGATTTAGACTATTCGGCCACCAGTCTCTATTGGAAGTTCCTTTTCCAGTTGAATGTTTTGGCGGTGTTCCAGCGCCAGTAAAAGGACATTTAGATTTTTCTTTGTAAATTTCTTTACTCACATGTCTAATTTAGTGAGTTTGAATAATATGTCAATATATTAGAATGATTCTAAACTATTTTTTTCGTCTTTTAGAGAATTAATTGTTAATAATTATTATTTGTTAGCAATTTTTACCAAAACTTCTATGGATTTAATCTTCTTTCCAGGTAAGTTTTTTTTTAATTTGATTTCTTCTACATCTTTATCATGAAAATCAATTAATTCACCAGTTGTCACATTATAAAAATGATGGTGACTTGTTACATTTGTATCAAAATATGTTTTATCAGTATTTAATGAAATTTCTTTTATATACCCTTTGCTCTTAAAAGCATTAATTGTATTATAAACCGTGGCAACAGATATGCTTGTTTCTAGTTTTTTTTTCAAAATTTTTTTAAGATCCTCAACATTGAAGTGGAAAGTCTCTTTTCTATCAAAAAGAACTTCACATATTTTTAATCTTTGTTTAGTTGGTCTTAAGCCTGCAGATCTTAATTTTTCCACAAAATTACTGTAATTTTTCATTTTTTAGCCTAATTTATCAGTTCAAATCCAATTGTATATTGTAAATTAACTAAATACAGTATTAAACATCAATTTTTATGGAAAAAAAATCAGCTTATAATTACGAGGATTTAATAAAGTGCGGTAATGGTGAGCTTTTTGGGCCTGGGAATGCAAAACTTCCTTTGCCACCTATGCTGATGTTTGACAGAATTACAGAAATTGGAGAAAATAAAGGTGCTTTTAAAAAAGGAGTTTTAAAAGCAGAATTAGATATAAAACATGAATTATGGTTTTTTGATTGTCATTTTAAAGAGGACCCAGTTATGCCTGGATGCTTAGGACTTGATGCAATGTGGCAACTGGTTGGATTTTATTTAGGCTGGCTTGGAAACCCAGGGAGAGGAAGAGCCCTAGGTGTTGGAGCAGTGAAATTTACAGGTGAAGTATTAAAAAATGTAAAAATTGCGAGTTATGAAATTGATATGAAGAGGATTTTAGTAAAAGAAGGAACCACGGTAGGTTTAGCAAACGGAATACTTAAAGCAGATGACAAAAAAATATATTCTGCTGAAAATTTAAAAGTTGGATTATTTAAATAATGAAAAGGGTAGTAGTAACTGGAATTGGTGTAGTTTCTTGCTTGGGTAATAACCAAGAAGAAGTTTATAATTCTTTAATTAATTCAAAATCAGGCATTACTTTTTCTGAAGAATATAAAGAATTTAATCTTAAAAGCCACGTTCATGGGCTACCAAATATAAAATTAGAGGATCATGTAGATAGAAAAGTTATTAGATTTATGGGTAAAGGCTCAGCTTATAATTATATAGCTATGAATGAAGCTGTTAAAGACTCTGGTTTGGAAGAAAAGGACGTAAGTAATAATTCTACAGGAATGGTAATGGGGTCTGGAGGACCTTCAATTGAAAATGTAATTTTGGCTGCAGATAAAACTAGAGAAAAGAATCCAAAAAAAATGGGACCATTCGTAGTACCAAGAACTATGGCAAGTACAGCATCCGCAACACTCGCTGTGCCATTTAAAATTAAAGGTGTAAATTATACTATAAGCTCTGCATGTGCTACAAGTGGACACTGTATCGGTAATGCAATGGAATTAATTCAATTAGGAAAACAGAATGTTATCTTTGCAGGCGGCAGCGATGAAGTTCACTTTGCAATGACAGCAATGTTTGATGCGATGACCGCTTTATCATCTAAATACAATGATACACCAGATAAAGCATCAAGACCTTATGATAAAACAAGAGATGGTTTTGTTATTTCAGGTGGTGGCGGTGTTTTAGTGCTTGAGGAATATGAGCATGCAAAAGCAAGAGGTGCAAAAATTTATGCAGAATTAACTGGCTACGGCGCAACATCTGATGGTTACGATATGGTTGCTCCATCTGGAGAAGGTGCTGTTAGATGTATGCAAATGGCATTAAAAACAGCAAAAAATAAAATTGATTATATAAATACTCATGGAACATCTACGCCTGTGGGAGATATAACTGAATTAAAAGCAGTAGGTGAAGTATTTAAGGATTATAAACCTAAAATAAGCTCAACCAAATCACTATCTGGACATTCTTTGGGAGCAACCTCAGTTCACGAAGCTGTTTATAGTTTAATAATGATGAAAAATAATTTTATATCAGCTTCTGCAAATATAGTTGACATGGATGATGAAGCAAAAAAATATCCAATTGTTACAAAAGTAGAAAAAGATATTTCCTTAAATTCTATAATGTCTAATAGTTTTGGTTTTGGTGGAACAAATGCAACTTTAGTTTTTGAGAAAGTTTAATAATGAGCTTAATGAAAGGCAAAAAAGGATTAATCATGGGTGTTGCCAATGAAAGATCTATTGCTTGGGGTATATCACAAAAATTAGCTGAAGCTGGAGCAGAATTAGCTTTTACTTATTTAGGAGATGCTCTTAAAAAAAGGGTAGTTCCATTGTCAGAAAAATTAAATTCAAATTTAACTTTTAGCTGTGATGTTGAAAAGAAAGAGGAAGTTGTAAAACTTTTTGAGGATGTAAAGTCTAAATGGGGTGAAATTGACTTTGTGGTGCATGCTATAGCATTTTCAGATAAATCTGAATTATCAGGAGAATATCTAAATACAACAAGAGAAAACTTTTTAAGAAGTATGTTAATTTCATGCTTTTCATTTACAGAGGTTGCGAAAGAAGCATCAAAAATAATGAAGCAGGGCGGAAGTATGATTACCCTAAGTTATGAAGCAAATAAAGCTATACCTAATTATAATGTAATGGGCGTTTGCAAGGCAGCTTTAGAAGCAAGTGTGAAATATCTTGCAAGAGATCTTGGATCTAAAGGAGTAAGAGTAAATGCTATAAGCGCAGGTCCAATTAAAACTTTGGCAGCATCTGCAATTGGTGATGCGAAATTTTTATATAAATGGAATGCTGATCACTCTTTTTTAAAGAGAAATGTAGATAATCTTGATGTTGGAAATTCAGCTTTATATTTGTTAAGTGATATGGCTGGGGGAGTTACAGGTGAAATTCATTATGTAGATGCTGGATACAATAAAGTCGGTATGCCTGACCCAAAAAATATAAAATAATCGATGTTAATTCTGGTCTGGTTTGTTGTATGTATAATATTTTACATAGTTCAAATGATTCTCGGTGACTCCGGACATGCACTTGAAGTATTTGCTGTAGTAAGTGCTATTGCTATTTTCTTAATTAGCAAAATTAAACACAAAATAAATAAGTAATTGGTTCTTTTTAAAGTTAGCTTAAAATTATTTTTTTTTATTTTTTTTCTTTCTTTCTTTTAAAATATCTTGAATCTGATCATAAGCATAATCAGTATGGGGACTCCCGAATCTAATTTCTTTATCCAGTTTGTCATAAGTTTTTTTATCTTTCTCTGATAAACTATATTCACTTGTTATAGATTTATCTTTTTTCTTTTTTTCATTTAAAAACTTATCTCTTTTACTAGTAGTCATATTTTTTATTATTTCTAAATCTTTAGATGAAAATTTTTTATCGTCGATATTTAATGTTTTAAGCTTACTCATTTTTGTAACACTAATTGGATTAGAAATTTTATAACCCATTGCATCACCATAAATTTGTTTAAATGTAAAGTTTTCTAAATGCTTTAATTTGGAAATTATTTTCATATCTAATTCGAATGGTCTTGGTCCACCTTTATTATATTCCCATTTTTCTCCTGTTTTTCTAAAAAAAGTAATATTAGATTTTTCGCTGTCTTCAAAACTTTCATTTCTTGAAATTTTTAATTTTAATTTTTTTAATTTTTTTAATTTTTTACAAATATATTTAATTGTACTGTTTCCATTCCCTATATTTTCATCAGAATAAGAAATATCTAAATCCAATTCTTCTAAATTTTTGCTTACAAATGAAATCATCTTTGGACCTTTAATAGAAGACGTATCGCTAGGTATTAGTATTTTTAATTTTTTAAGATTTTTATATGATTTTAAAAATTCAAAATCCTGATCAATCAAATTTTTATCAATTGTACCTTCATCGCTGTACATATCGCCAGTTATAAGTTTCAAAGATATGTTAAGTTCTTCAATACTTGTCAAAGTTTTCAATGGAGGTAAATATTCAGGATTTATATTATCCAGTTTTAAATATTTTATTTTTGATAATTTATAAATATCAGTAAAATCAAATTCAGTTGTCATCCATCGATGTCCGTTATCTTCACGATTAAATAGTTGTAATAATTCCATGTTTTTTAGATTTGGTAAGTTTGAAAAATTTGAAAAACTTTTTG
>CACOSS010000017.1 GCA_902629955.1 uncultured Pelagibacteraceae bacterium
TTCCTGGACCACTTAATAAAGGTCTGTATGGAAAAGCTATGGAAAAAAAAATATGGGATTTAAAAACTGTCGATATAAGGGAATATGCTTTGGATAAGCACAAAACTGTTGATGATACACCGTATGGTGGTGGATCAGGAATGCTTCTAAAACCGGATGTTGTCGCAAAATCTTTAGATGCAAATATTAAAAATGGGGAGAAAATTTTTTACCTTTCTCCTAGGGGTAAAGTATTTAATCAAAATATTGCAAAAGAAATATCAAAAGAAAATAAAGTAAATCTAATTTGTGGACATTTTGAAGGCATTGATCAAAGAGTTTTAGATAATAGAGAAATAGAAGAAATAAGTATTGGTGACTTTGTATTATCTGGAGGCGAGACAGCTTCGTATGTTTTTTTAGATGCTATATTGAGATTGATACCAGGTGTTATTGGTAACGAAGAATCTAAAAACGAGGAAAGTTTTGAAAATGGTTTATTAGAGTATCCTCAGTATACAAAGCCTCAAATTTGGGAGGAAAAAAGCGTTCCAAATGTGCTTTTATCAGGCGATCACGCGAAAATTAAAGACTGGCGTTTAACTCAATCAAAGGCTATAACACGCCACCGAAGACCAGATTTATGGCAAAAATATAATAAAAAAAATTAAATTGATAAACTTAAAAATGAAAAATATTGAAGAAATTAACCAAGCAATTGTAAAAAAAATTGCCGCTGAAAAGAAACTTCCGGAGTTCTACACTGGCGATATAGTTAAAGTTGGAGTTAGAATTACTGAGGGAAAAAGAGATAGAATTCAGTATTTTGAAGGAGTTTGCATTGCTAAAAAAAATAGAGATATAAACTCTTCATTTACTGTAAGAAAAATATCTTTTGGTGAAGGAGTAGAAAGAACATTTGCATTATATAGTCCAATTGTCGACTCGATCAAAGTTGTAAGGTCCGGAAAAGTAAGAAGAGCAAAATTATATTATCTAAGAGACAGGACTGGTAAATCTGCAAGGATAGCCGAGAAAATTAGAAAAAAGATAGGTATCAATGTTGAAACAAAACCGGAAAATGTAAATGAGGAAAATGTTGTGGTTTCTAAAGAAGAGAAAATAGCAGAAAAAGAAACTCCCTCAACAGAGACAGCCAAAAAAGTTGAAAAAAGAACGGAAACTCTAAAAGCAGAAAGTCCAAAAGAAAATCTAAAAGACAAAAAATAATTTTTTCTAAATGTCTAAAACTTTATACGATAAAATCTGGGATGATCATCTTGTGCACACACAAGATGACGGAACATCTTTACTTTATGTTGATAGACATTTAGTTCATGAAGTTACTAGCCCGCAAGCATTTGAGGGGTTAAGGAACTCTAATAGAAAAGTTAGACAGCCAAATCTGACCTTAGCTGTTGCAGATCACAATGTGCCAACATCTGATAGATCTAAAGGAATTTATGATGAAGAGTCTAAACTTCAAGTAGAAACTTTAGAAAAAAACTGTGAAGAATTTGGAATAAAACTTTTTGGAATGAATGATAAAAGACAAGGCATAGTTCATATAATTGGACCTGAGCAAGGTTTCACTCAACCAGGAAGTATAATTGTTTGTGGAGACAGCCACACAGCAACTCACGGTGCCTTTGGATCCTTAGCTTTTGGCATAGGAACTTCTGAAGTAGAACACGTATTAGCTACACAAACTTTAGTTCAAAAAAAATCAAAAAACTTTCGTATTAAAGTGGATGGAAAGTTGTCTATCGGCGTAACATCTAAAGATGTTATTTTGCAGATCATTGGTAAAATTGGTACTGCAGGTGGAACTGGTTATGTAATTGAGTATGCAGGTAGTTTGATCTCATCTCTAAGTGTAGAGCAAAGAATGACAATTTGTAACATGACTATTGAGGGAGGTGCAAGAGCAGGTTTAATCGAGCCAGATCAAAAAATATTTGATTATTTAAATGGTAGACCAATGGCACCTAAAAAAGAAAATTGGGATAAGGCTTTGGATTATTGGAGTAAATTAAAATCTGACAATGATGCTGATTTTGACAAAGAAGTTACGTTAGAAGGAAAAGACATTGTACCAATGGTAACATGGGGGACTTCACCACAAGATGTTATATCTATAGATGGTAGGATACCAAATCCAGAAAATGAAGCGGATGAAGATAGAAAAAATTCAATAGAGAGATCATTAAAATATATGGGATTAAAACCTGGTACAGCTATCAAGGATGTTAAAATAGATAAAGTTTTTATAGGAAGTTGCACAAACGGTAGAATTGAGGACTTAAGAGATGCAGCGAAAATAATTAAGAACAAAAAAGTGGCACAACATGTATATGCTATGGTAGTTCCTGGCTCTGGACTGGTGAAGCAACAGGCTGAACAAGAAGGTTTAGATAAAGTCTTCAAAGATTCAGGTTTTGATTGGAGAGAACCTGGATGTTCTATGTGCTTAGCTATGAATGCTGATAAATTGAAACCTGAAGAAAGATGTGCATCTACTTCAAATAGAAATTTTGAAGGACGTCAAGGCAGAGGCGGGAGAACACATCTTGTTAGTCCTGGAATGGCTGCAGCAGCAGCAATATCAGGATCTTTAGACGATGTTAGAAAATTTCAAAATTAAATGCAAAAATTTAAAACAATAAAAAGTATACCCGCATATCTTCCAATAGTTAATATTGATACAGATATGATTATTCCAAAGCAGTTTTTAAAAACAATTAAAAGAACAGGTCTTGGAAAAAACTTATTTTATGAAATGAGATATAATGAAAAAGGTACACTAATTAATGATTTTATATTAAATACAAGTCCATTTAATAACTCTAAGATCTTGATTGCTGGAAAAAACTTTGGTTGCGGATCTTCACGAGAACATGCGCCATGGGCATTACTTGATTTTGGAATAACTTGCGTTATCAGTTCAAGTTATGCGGATATTTTCTATAATAATTGTTTTAAAAATGGAATTTTACCAATTGTACTTCCAGAAGCAAAAATAAAAGAACTCTCTGAATACTCAAAAAGAAAAGAGGAAATCATTGTAAATCTAGAAGAACAAAAAATTACTTTTGGAAATAATGAGATTGAATTTGAAATAGATCGGTTCAAAAAAAAGTGTTTAATTGAGGGGTTAGATGATATTGCTCTTTCATTAGAAAAAAATCCAAAAATTACTGAATTTGAAAAAAAATTATCCTCAAAAAGGCCATGGATTTTTAATGATTAAAGTAAAGAGAAGAAAAATCTTACTATTACCAGGAGATGGAATAGGTCCAGAAGTTGTGTTGGAAGTAAAAAAAATAATTAATTGGTTTAATAGTAAAAGATCCTTAGATTTTGAAACAGATGAAGATTTAGTAGGTGGTGCTGCCTATGATAAACATGGAACACCAATCACTGATGAGGTATTTTATAAAGCCCTTGAGAGTGAGGCAGTTATTTTAGGTGCAGTCGGTGGTCCCAAATGGGATAACTTAGATTTTTCAAAAAAACCCGAAAGAGCGTTATTAAAATTAAGAAAAGAATTAAAATTATTTGCTAATCTAAGACCAGCAATTTGTTTTAAACAGCTTGTAGAAGCATCGAGCCTTAAACCCGAAATTGTTTCTGGACTTGATATTATGATAGTAAGAGAGCTTACAGGTGGAATTTATTTTGGGGAGCCAAGAGGAATTAAACCCATAGATAACGGCGAGAGAAAAGGTGTTAACACTCACACCTATACTTCAAGTGAAATTGCAAGAGTAGCAAGAGTTGCTTTTGATTTAGCAAAAAAAAGGAATAACAAAGTAACATCGTGTGAAAAATCTAATGTTATGGAGGCCGGGCAGCTATGGAAAGAAGAAGTTGCTGAAATTCATAAAAATGAATTTAAGGAGGTCAAACTCGAGCACATGTTGGCCGATAACTGTGCTATGCAATTATTAAGAAACCCAAAACAGTTTGACGTAATTGTAACAGATAATCTATTCGGAGATATACTTTCTGATGAAGCGGCGATGTTAACAGGATCTCTTGGTCTTTTGCCATCAGCTTCCCTAGGAGCTAAAGATAAAAATGGAAAAATGAGATCAATGTACGAACCTGTTCATGGTTCTGCCCCAGATATAGCAGGGAAAAATCTTGCAAATCCAATTGCAACAATTTTAAGTTTTTCTATGGCGCTAAGGTATTCTCTAAATTTGGAAAAAGAAGCTAAAGAACTTGATTTAGCAGTGCAAAGCGTTTTGGACATGGGATTAAGAACAAAAGATATATATTCTAAGGGAAATAAGGAAGTTTCAACTAGTGAAATGGGAGATGCAATTATTGCGCAATTGCAAAAATAAATAATTTCACATATTTTATAGCTATTAAAAATTATGACTACTTATACAGCACCAATTGAAGATATGATGTTTCTCTATGAAAAGTTGAGAAATAATAAAAACTACAATGAGATTGAAAAGTATAAAGAAATAACTCCAGATCTAGTAAAAGATATATTAGATGAGGCGGCTAAAATTAATCAAAACATTATTTTACCACTAGCTAAAGCAGGGGATGAGAACCCGGCAGTACTTGAAAATGGTGTTGTTAGAACACCCCCAGGATATAAAGAAGCATATAGTAAATTTATTGAAGATGGATGGATGTCTTTATCTTGTGACCCAAAATATGGTGGTCAAGGGATGCCCAAAACAGTAAGTGCCTTTTTTGATGAAATGCTTTCCTCTTCAAGCTTAGCGTTTAAACTTTATACTGAGCTTACACTAGGTGCTTATAATTGTATTCGTCACCATGCATCTGAAGATATAAAAAACACGTATTTACCAAAAATGGTTGAGGGAAAATGGAGTGGAACAATGTGCCTTACAGAACCAGTTTGTGGAACGGATCTTGGAATTCTTAAGACAAAAGCACATGAGCAAGAAGATGGTACTTATAAAATCTCAGGTCAAAAAATATTTATTACTTCTGGTGATCATGATTTAACTGATAATATTATACACTTAGTTCTCGCAAGAGCCTCAGACTCACCTCCTGGGACTAAAGGTATTAGTTTATTTCTTGTTCCAAAATATATTGTTAAAGAAAACGGATCGGTTGGTCCAAAAAATGGTATTTCTACTGGATCAATAGAAAACAAAATGGGAATAAAAGGATCTGCTACTTGTGTTTTAAATTTTGATGAAGCAACTGGATATATGATTGGACCAAAAAATAAAGGACTTAATTCAATGTTCACTATGATGAACTTAGAAAGAATAATTGTAGGAATTCAAGGCTTAGGACTTTCAGAGATTGCCTATCAAAACTCATTAAACTATGCTAAAGAAAGAAAGCAAGGCAAAAGTAATTCCAACAAGTCTCAAAATGGAAGTGCAGACTTGATTATAGAACACGCAGATATCAGAAGATCATTACTTAATATGAAATCAATTATTGAGGGTGAACGAGCCTTATGTTTTTGGTTATCACAACAAACGGAAGTTAGTCTAAATCACAATGAACCCAAAATAAAACAGGAAGCATCAGATTTAGTTTCACTAATGACACCAGTGGTAAAATCTCTATTTTCAGATTTAGGAATGGAAATAACAAGTGATGCAATGCAAATTCATGGAGGGTATGGTTATACAAAAGATCAGGGTATAGAACAGCTTTATAGAGATAACAGAATTACACCAATTTACGAAGGTACCAACTCAGTGCAGGCTATAGATCTAGTTTTTAGAAAACTTATAAATAAAAATGGAGATATTGTTGAAAATTACATCAATATTTTAAGAAAAGATCTAGAAATAGAAAGTTCAGAATTAAAACCCTACCAAGAAAAATTAAAAACTTATTTAGAAAAACTTATTGATTTTACTACTTGGATTAAAGAGAAGATTAAGGACTCAAAAGATGATGCTAATGCAGCATCTAACGATTATTTAAAAGTTCTTGGTTATGTTGCGCTAGGTCATTCATGGTTGAAGGTTTTAGAGGTTAGTTTTAAAGAAGTATCAAATAATAAAAAATTCTATGAAGATAAAATACAAACAGCTAAATTTTATTTTCATAGAGTGCTACCAAGAGTAGAGAGTCATTATTCTAGTGCAATTTCTGGTAGTGGTTACATAATGGATTTTAAATTTAATTAGTTCATGAATCATTACGAGACTAATCTTGATAAAAACAAGGCTAACCATGTCCCGTTGACTCCTCTATCATTTTTAAATAGGGCAAAGGACATTTATCCAAACTATGAAGCTATTGTTTATGAAGATAGAAAATATACTTGGACGCAGGTTTATAAAAGATGCCTGAAATTTGCAAGCGCACTAGAAAAAATAGGAATTAAAAAAGGAGATACAGTTTCGTTCCTTGCTTTTAATACTCCAGAAATTTTCGAAGCACATTATTCAGTACCAATGACTGGAGCAATTCTTAATACAATTAATATTCGTTTAGATGCTAAAACAATTGCATATATTTTGGAACATAGCGAAGCCAAAGTATTAGTTGTTGATAGACAATTACATACAGAAGTTAAAAAAGCTTTTAGCACTTTGAATAAAAAAATTACTATAATTGATATACATGATAAATTTGCTGATCAATCTAAATTAGAAAAAATAGGTGATCTAGAATATGAGGAGTTCCTTAACTCTGGAGATGAAAATTATAAGTGGAGAATGCCGGATGATGAATGGGAAGCAATTACACTTAGTTATACTTCAGGTACAACGGGAAATCCTAAAGGAGTTGTTTATCATCACAGAGGTTCATATTTAATGTCAACAGGAAGTGCCACTGCTTGGAACATGCCGAATAGGTTAAATTTTTTAACCATTGTTCCTATGTTTCATTGTAATGGATGGTGTTATCCATGGACTGTACCAATGTTGAATGGAAGAACAATTTGTTTAAGAAATATTGATATTAAAAAAATATTTGAATTGATAGATAAATACAATGTAACTCACTTCGGCGGAGCTCCTATAGTATTAAATATGATCACAGGCGCTCCAGAGTCAGCCAGAAAAAAATTAAAAAATAAAGTTTATGTTCTCACTGCGGGCGCACCTCCTCCTAGTATAATTTTCAAAAAAATGAAAAGTTTGGGTTTTGAGGTTATGCATGTTTACGGTTTAACAGAAACTTATGGTCATGTAACCCAATGCGCTTGGAATGACGAGTGGAATGAATTTGAAGAAGAAAAACAAAATGAGATTAAAGCAAGACAAGGTGTTAGATATCCTAACACTGAAGGCGTTACAATCATGGATCCCGAAACTATGAAAGAAGTTCCAAGGGATGGAAAAACCATTGGGGAGATAATGATAAGAGGAAATGTTGTTATGAAGGGATATTTTAAAGATAAAGATGCAACCGATAAAGCAATGAAGGATGGTTGGTTTCATTCAGGCGATTTAGCAGTAATGTATCCAGATGGTTATATTAAAATACAAGATAGATCAAAAGACATCATTATTTCTGGTGGTGAAAATATTTCGTCTATAGAAATTGAAAATACATTAGCCAAACATCCCTCTGTATCAATTGCTGCAGTAGTAGCAAAACCAGACGAAAAATGGGGGGAAGTGCCTTGTGCATTTATAGAAGCTGTAAAAGATAAACCAACGACAGAAAAAGAATTAATTGATTTTTGCAAGGAAACACTTGCAAAATTTAAAGTTCCAAAAAAAATTGAGTTTTGTGAACTACCAAAAACATCAACAGGGAAAATCCAAAAGTTTGAATTAAGAAAAAAGGCCAAGGAGCTAAACTGAATTTAGAGGTAGACAATAAAAATGTGTTTATCTCGACAGGAGGTATGGATGTTGACAGGTCTAAACCAACAATACTTTTAATGCATGGAAGTGGGTTGACACATATCGTTTGGTCTCTTCATGAACAATTTTATGCTTCCCATGGATTTAATGTTTTGTCAGTTGATTTACCCGGTCATGGAAACTCAGATGGCCCAGCTATAAAATCAATTGAAGAAATATCTGATTGGGTTGCAGGCTTAATTAATAAATTAGGTTTGGAAAAAGTTAATTTTATTGGTCATTCTCAGGGGTGCCTAATTGGAATAGACTTCGCATCAAAATATCCAAATTTTATTAATAAATTAGTTCTAGTTGCTGGGTCATATATGCTTCCAGTAAATCAAGACTTGTTAGATTTAGCTGAAGCGGGAGATGACAAAGCTATTCATTTAATGATGAAATGGGGATATGAAGGCTCAAAAGCCTTCATTGGAGGAAATCCAGTAAAAAAAATTATTAATTCAACTCGTGAAATCAGAGAAATTTTGTCTGTAGACTTAAGTGCCTGTAACAACTATAAAGCCGGAAAAGAGTCTCTAGATAAAATAGAATGTCCAACTTTATGTATATTTGGAGATTTAGATAAAATGGTGCCTCTCAAAGTAGGAAATAAAATGGCTGAAATTATAAAAAATTCACAAGTAAAAGTAATTCAAAACTGTGGTCACATGATTATTTATGAGAGAGCTTTTGAGATGAGAAAACTAGTCAAAGAATTTTTATTAAGTTAATGAGTAATTTTTATATTGCAAAATCAAGAAGACTTAGAGGAACAAAATATACCTCAAGAATTGAGAAACAAGGTGTAACACATTACACAGTCTATAATCACATGCTTTTACCAACGGCGTTTGGACCAATTGAAAAATTATATTACCATTTAAAAGAGCATGTTCAAGTTTGGGACGTAGCAGTCCAAAGACAGATTGAAATTTCAGGAAAAGATTCGGCGAAACTCGTACAATTAATGACTTGTAGAGACTTATCAAAATCAAAAGTGGGTAGATGTTACTATTGCCCAATAATAGATGACAATGCAGGTTTAATTAATGACCCTGTAGTTCTTAAACTTTCAGACACACGTTGGTGGATATCACTATCGGATTCTGATGTTGGACTTTTTGCAAAAGGTCTTGCAATAGGAAGAAATTTTGAAGTTAAAATTTCCGAGCCTGATGTAGATATATTCTCAGTCCAGGGACCAAAGTCGTTTAAATTAATGGAAAAAGTCCTAGGTCCTAAAATCACTCAATTAAAGTTTTTTGGTTTCGACTACTTTGAATTTGGTGGAGCAAAACATCTTATTGCTAGATCAGGATGGTCTAAACAAGGTGGCTATGAAGTTTACGTGGAGCACACTAAAGCAGGATTAGCCTTATATGACAAATTGTTTGAGGTTGGTGATGAATTTAATTTAAAAGCAGGATGCCCAAACTTAATTGAAAGAATAGAAAGCTCTTTGTTATCATACGGAAATGATATGGATTTAGGCGATAACCCATATGAATGTGGTTTTGATAATTACGTAAATCTCGATAATGATATTGAATTTTTAGGCAAAGAAACACTTAAGAAAATAAGGTCTGAAGGTGTTAAGAAAAAATTAATGGGTGTAAAACTTGATACTAATGACATTTCCGTCACTGGATCAATGAATTTGTATGATAGTAAAAATGAACTAATTGGCGAACTTAGGTCAGGATCATATAATCCAATGTTTAAACAAGCAATTGGAATAGCTATGATCAAAAAACCTTACTTTGAACCATCTCAAGAATTTAAGGTCAATATAAACGGCAAAAACGTAAGCGGAAAAGTTTGCGATTTACCTTTCATTTAGTATAAATTCACAAAACATACTATGAATATTGCAATCGTCGGAGCTACTGGAAATGTAGGAAGAAAGATCCTTGAAGTTTTGGAAAAAAAAAATTTTAGGGTGGATAATTTACATTTATTAGCTTCTACAAAAAGTTTGGGATCATCTTTAAATTTTAAAGGCAAAGATATTAAAATTGAACTACTAGAAGATTTTGATTTTTCAAAAGTTGATTTGACTTTCTTCTCTGCTGGAGGAGGAATTTCAGAAAAGTTTGCCCCAAAAGCTGCTAAAAATTCTATAGTAGTTGATAATTCAAGTTTCTTTAGGATGGACCCAGAGGTTCCACTAATAGTTCCACAAGTTAATCCTAATGATATGAAGAATATACCTAAAAATATAATTGCCAACCCTAATTGTTCCACTGCTCAGCTGGTTATCGTTTTAAAACCACTTCATGATTTATTTAAAAAGGAAAGCTATCTAGGAGAATTAATTTGATTATTTGGATAGCATCATATCCTAAAAGTGGTAACACCTGGGTCAGATCAATAATCTCATCGTATTTTTTTTCAAACACAGGAGAATTTGATTTTAGTCTTTTAAAAAATATATCTTTATATCCTGGTCCAAAATATTTTAAAAATATTATACAAAAGCCAGGTGAAGTAAGTTTATTTTGGGAGTCTTCACAAAAAAGTATCGTTCAAAAGCAAAGCCAAACTTTTCTAAAAACACATAATGCTTTGGTAGCCCTAAATAATAAAAACTTTACTAGTGAAAAAACTACTCTTGGTGCAATTTATATAATAAGGGATCCAAGAAATATATTGTCTTCATTAAAAAACCATTATGGATTCAAGGACTACGATGAGACATTTAAATTTATGATAAATAAAAAAAAATATATCTGGGATGTAAGGAAAAAAAATGATTTTAGTGGATTCCAATTTCTAGGATCTTGGTCTGATCATTATAAATCATGGATTGAAAATAGAAAATTCAAAACGCTTTTAATAAAGTATGAGGATTTAGAGAAAGATTGCTATTCTACTTCATATAAATTAATAAAATATATTCTATTGTTAATAGGTCAAAAAAATGAAATAGACGAAAAAAAACTATTTAAATCAATTGAAACAACAAAATTTAATATTTTAAAAAGAAAAGAGCAAGATACAGGTTTTGATGAAAGTATTAAAATAAACGATATAAAAAAATCTTTTTTCTTTTTAGGGCCTGAAAATAGATGGCAAGAAAAACTGCCTAAAGAAATTTTATCTAAAGCCGAAACCGAGTTTAAAGATGATTTAAAATATTTTAATTATTTGTAGGTGTAGGAAGTCTAAATTGATTTTTTTTAATTTGAATATTTTTCTCTAAATTAAATAAATATGTAATTACTAGATTTTGGTATATATCTACGTTTTGCCATCCAATAATATTATATGAGTTGATATCAAAAAAAATATTTATTTGGTTATCTCCTTCTATAAATTTAAACCTCAAATATTTATTATCAACAATATCACCATTATCAAATTTAATTTTTTCTAGTAAAAAATTCTTATCTAGGATTAAATTAAACGCAGTTCTTTCAATAGGATAAATATAGTATTGGTTATTATTAAGATTTTGAATTACCAGTTTTTTACCGTTAGAAACTAATATTTTTTTACTTTCATTGTATGTGCAATAGATTTTTTTTGGATATTCAACTATACAATTTCCTTCTTGAGTTTTATCTTGAATATTTTGTTTAAATTTGAATGATAAATTTTTAGTTTCGATAAAATTATTAATTATTTTTTTTTTAGTAGAAGCTTCTAAATTACTCGAGCACAATATAGCTATTAAAAAAAAAAGAAATATTATTGACGATTTAATCATTTGATAACATCTCTCTTACCAACATGATTTGCTTTGCTAACAATTCCTTCTGCTTCCATTGTGTCAATAATTCTAGCAGCTCTATTATATCCAATTTGTAGTTTTCTCTGCAAAAATGAGGTCGATGCTTTTCCTTCAGTCTTTATTATCTCAACCGCAGTTTGATATAAATCATCTTTATCATCATTTTTACCAGCGCTAGCTAAATTTTTTTCATCGCCATAACTTAAAATTTCATCAAAATATTCTGCCTCACCTTGAGACCTTAAAAATTCGTTTACTTTTTCAATCTCCTTTTCTGACACAAATGGTCCGTGTATCCTTACAATTCTATTTGCAGACGTCATGTAAAGCATATCTCCTTTACCAAGAAGCTGTTCAGCTCCTTGTTCACCTAAAATTGTTCTACTATCAATTTTAGAGGTAACTTGAAAAGATATTCTTGTAGGGAAATTAGCCTTAATCGTTCCAGTAATAACATCCACACTCGGTCTCTGGGTTGCCATTATAATATGAATTCCCGCAGCTCGAGCCATTTGCGATAATTTTTGAATATAATTTTCTATTTCTTTACCAGCTACAAGCATCAAGTCTGACATCTCGTCGACTATTACAACGATGTAGGGCATTGGAAGAGAATGTTTTTCATTATAACCATCAATATTTCTAACACCATCTTTTGTCATCAGTCTGTATCTGTTTTCCATTTCCTTCACCACCCATCCAAGCACAGATGCAGCTCTTTTCGGTTCTGTAATAACTGGACATAGTAAATGTGGAATTCTTTCATAAGTAGATAACTCAAGCATTTTTGGATCAATTAAAATAAATTTACATTTATCTGGCGTGAGTTTATATAATATAGATAAAATAATTGTATTAATGCATACAGATTTTCCAGAGCCAGTCGTACCAGCAATTAATAAATGTGGCATTGAGGTAAGATCCCCTATAATCGGGTTTCCTGAAATACTTTTTCCTAATGCGATTGGTAGTTTAATATCCTTTTTTTTAAATTCTTTGCTTGAAATTATTTCACTTAAGTAAACGTTTTCCCTTTCATTATTAGGTAATTCAATTCCTATTGTACTTCTTCCTGGTATTGTTGATATTCTAGCAGACTCAGAACTTGTATTTCTAGCAATATCTTCAGCGAGATTAATTACTTTAGAGACTTTTATTCCAGCAGCAGGCTCAAATTCATTTAATGTTACTACTGGACCGTGACTAACTTTAGTTATATTTCCCTCGACGCCAAAATCTAACAAAATTTTTTCAAGGGTCTTTTGATCATAGTTATTTTGTATTGCATTTTTTTTGGAATTTTCTCCTGATTTGCCTTTTAAAAAATCTACTGAAGGTAATTTGATAATATTTCTTTTTTCTTTTTTAATTTTTGAAAAGTTATCAAATGTAAAATTTTCTTGAATATCAGTCTTTTTTTCAGTTAAATCATCTTCTACAATTTGACTTTCATTTGTACCAATGTTTTTCTTATTCTTCCTGTAAAGAAGAAAATTTTTAAAAATTATTAAATAATT
>CACOSS010000018.1 GCA_902629955.1 uncultured Pelagibacteraceae bacterium
TTTATATTGATAGTATTTTGACTAAACTTACAACAATTGGCGCTCTTTATTTAACTTTGGTTTGTTTAATGCCCGAGTTTCTTATTGCAAAATATCCTATACCTTTCTACCTAGGTGGTACATCAATTTTAATCGTTGTAGTTGTTGCAATAGATACAGTGACTCAAATACAAACTAGAATGATGAGCTCACAATACGAACAATTAATTAAAAAAACAAAGTTTGGGAAATAGTTAAGTGAACATCATAATCTTTGGTCCTCCTGGTGCAGGAAAAGGCACACAAGCAAAAAATTTAGTAAAAAAATTAAATAGTTTTCAGGTTTCAACTGGAGATATGTTAAGGGCAGAAATTAAAAAAGATAGTGATATTGGAAAAAAAATTATTAGCAATATGAATGAAGGTAAATTTGTTGATGATGGTATAGTAAATAAACTTCTTGAAAATATCGTATTTGACAAAAATAAAATGAATAAGTTAATTTTTGATGGTTATCCAAGAACTTTAGATCAAGCAAAAAACCTTGAAATTTTATTAAATAGGTCAAATCAAAAAATTGATTTTATTTTTTTTTTAAATGTAAATAAGGATTCAATTATCAAAAGAATTGAAAAAAGAAAAATTTTAGAGAAAAGATCAGACGACAATTCTGAAACAATTTTAAAACGCTACGATACATATATGGAAATAACAAAACCAGTCCTACAATATTATTTAAAAAACGATAATTTTCATGAAATTGACGGATCTATGGAAATAAGCGATATTTCTCAAAAAATTGAGGAAATACTTGAGGTTTAAAACATTGACTTTAAAACTTCTTCTTATATAAAAGGCTAAATTTTAATCACAATATATGGCTCGTATAGCAGGTGTTAACATACCACAGAATAAAATTGTCCAAGTTGGACTAACTTATATACATGGTATAGGTGAAAAGTTCTCAAGACAAATATGCAATGATTTAGATATCTCAAGAGAAAAAAGAGTTAACGAACTTTCAGATGATCAAATTTTAAAAATAAGAGAATATATAGATAAAAACTTTACTGTAGAAGGCGATTTAAGAAGAGAGACTTCATTAAGCATAAAGAGATTAATAGATCTAGCTTGCTATAGAGGTTCAAGGCATAAAAAAAAATTACCAGTTAGAGGACAAAGAACTAGATGTAATGCAAGAACCAGAAAAGGTAAAGCAATTGCTATTGCTGGAAAAAAACTTACACCATTAAAGAAATAATTTATGAGTAGTGAAAATAAAGATCAAAAAGACAAGGAAATAAAGTCAGCAAAAAAAAGTTCTTACTCAAAAAAGAAAAAAATAAAAAAAAATATACTCAACGGAAAAGCTTTTGTTCTTTCTACATTTAATAATACAATAATTTCAATCTCTGACACGAATGGAAATGTTGTCTCTTGGTCATCAGCTGGTCAAAAAGGTTTCAAAGGATCGAGAAAATCAACACCCTATGCTGCTCAGGTTGCAGCCGACTCTGCTGCTGCAAAAGCTTTAGAATTTGGAATGAAAACTTTAACAGTTGAAATTAAGGGTCCTGGTTCTGGAAGAGAAACAGCCTTAAGAGCATTACAAGCACGAGGTTTCAAAATTTTATCAATCAAAGATACAACACCAATGCCGCACAATGGTACAAGGCCACCAAAAAAAAGGAGAGTATAAATGGAAAGTGTAGACGTAAATATCAAAAATTGGAAATCTTTAATTAAACCACCAAAATTAGACATCAAACTTAATGATGACAAGACCTATGCTAAAATTACGGCTGAGCCATTAGAGAAAGGATATGGACTTACCCTAGGAAATTCTTTAAGAAGAATTTTATTATCTTCGATAAGAGGGGCCGCAGTAACTTCGGTTCAAATAGATGGTGTCCTTCATGAGTTTAGCTCAATAAAAGGTGTAAGAGAAGATGTTACGGATATTGTATTAAATGTAAAATCTTTAGCTTTAAAAAGTCACTCTGATGGAACTAAAAAACTTATTCTTGATGCAAAAGGCCCGGGAGAGATAAAAGCCTCTGATATTTCAAAAATATCCGATATAGAGATTTTAAATCCAGATTTAGTAATTTGTAATTTAGACGAAAATACAAATTTTCATATGGAAATGAACGTAGGTACAGGCAAGGGATACGTTTCTGCTGACATGAATAAACCTGAAGATCCACCTTTAGGATTAATACCAATAGATTCATTATATAGTCCTGTTAAAAGAGTGTCTTACTCTGTAAGTACTGCAAGAGAAGGAAAGGCTCTTGATTACGACAAACTAACTATGGAAGTAGAAACAAATGGATCAATTTCTGCAGAGGATGCAGTCGCCTATGCTGCAAGAATATTCCAAGATCAATTAGGAATGTTTGTAAATTTTGATGAACCACAAGAAGTTATTGTTAGGGAGCAGCCAACAGAACCAGAATTTAACAAAAATTTACTTCGCAAGGTTGACGAGTTAGAGCTTTCTGTGAGATCAATGAATTGTCTAAAAAATGATAATATTATTTATATTGGAGATCTTGTCCAAAAATCAGAAGGTGAAATGTTAAGAACACCAAATTTTGGAAGAAAGTCATTAAATGAAATCAAGGAAGTTTTAACCGGTATGTCATTATATCTTGGAATGGAAATACCTAACTGGCCACCAGATAATATAGCAGAACTCTCAAAAAAGCTTGAGGAGACTATATAATGCGTCATAAGTTTGGGTATAAAAAACTTAATAGAACTTCAGAGCATAGAAAAGCATTAATCAAAAATATGCTAAATTCTTTAATCAAATACGAACAAATAAAAACAACCCTTCCAAAAGCAAAAGTTCTAAAACCTGAAGCAGACAAAATAATAACATTAGGAAAAAAAGAGAGTCTAAAAAATAAAAAAATACTTATTTCTAAGCTTCAAGATAAAAAAACAGCTTCAAAAGTAGTTAAAACTTTATCAAAGAGATATGAAAAAAGAAATGGTGGTTACACCAGAATTATTAAAGCTGGTTTTAGATATGGTGACAAAGCACCTGTAGCAATTATTGAATTTGTAGATAGGGATTTAGAGGCAAAAAAAGTTGATAAAAAAAAAATAGATACAACAAAAGTAGAAGAAAAATCAAAAAAGGAAGAAAAAAAGTTAGCTTCGGCATAATATAGTCTTATCATTATTAATGATAAAAATCTTCACAGTAGATGAACAGTTCTCAGATATGAGAATAGATAGATTTATTAAAAAAAAAATAAATGATATGCCGCAAGGTTTAATTGAAAAGAATTTAAGAAATGGAAAAATAAAACTTAACAATAAAAAAATTAAAAGTTCTCAAAGAGTAAAAATTAACGACAAATTAATGTTTTTTAACTTTGATTTTAAAGAAAATTTAAAAAAAAAACTAAGTCAATATCAGCCAGCAAAAAAAATTATAAAATCAAATGAAAAACAAATAATTGAAAACAATGATGACTTTGTTGTTATTAACAAAGATTCGGGCATTTCTGTACAAGGTGGAACAAAATCAAATAAAAATTTAATTGATATTTTTAGAAGTAGTAGAATTTTTGAAAATACAAAACCTTATTCAGTCCATAGACTAGATAAAGATACCTCTGGTATATTTTTAATTGCAAAGAATAGAAAAACTGCTCAATTGTTAACATCATTGTTTAGACTTAGAAGAGTTCACAAGACATATTTAGCTATTTGTCATGGACCAATGACTAAACAACAAGGTATATTAAAAGACTCTTTAGTACGATACAAAAATAATAAAAAAATTATTGAAAATGCAGAATCTTCTTTTAAAGTAATTGATAAAAACTCACTTTGCTCTTTGGTAGAAATGAAACCAATTACAGGACGTAAGCATCAATTAAGAAAGCAATTACTATTATTAGGTAATCCAATAATTGGTGATAGTAAATACAATTTGCAAAGACAAACACCTATCAACAAAAAAAATCACTTAATGCTACATTCATATGAAATAAAATTTATGATAAATGAAAAAAAATATACTTTTAATGCTCCTATACCGGTATATTTTGAAAAATATCTAAAAATTAAAAGATTAAGATTTTAAATATCTTAAAAAGTTTTTGATAATAATATTATCAAAATTTTTAAAGTTCTGTTTTTTTATTTCAAGAAGATTGGTTACACCTCTATTTCTAATCCCACATGGAATAATTTTCTTATACTTTTGTAAATCATTATCTATGTTTATTGAAAATCCATGATAAGCTATCCATTTTTTAACTTTAATACCTATTGCTGCTAATTTTAATATTTTGCTTTTTTTCTGAACCCATATGCCCACATTTTTTCTATCCGCAAAAGCATTAATTTTATATTCTTTAAGAGTATCTAAAATTATATTTTCAATTATTTTTACAAACTTACGAATATCTTTATCTCTTTTAGACAAATCTATAACAAAGTAGAAAATCTTTTGACCGGGACCATGCCAAGTTATTTTTCCTCCACGATTTGTCTTTATAACATTTATATTTTTATCTAAAATTTCATATTTATTTGATGAAACTCCAGCTGTATAAGTACTTGGATGGTTACAAATCCATAATAATTCCTCTTCTTTTTGCCTTTGTATCAATTTAACTCTGTTTTCGAGATACTTGATTGCCTTTGAATATTCTACAGGTTTTCTTGATATTTTAATCTTAATTTTCATTAAATATTTGTATTATATCAATTATGCATTAATAAAGCATATAATTTAAATATAGAATTTTATGACTTTAGTGAAAAAAATAAAAGATAAAAAAGTTAATTTTGAATTTAATAAGGAATATATAAAAGTTGTTACTGAAAAAATTTCAAACAATGATGCTATTTTTATTACAAATTCATTTAAAGAGATGCATCCCTCTGATGCAGCAGATATAATTGAGCATTTAAATGAAACAGATAGAGAAAATTTAATTAAACTAAATAACTTTAAATTAGAGCCACAAGTATTTGTTGAGTTGAACGAATCTATTCAAACTGAGATAATAAAATATTTATCAAAAGACTCAATAGTAGACATACTTAAAAATCTAGAGTCTGATGATGCTATTAAAATATTAGAAAACTTAGAAGAGAAAAATAAAAATGAAATACTTGGATCGCTACCACCTAAAGATAGATTTGTATTACTTGAGAGCTTAAGTTACCCAGAGGATTCAGCTGCTAGAATAATGCAGAGAGAATTTACTGCAATTCCAAGCAATTGGTCGGTAGGTCAAACCATCGACTATTTAAGAGAAAATAAAGATTTACCTGAAGAATTTTTAGAAATATTTATTGTCGATAGTGAATTTAAACCAATAGGTACAGTGCCATCTTCAAAGGTGCTTAGAACATCTAGAGATTCAAAAATGATTTCAATAATGAACGAGTCCCAACTTTTAATACCTGTAGATATGGACAGAGAACAAGTAGGTCACTTATTTGAAAATTACAATCTTAACTCTGCTTGCGTCGTAGATAAAGGTAATAAACTTGTAGGAATGATAACAAGTGATGATGTTTTAACAGTCCTAAAAGAGGAGGCTGAAGAAGATGCATTAAGACTCGCTGGTGTTGGTGACGAGGAAATAACTGATGGAATTATAAAAAAAACAAAGAGAAGATTTAATTGGCTTCTATTAAATTTATTTACAGCAATAATTGCGTCAGTAGTTATTGGCTTTTTCCAAGAGGACATTGAAAAAGTTGTAGCATTGGCTGTTTTAATGCCAATAGTGGCATCTATGGGAGGTAACGCTGGTATGCAAACCTTAGCTGTAACTATAAGAAGTATTGCTACAAATGAATTGACTAAAAATAATTTTACACAGAATGTAATAAAAGAATTTTCTATTGGAATTTTAAATGGAATTATTTTTGCATTTATTAGTGCAATTGTTGTTCACTTATGGTTCAATGACCTTACTTTATCATTAATAATTTCTATATCGATGGTTTTAAATATGATTGTAGCTGGTCTATTTGGGATTTTAGTTCCAATAAGTCTTAAAAAATTTAATATAGATCCAGCTATTGCGTCAAGTGTTTTTGTTACAACCATAACAGACGTTATTGGATTTTTATCTTTTTTAGGTGTGGGAGCTTTTTTCTTTTATAATTAAAAATTATCAATTAGTCTCACATTACCAAAATAATAAGCAATAAAAATTTTAAAATTTTTTTTATTGATATTTTTACCCAAATTATTTTTGTTCCTTATTTCTAAATATTCAATACGTGAACATTTTTTTGATATTTTATTAGTAATATTTTTAATTTCTTTTACTCTAGAAAAATCATTAATTATTTGGTTATGAAATTTCTTTAGTATATCTGATATTAATATTCCATTATTAAAATTTTTTTTTGAAAGGAAATTATTTCTAGATGAGTAAGGAAAGGAATTTTTAAATCTAATAGTTTTGCAATTGATTATTTTTGTTTTAAATTTTTTCTCTAAATATTTTCTTATAATGAATACCTGTTGAAAATCTTTATTTCCCAAAAACATAAATTTTGCTTTAATGTTTTTTAAAAAAATAGATATTACCCCCAAAACCCCCTCAAAATGGCCAGGTCTATATTTAGAACACAGTACTTTATCTTTTTTTTTAAGCTTAATTTTCATCTGATTTTTTTTTTTATATATATCTTTTATTGAGGGAACTAATACGTAATCAACTTTCAATTTTTTTAAAATTTTTAGGTCATTTTTTAAGTTTCTAGGATACTTTTTGTAATCGTTACTTTTATTAAATTGCGATGGATTAACAAAAATACTTACAAGTGTTTTATTACATTTCTTTTTTGAAATTTTTATTAAAGAAATATGCCCTTTATGAAGTGATCCCATTGTAGGAACAAAACCAACATTTGCCTTAAAATTAACTTGATTTTTTAATTTATTAATACTTTTAAAAATTATCATTTATGATAGCCATTAAATATTACAATAAGCAATGATTAAACAAGCTATAATACCATTAGCAGGATTAGGCACAAGACTTTTGCCTCTTACAAGTGTTTTTGCAAAAGAACTTCTACCTATGAATGGTAAGCCAGGAGTTGAATATATATTAGATGAATGTATTGAAGCTGGAATCAAAGAAGTAATTTTTATCATTTCAAATAAAAAAAAAATTATTAAAAAATATTTTTATAATGATAATTTATTTAAAAAAATAATTAAAAAAAAAAACGACAAAAGAGTTATAGATGTATATAAAAAAATTAAAAAGTATAAAAAAATGATAAAATTTGTTTACCAAAATAAACCACTAGGCACAGGTGATGCTGTCTATAAAACAAAAAGTAAAATAAAGGATAATTTTTTCTTAATGTTATTACCAGATGATCTAATAATTAAAAAAAATTGTTCAAAAGCAATGATATCTATACATAAAAAGAAAAAATGTTCTGTGATGGCAAGTATGAAAGTTCAAAAAAAAAATGTTAATAGATGGGGTATTTATATGAAAGATAAAAATATTGATAAAAATAACTTTTTTATTAAAGATGTAATTGAGAAACCTAGTATAAAAATTGCTCCTTCAAACAATGCAGTAATTGGTAGATATATTCTACCAAAAAAAATTTTTGGAATTTTAAAAAATCAAAATAAAGGTAAAGGTGGTGAAATCCATATTACAGATGCTATAAGAACTTTAATAAAACAAAATAATAAATTTATTGGCCATAGTTTCAAAGGAAAATATTTAGATTGTGGAACAATGCATGGATATATTAAATCTTCATTAGAAATTGCCAAATCATGAAACTTTGTATGATTGGAACAGGCTACGTAGGACTTGTAAGTGGTGTTTGTTTCTCAGATTTAGGAAACAATGTAATTTGTGTTGATAAAGATCAAGCCAAAATTAATTCTTTAAAAAAAGGAAAGATACCTATCTATGAACCTGGTTTAGAGGAATTGGTATTAAAAAACTATAAAAATAAAAGACTCATCTTTTCGACAGATCTTAAAAATTCAGTGAAGAAATCTGATATAATTTTTATATGCGTGGGTACACCAACAAGAAAAGGTGGAAGTAGTGCTGACTTAAGCCAAGTATTTAATGTTGCTAGGGAAATTGGAAAATCAATAAATAAGTTTAAAATAATAATTACCAAATCAACTGTACCAGTTACAACAGGTGATGAAATTGAAAAAATTATTCAAAAAACTAATAAAAAAAAAAATTTCTCAATAGTTTCAAATCCTGAATTTTTAAGGGAAGGGGAAGCTATAAGAGATTTTGTTTACCCTGATAGAGTTGTAGTTGGTACAAATGACATTAAATCAAACAAAATTCTTAAAACACTATACTCACCATTAATATCTAAGGGCGCCCAATACCTCAATACCTCAAGAAGAGCTGCCGAGTTAATTAAATATGCTTCTAACGCTTTTTTAGCGACAAAAATAACTTTTATAAATGAGATGGCTAACTTATGTGAAAAAACAAATATCAATATTGAGGATATTTCAATAGGTATGGGACTTGATAAACGAATTGGTGGACGGTTCTTGAGGGCTGGACCTGCTTATGGAGGATCATGTTTTCCAAAAGATACAAGGGCAATAATTAGTACTGCAGAAAAATTTAAAACAAAACTTTCAGTTATTAAAAGCGTAATTCAATCTAATGATAATAGATCTAATTTATTATTAAGCCGTGTAAGTAAACTATTAAAAAACAGAATTAAGAATAAAAAAATATGTTTTTTGGGAGTCACATTCAAAGCAAATACTGACGATATGAGAGATTCATCAAGCTTAACTATGATTCCAAAACTAAGCAAAAAGGGGGCTAAAGTAAGCTATTACGATCCCACTGGTGCTAAAAAAGAATTTAATAAATATAAAAATGTAAGTTTTGAAAAAAATATAAAAGATGCTTTAAAGAAATCAGATTTAATAGTTATTCATACTGAATGGAATGACTTTAAATCAATAAATTTCAAATCTTATTTAAAAAGCAGAAAACCTATTATATTTGATATGAGAAATATTTATTCTCCTACAAAAATGAAACAACAAGGTTTTAAATACTTTGGTGTGGGAAGATAAATGTATAAATTAGTTTAACTCAAATATAGCATCAACTTCAATTGCAACACCTAAAGGTAAACTATTTACACTTACAGCTGCTCTTGTATGCATTCCAGCATCTCCAAATATTTTTGATATTGTGTCTGAAGCACCATTAATTACTTTAGGTTGATCCGTAAATGTATCAATAGAATTCACAAATCCAGTTAATTTTACACATGTTTTAATTTTTGATAGATCTCCGTTAGTGGCTTTTTTTGACTGCGCAACTATACTTAATGCACATCTAATTGCGGCTTGATAACCTTGTTCTAAGGTTAAATCTTTCCCAACCTTCCCCTTAATGAGTTTACCATTTGCGTCAATTGAAATTTGTCCTGAAATATAAAGTAACTTTCCGACTACTTTAGTTGCAACATATGAACCAACAGGATCAGCAGCATTAGGCAGTATTAAATTATTTTTTTTAATATTTTCTTCAAAGCTCATTTTTTTTTCTTTTTCTTATTTCTATCGTATTCTCTTCTTTTCTCAATCAATATTAATGCTTCTTCCATGGTTAGTTCAGTAGGATCTTTTTCCTCAGGTATAGTCGCATTTAAAGATTTATATTTAATATACGGTCCATACTGACCCTTCATAATCCTTACTGGTTTTTTATCTTCAGGATGTTCACCTAGATCTTTAATTAATGATGAAGAGATTCTTCCTGGTTTTGCTTCAGCTATTAATGTTATAGCTCTATTTAATCCTATAGTAAAAATATCTTCAACATTCTCTAGTCTTGCTGATTTATTTTCACACTTAAGATATGGTCCGAATCTTCCTGAATTTAAAAAAATTTCTTTTTGGTTCTCTGGATTTAAACCAAGATTTTTTGGGAGAGAACATAAATACCTGGCTTTATCTAAATCTATAGATTCAATAAAAATACCCTTTGGTATAGATACGTTTTTCAAATTATCATTTTTTTGTATCTTAAGTTTTTTCTTTTTTTTAGGTTTTTCATCTTCTACTTCTTTGTCAATTTCATATTGGAGATACGGACCAAATCTACCGTTTTTTAAATAAATATCTTTTCCATTTTCATGTTTTCCAATAAATTTTGGTTCTGCCAAGTTCAATTGTTCTGCTGCCTTTGCTTTTGAAAGTGGCCTTGTAAACTTACATTCTGGATAATTAGAACAACCTATAAATGCCCCTCCTCTAAAACTATTTTTAAGACTTAAAACACCATCGTTACATAACTTACATTTTCGGTCAACTTTTCCTTCTTTATCGGTTTCAAAAACAAGACTTCCCAAACTTTCGTTTAGCAAATCTAGCACCTCTCTTGTTCTCTTTTCTTTTACAGTAGTCACATTTTTATTAAAATCTGCCCAGAATTGCTCAAGGACTTTAATCCAGTCCTCTTTACCAGATGTAATATCATCCAGTTGATCCTCAAGTTTAGCAGTAAAACCATAATCAACATATTTGGTAAAAAGTTTTTCTAAGAATGCGGATATCAGCTTACCTCTATCAGTTGGAAAAAATCTTTTATTTACAATATCTGCATAGCCTCTATTAGCAATAACAGAGATAATGCTTGCGTATGTTGATGGCCTCCCAATACCTAATTCTTCAAGTTTCTTAACCAAACTAGCCTCAGAATATCTTGGAGGTGGTTGAGTAAAATGTTGTTCATCAATAAAACTTTCAATATTTATTGGACCTTTTTTTACTTCAGGAAGTATTTTTTCATCACTTTGATCATCTTCAATTTTATAAAGTTTTAAAAAGCCATCAAATTTAATCACAGATCCACTTGACCTTAAAATATTCTTAGAGTCACCTGACTCTATAGATATAGTTTTTCTATCAAACTTTGCAGACTCCATTTGTGAAGATAAAGCTCTTGACCAAATTAGGTTATAAAGTTTATTTTGATCAGAGCTCAAATATTTTTTCATTTTTTCAGGTGAATTATTAATATTAGTTGGTCTTATAGCTTCATGCGCTTCTTGTGCGTTCTTAGCTTTCTTGCCAGAATAATTTAACGGTTGTTCAGGCAAATAGTTCTTACCAAAATTATCATCTATATAAGATCTAAATTCATTTACAGCATCTTTGGAAATGTTTGTTCCATCGGTTCTCATATATGTTATCAAACCTTTTGTATCACCATCAATATCAATACCTTGATATAATCTCTGAGCTATTTGCATAGTTCGTGAGGCGCCGAAACCTAATTTACTTGAAGCTGTTTGTTGTAAAGTGGAAGTTGTAAATGGTCCAACAGGATTTCTTGTAAATATCTTAGATGTAATATCAGTAATTTTATAATTTTTACTTTTAATTTTTTCGATTGCTAAATTAATATCCTCTTTATTTTTAAAACTAAATTTTTCAATTTTATTTCCATCTAGTTGTAAAATTGTTGAATTAATTTTTGAGTCATCATTTGTATTAAAATTTACATTAAGTGTCCAAAACTCATCTGGTTTGAATATTTCTATTTCATGCTCTCTTTCTGTAAGTAATTTTAAAGCTACTGACTGAACTCTACCTGCCGATTTTGAACCTGGTAGTTTTGTCCATAAAATTGGTGAAATGTTAAAACCAACAAGATAGTCCAATGCTCGTCTTGCCATATAAGCATCTACTAATTGATCTTCAATTTTTCTAGGATTTTCAATACCCTTAGTGACTGCGTTTTTTGTTATCTCATTAAAAACTACTCTTTCCACTTTTTTATCTTTTAATAGTTTTTTTTCATCTAAAAACTCTTTCACATGCCAGGCAATAGCTTCGCCTTCACGATCAGGATCAGTTGCAAGAATTATCTTATCTGACTCTTTTGCAACATCTGTAATCTCTTTCAAATATTTTTTAGAAAAACTATCAACCTCCCATATCATTTTAAATTTATTTTCAGGATCAACGGACCCATTTTTGGACGGCAGATCTCTTATATGTCCATAACTTGCTAAAACAGTATAATTATCTCCTAAATATTTATTTATAGTTTTTGCTTTTGCGGGACTTTCAACAATAACAAGATTCATAATGACTAAAACTACACATATATTATACTTTTAGTCAAACTAATAAATTTTTGTCTTCGATTCTGTATTATTTTTTAGGCGTTTTATATTTTCTCTGTGGGTAATCAATATGAGCAAAAATAAAATTATATAAAAATAATAGTTGATATCATTAAGTAAAAAATAACTTGATATAGGAACAAGCAATGATGCTATCATTGATGCTAGAGAAGAATACTTTGATATAATAAAAACAACAAACCAAACAATTATAA
>CACOSS010000019.1 GCA_902629955.1 uncultured Pelagibacteraceae bacterium
AAAATCCTTATAAAAAACCAGTAAAGATTATTGAGGCACAATTAGGCTCAATTTTAAGAGAAACAGACATTGTAAGATATCAAGATATTTATAATAGAGTTTAATTTTCTAAATTTTATTCTATAGTCGTAAAATGAATGATTCAAATATAATCCAAGAATTTAAAGTACTAGGGACGACAATAGAAAAATTCTCAATGTACTATGGTATTTTTTTAATTTTATGGGGTGTAATAATAAGCTTTATAAGTGGTAGTGGTTCCTTTACGTCATATATACCGTCTTTCTTAGGGGTACCAATTTTAGTTTTTTCATATCTTTCGATAAAATTTGAAAATAAAAAAAAGATGCTTATGCACATAGTTGTTATTTTTGGGTTATTAATATTTCTAGGTGGTATAGATTTTCTAAGATCTCTTATTGGTGGTAATGCCTTTCAAAATATATGGGCAGATATCTCTAAAATTATGATGCTAACTACTGGAGGATATTTTACTCTTCAATGCATTAAATCATTTATTCATGCACGTAAAAATAAGCAAGTAACAGATTAGTCAAGTAGAGAATCTACGTATTCCCAATTTATAAGTTTATCAAAAAAATTATTAAGATATTCTGGTCTTCGATTTCTATAATCAATATAGTAAGAATGCTCCCAAACATCACATCCTAAAATAGGTTTCATTTTATCTACTAATGGATTAGCAGCATTGGCGGTTTTAGTTACGACTAGTTTATCATTGTTAATAGATAACCAACACCATCCTGATCCAAATTGCGTAACACCTGCCTGAATGAAATCCTTTTTAAATTGTTCTACACTACCAAAATCTGAAATAATTCTTTTTTCCAATTTATTTGGCATGGATCCACCACCATTTGGTTTCATGCATTTCCAGAAAAGATTGTGATTCCAATGTTGGCTTGCATTATTAAAAATTCCTGCCTTGGATTTGTCGGTTGAGGATTTTAAAATAATATCCTCTAAAGACATTTTTTCCATTTCAGTGTTTTTAATAAAATTATTTAAATTAGTAATATATGTTTGGTGATGTTTACCGTGATGCAGGTCTAATGTTTCCTCCGACATTATCGGAGATAAGCCAGCGTTACTATAATCAAGTTTTGGTAATTCAAATGTCATATTTTAATGATCTTTATACAATAAGTTTTAATTATTAAATAGTTAAAACGTCACTGTTGTAGGTGTTATTATTTTCAGTCATGCTTTACTCTATTTTGGTTTTTTTGCTATTTCCTATGTCACAAGTTGATGGTAGGATTAAAAAGTATGAGCATTTCATCTGGTTATATTTATTTAATTTTAGCTGTTGTGCTGGGAATTGCTGCAAATGGATTCTTAAAAACTACTAATGGTTTTACTAACATGTTGCCTACAATTTTTTGTGCTATTTCAATCCTACTTTGTCTGTTCTGCCTGTCTAAAGCTATGAATACTATACCCGTTGGATTTACATACGCAACTTACGGAGGATTAACCATTACTGCTGTAACCATTTTTGGAATTTTAAAATATAATCAATTGCCCAATATTTATGGAACAATAGGTATAATTCTAATAATTATAGGTGTGATACTAGTAAATTATTTAGGAAAAGTAAGTTCTTAAAAGGTTTTAACAAATCTGTAACATTTAAATGAGATAATTTTATATGGAACTTTTAACATTTGTTTTGTTATTCATCATAGCTATTTTGTTATTTTTTCTTTTAAAAAAAAAAGAAATTGATATAGCTAGGTATCAAGAAATATATGGCCGTATTAAATAATTAATACGACAACAAAAATATATTTAAAACCAATTGTTTGGTATTATTACATAGTGTATTGCAAGCACTATACCTACTGAAACAGTTAAGCCGAATACCATTTTTAGGAAATCTTTTCCAATTAATGGAAAGACGTAACCTAACTTATATTCTTTGTTCATGCTAGCTATAGCAAGTTCTCTTCCACATAATAAACCAACAAAAACCCATGTTGTAGACATAGGTAAATCGTTTAGTTCTTTAAAGTAGAATAAGACACCAGCATAAATTACATTAATAATTGTTGCTGATCTTGCATATCTTGTTCCTGTTTTTTCAAGAACGACTTTTTGAATTGGTCCACCTTGAATGTAGAAAATATAAAATAATAGAGCTGTAAAGTAACCCATTACAATTAAGAGTAATGTTAAGTCTAATTGTCTAGGAAGATATACTGCAATATTAGCCACGTCATGAGATAACCAAACCCACCATAACCAACCTGAAGAGATCCAAACAGCATTTCTCCAGAAGCCTACCCATTTTTCGTCTACTTCATCAAATTTTTCATTAATGAATTTAGAAACACCTATCCAGGCGATGTAAGCAACCATTGCAGCTAAACCATAACCAACAACGCTTTTCATAAGCATTTTTTCAAGCACAACCGTTGAGGCAAATGCTGAAAGAACTAAAAAGGTAGTTGAAACTGGTATTCCAATTCTAGTTAATAATAATAGTATTGCAGGCGCTACTGCGTGATACCATTGAATTTCTTGATAAGGTATTCTAGTTAATCTTCCATAAGATATATCACCATCATACGAATACCATCCCCATGCTAACGCAATAATCATTACAGCTGATGCAGATCCTGCAAGTGTATACCATTTAAACCACTTCTTTTTTGAGGCAATAAATGTACCTAGTGTTTGAATTGAGTCGTTAGCGATTACGCTATAACCGGCAAGGGCAAAGCCTATAACCGTGTAAATTAAAGTCATATTCATTTTTTTCTCCTTTATATTATTGTTTTCGGTTCCTATCGATTCATGACTTAAGATCTATGTAATGTGATAATAAAAAAAATACTATTAAAGAATAAATTAATATCAGAATTAAGGTGGAGATTCGTCAACTAATAAACTATTAAGTACTGATGTCTACTTTAAAATATTTTTTTATTCTAAAAAAAGTTGTATTTATTTAATTAATTTTTTAATAAAATATACAGCTATTAGAGCCCCTAAAAATTCAGCTAAAATATATGTAGGCGTATTCAAATAATTAATTCCCGTAAAAGAATCAGTAAAAGTTCTAGCTATTGAAACAGCTGGATTTGCAAAAGATGTTGATGATGTGAACCAATAACCAGCCATAATATATGTTGCAACACTAGCAGCTATTATTATTTTGCCATCTTTTTGAGTAGCAAAAATAATAAAAATTAAACCAAAAGTAGCAATTATTTCAGATAAGAAAATATGTAAGCCATCTCTATTTTTTGTCGATAACTCAAGAATATCGTGTTCAAAAAAAACATTAGCCAACATAACACCAACCAAACAACCAAGTATTTGGGCAGGAATATAAATGATCAGAAGTTTTCCATTGATTTTTTTTCTTAAAAACATTGATAAACTCACAAAAGGATTAAAATGTGCACCTGAAATATTTGCAAAAGCAGTTATTAAGACGAATAGGCCAGCACCAGTTGCGAGTGTATTAGCTGTTAATCTCAAAGCATTATCATTTGTTAGATTTTCAGCCATTATTCCAGACCCAACAATAACCATTACTAAAAAGCTACTTCCAATAAATTCACCTAGAAATATTCTGTTATTATTTTTCATTTAGAATCCAATTTTTAATTCTTTTATCAATATTATTAAAAGTATCAGTAATTATCTGAAATTTTTCATCCTCATTTATGTTATTAAGTTTTGTTACTGGGTCTTCAATATTCCAATGAATGATTTGATTTTTCTTAGGCCAAATAGGGCACAGCTCATTGTTAGCATTATTACATACAGTAATAACATGATCAATTTTAATTTCTCCATCAATAAACATACTAAAATTTTTAGACGAGTAGTCTTGAAGATTAAATCCTTTATTGTTTAAATAACGTTTTATATCTTTATTAATTTCGCCAGAAGGGTTACTACCAGCACTGTAAGCTTTAAATTTATCGTTATATTTATTATTAACTATAGATTCAGCAATGATACTTCTTGCAGAGTTTCCTGTACAAACAAATAATATATTTTCCACTATATAATAATCTTATAAATTCCTATTAAGAACAATGGTATTTGTAGTCCAAAGTTAGTTAGTATCGCTTTATCTTTGCTAACAAATCCAGCGATAGTCCATCCAACAACTCCTAATCCATGAAAGTAAATATTAATGGGGTAGATGTTTAAATTTGTAAGTAATATTCCGGTTAATACAAGGAATGTACTGATCCATTTTAAGTATTTTTTTAAAAACATTTTACTCCTTTTGTTTCTTATATTTAGTTTTTAAAGATTTTATTAAATAATAATCTAGCAAAGAATAAAAATAGTGGTACAAATATAAATAAATGTCCACAGTTCCACTTTCATTCGACCAAATATACGAACTTGCCTTTAACACACTTAAAGCCAATGGTTGTGATGATGAAAACGCAAAAATTCTAAGTACTTTAATTACAAATGCGGAAAGAGATGGATCAATGTCTCATGGATTGTTTAGACTACCTGCTTATGTATCAGGTTTAAAAAGTGGAAAGATTAATGGGAAGGGTAGACCTGAAATAAAAAAAATATCATCAAGCGTGATAAAAGTTGATGGTAAAAATTGTTTAGCTCCTATGGTACTAAATAAAAGTATTCCAGATCTAATTGCTGCAGCAAAAGAAAATGGAGTAGCTGTACTTGCTATAACTAATTCGCATCACATGGCAGCCATGTGGCCTGAAACAGAAATGATTGCTGAACAAGGTTTAGTCGCTTTTGCATGTACATCGTATAAACCTGCTGTAGCTCCCGCAGGAGCGAAAAAACCTTTATTTGGTACGAACCCAATTTCATTTGCTTGGCCAAGACCTGGGATGACACCAGTTGTTTATGATATGGCAACTGCATCAATGGCAATGGGAGAAGTGCAAGTTGCTAAAAGAGAAGGTCATAAAGTTCCGTTAGGTACAGGATTGAGTAAAGAGGGAAAAGAAACTACAGATCCGGCTGAGATTGCTGATGGAGGAGTTCTTTTACCTTTTGGTGGTTACAAAGGATCAGGTATCGCTATGATGGTAGAGTTATTAGCTGGAGCTTTAGTAGGTGATAACTTCAGTTATGAAACAGCTGCAAAAGATAATAACGACGGTGGCCCACCTAGCGGTGGTGAATTTATTTTAGCAATGTCACCTGACAAAATATCTAAGAAAAATTGGAAAGAACATTCAAAAAATTTTTTTGAAAAGATGAAAGGTTTAGAGGGAGTAAGATTACCAGGTGAAAGACGTCATAAAAATAGATTAGATAAAGGTCCTAGAAATATAAATGAGGACTTAGTAAAAAAAATAAAATCTTTAAGCTAATTCAATCTCAATAGGCGTGTGATCTGATGGTTTTTCTTTTCCACGCGGTGTTTTATTAATACTTACATTTTTTAAAATATTTATAAGTGAATTTGATAATAGAAAATGGTCTATGCGCATCCCATTATTTTTTTGCCATGCACCCCTCATATAATCCCAAAATGTGTAACCTTCAGTATCAGGATATTTATGTCTGAAACTATCTACATAACCCATGTTTAATATTTCTCTATATTTTTTTCTTATTTCCAATCTAAATAATGCATCATCTTCAAAACTTTTTGCATTATAAACATCTTCTGCAGCAGGAATGATATTAAAATCACCCGATAGAATAATATTTTCGTTTTTCTGACCTAATTTTTTAAGTACCTTTGTAAGATCATTTAACCATTTTTTTTTATAATCATATTTTTCTGTATCTACTGGATTTCCATTTGGAGTATAAATATTTATTACCAATATTTTTCTTTTTTTAAATTCAAACTCTGCAGATATAGTTCTTGCCTGTTTAAGTTTATCCTTGATTATATCAGTACTTACGTTTTCTAATTTTTTTTTGGAAATAATAGCTACTCCGTTATAGCTTTTTTGACCAAATACATAACTATGATAACCTAAATCCTCAAACTCATTAAAAGGGAAATTTTTTTCCTCTGTTTTGATCTCCTGCATTAAAAGAATATTTGGTGAAAATTTATTAAGATAATCTTTTATATTTTCAATTCTTGCTCTTACAGAATTAACATTCCAAGAGCTGATTTTCATTAAAGAGAGAAAGAAACACCACAGCCACAAGAAGATTTGCTTTGTGGATTTGTGATTTTAAATGACTCGCCAATTAACTCAGAAACGTAGTCAACTTCTGATCCATTTAAAAGTTCAGCTGATTTTTTATCAATCAATACATTGTTAAATACTAAATCGTCTTGCTCGGCTTTTGTATCAAAAGAGAAGTCATATTGGAAACCTGAGCAACCACCACCTTTAATAGCGATTCTAAAAAAAGATCCTTTTGCTTTTTCGACAAGAAGGTTGTTTATCTGTTTTATAGCTTTATCAGTAAATTTAATTTCTTTATTCATGTATAATCACTGTTATTAGTAATATAATATTTTTTTTCTAATTTTAAAGTATGAATAATTTCATAAAACTCGGTCAATTTAAAAGCAATGGACGCCTTGTCTCTGAGCCAATTAACAAATTCAGAACACCCTTTCAAAGAGATCGAGATAGAATTATACATAGCGAAGCATTTAGAAGGTTAAAACACAAAACACAGGTATTTGTTAATACTGATGGAGATCATTTTCGAACTAGAATTACACATTCAATTGAGGTTTCTCAAATTGCAAGAACAATATCGAAATATCTACATCTAAATGAGGAACTAACAGAAACTCTAAGTCTTGCACATGATTTAGGTCACACACCGTTCGGACATGCTGGCGAAGATGCTTTAAATGAATGCATGATTAACTATGGTGGTTTTGATCATAACATTCAAACCTTAAGAATCGTGATGTTTTTGGAAAATAAATATTTAAAATTTAAAGGATTAAATTTAACTTTAGAAACTTTAGATGGACTAATAAAACATAACGGTCCAGTAAAAAATAAATTGAAAATTGACAATTTAATTGGAATTAAAAACTTTAAAAATAAAATTAATTTTAATAAATATCCCTCTCTCGAAGCACAGATAGCGGCTATTTCTGATGACATAGCTTATAATAATCATGATATTCAAGACGGAATAAAGGCAAAAATTTTGTCATTAAATGAATTATTAGAAATTAATTTTTTTAGAAACATTTATAAAAAATATAAATCAAAAATAAAAAACAATAATAAGCAAGTAATACTTAATCAGATAGTAAGAGACTCTATAAATTTAATGGTAAAAGATATAATTGATAACACTATTGAAAATATAAAAAGAAATAAGGTAAATTCAAAAAATAAAATATATTCAAGCACTAATTTGATAGTAGATTTTTCTAGCAAATATAAAAGCATTATTAGCGAGATTAGATCATTTTTAAGAATCAGCATGTATAATAATAAAAAGGTTTTATTGAATAATAATAATGGGAAAAAAATTATTAAAAAATTATTCAATAAAATTCAAAAAAAACCTAATTTATTTATTAGTCATCTCTCTAATAAATCTGATAAACAAAGAGCAGTAGCTGATTTTATATCGGGTATGACAGATAGGTATGCAATTAGTATATATAATAAAATAAAATGAATATATTTGAGACATATAAAGATAAAATAAAGAATTTAATTATAGATATTAATAAGCAAGGAAAGATTGAGATTTCCGACAATCTAGACTCTATTGGTGTAGATTTACCACCAAGTCAATTTAATGCTCACATTTCAACAAACGTTGCTATGGTTTTATCTAAAATCAATAAATCTAATCCTAATGACCTTGCAAAAAAAATTGAGGTTAAGCTGTTAAAAATTGATAAGGATATTGAAAAAATTGAAATAGTTAAACCTGGGTTTATAAATATAACCTTCAAAAATACTTTTTGGAATAAATTTATTCAAAATGTAATTAATCAAAAACTTGAATATGGTACAAATTTAACAGCTAAAAAGAAAAGTTTCTTTTTAGAATTTGTCTCCGCTAATCCCACAGGTCCACTTCACGTTGGTCATTGCAGAGGGGCTGTTTCAGGCGATGTACTTGCTAATATTTTAAAATTTAACAAGCACAAAGTGCATAAAGAATATTATGTAAATGATTATGGAAATCAAATAAGCAATTTTACAAAATCTGTTTACTTTAGAATTAAAGAACAAACCGATAAAGAACCTTTTCCTAAAGATAATGAAGATTTATATCCGGGTGATTATATTATCCAAATCGCAAAAAATATAATCAATGATAATAAAGGTCTGGATTTTAAAAATTTCGATAAAATATCTGATCAATTAACAATACTAGCGGTAAACGAGTCTATTAAAATTATTAAATCAAATTTGAAAAATATTGGTATTGTTCATGATAAATTTCAGAGTGAAAGAGAAATTGTTAACAATAATGAAGTTCAAAAAACAGTTGATAAATTAATTAAAAAAAAATTTGTTTATAAAGGAAAAATAAAAGCTCCTGAGGGTGAAGATAAAAAAAATTGGGTGGAAAGAGATCAGCTTTTATTCAAATCAACAGATTTTGGAGATGATAAAGATAGAGCGTTACAAAAATCAGATAACAGCTGGACTTACTTTGCTGGCGACGTTGCATATCATGAAAATAAATTAAATAGAAAGTATGATACTTACATTAATATTTTAGGTGCTGACCATGCAGGATATATAAAAAGAATAACAGCTTCTGTTGAAGCTTTGTCAGGAGAAAAGAATAAGTTAATTTGTAAAGTCAGTCAGTTAGTCAAATTAATAAAAGAAGGCAAACCTTTTAAAATGTCAAAAAGAAAAGGGGATTATATAACAGTTGAGGATCTAATCGAGGAAGTTGGCAAGGATGCTACAAGATTTATAATGTTAAATAGAAGTAGTGATGCAGAAATAGATTTTGATTTTGATAAAGTGAAAGAAAAATCAAAGGATAATCCATTATATTATGTACAATATTGCTATGCTAGAATTTGCTCAGTATTTAGACATATAGGAAAAGAAATTGATAAAGATATAAAAGTAGATGAGTATAATTTTAATTTTTCTCCAGAAGATATTGATATTTATAAAAAAATATCTGAATGGCCAAAATGTATTGAAATCTCATCAAAAAAATTAGAGCCACACAGAGTGCCAACATATCTCTATGAACTATCATCACTATTTCATTCTTACTGGAACATGGGCAAAGATGATAAAAGTAAAAGATTTATCAGTGAAGACAAAAAAATTTCAGATGAAAAATTAGTACTATTAAAGTCAGTTTCTAATGTAATAAAATGTGGAATGAATCTAGTTGGGGCTAGTACTCCAGAAAAAATGTAATGTTTAAGGAAATTAAATATCTAATATATTTGCTTGTTATAGCTTTTTTTTTCATTTTTTCAGTTAGATATTATATTTCCGATGATTATAAAAAAAAATATTATAGAGGTCTTGAGTCACATAGAGACAAGACAATTACTTACGCTAAAAATTTACCAACTTTAAAAAATGATACAGATAAAATTCTTACATATGTTGAAAATAACAATACATCTAAAAAAAAATATAAATTCTGGGATTTGTTAGACAATGATTAGTAAAAGAAGAGCATTTATAGTTGGTATAAAGGGTTATAATTTAACAAATAAAGAGATTTCGTTTTTAAGAAAATACAAGCCTTGGGGCATTATACTTTTTACAAGAAATATTAAATCTATAGAGCAAACCAGACTATTAACTGAGAAAATAAAATCAATTTTTAAAGATAAAAATTTTCCAATTATGATCGATCAAGAAGGAGGTGTTGTTTCAAGGTTGGAAAATATTTTGACCTCAAAACCATTTAATTCAAGTTATTATGAAAGTATATATAAAAAGGATAACAGAAATTTTGAAACATATTTAAAAATTTATGTAGATCAAATCTCATATCTTTTAAAAATGATAGGCATAAATATAAATAATACTCCTGTTCTTGATCTGAAATATAGTTTTTCCCATAAAATTATTAAAAGTAGAGCTTTTTCTAAAAATCCAAAAATTGTTAGTAAAATTGGTGATTTATTTATTAAACATTATAAAAAAAATGGTATTTCATGTGTTATAAAACATATACCAGGTCATGGCTTAGCTAAATTAGATAGTCATCACTCATTACCAAAAGTTAATAAAAGTCTTAAATATTTAGTTAAAAACGATTTCAAAGCATTTAGAAAGAAAGATGCAATTTTTGCAATGACATCTCATGTAATATTTAATTCAATAGATAAAAACAACACCGCAACACATTCAAAAAAAATTATTAATTTAATAAGAAATAAATTGAATTTTAAGAATATTTTAATCACTGATGATATTTCGATGAAAGCTCTAAAGTTTTCAATAAAAGAAAATACTATTAGGTCTTTTGATGCTGGTTGTAATATTGCACTTCATTGCAACGGTAAATTGTCTGAAATGTTAGAAGTGGCTAAAAACTCACCAAAACTAAACAGTTTTTTAATGAAAAAAACTAAAGAATTTTATAAATTGGTAAGTTAGATGCTAAATGAAAATAATGCACAATTTAATGTAAATCTTACACATTTCAGTGGATCATTAGAAGTTTTGTTAGATTTAGCGAAGTCACAAAAAGTAAATTTAGAAAATATTTCAATTACTAAACTAGCGGATCAATTTTATGATTTTATTTCTAATTCAAAAGATCTCGATTTAGAATTGGCCTCAGAATACCTACTGATGGCTACATGGCTTGCATATTTAAAATCTAAACTATTATTGCCTGAAAGCGACGAGGAAGAATTTAAAGCTTTAGAGGTAGCTGAAAAATTGAAACTACAATTAAAAAAGTTAGAGCTAATTAGACTATTGTCAGATCAAATGCTTAAGAGAAAAAGATTGGGTAGGGATGTTTTTTTAAGAGGGGTAAAAGGTCAGATTAGATCTATATATAGTTCAAAATATTCACTTACATTATTCGAATTATTAAAAACTTATGCAACAATCATAATGACAAAAGATTTTCAAAGAATAAATATTCCAAAATTACCTGTCTTCACAACAGAAGAGGGCATCAATCAAATTAGAAGTTTTTTTGGAAAGTTAGATGATTGGAAAAATATTGATGAATTGGTTCCAAAAAATTTTATCAATAAAAATCTAAATAAAACTGGTAAAGCAGGAATATTTGCTGGATCTTTAGAGCTTGTTAAAGAAGGTAATTTAAAAATTAAGCAAGAAAAGCTTTTTAGTGATATTTATATAAGAGAAAATAAATGAAAAAAGATACTAAAAATAACATAGTTAATTTTCCTAGTAATTCAGTAAATGGAGAACGAGAAGTTGAAGCAATCTTATTTGCTGCAGCTGAACCTTTAGATGTAGATACTATAGAGTCGAAAGTAAAAAAGAATGTTAACGTAAAAAAAATTTTAGAAAAACTTCAGCATACTTATTCAAACAGAGGTATTAATTTAGTTTGTATTTCAAATAAATGGTCTTTTAGAACTGCTCAAAATCTTTCAAAGTTAATGTCTCAAGAAAAAACAGTCGAAAAAAAATTATCAAAAGCTGCAATTGAAACCTTAGCAATAATAGTTTACCACCAACCTGTTACTAGGGCTGAGATAGAAGAAATACGTGGTGTCGCATTTGGAACTAATACACTTGAAATACTAATGGAACTTAATTGGGTTAAACCACAAGGTAGGAAAAATGTTCCAGGAAAACCTATACAATACGGAACAACTGATGAATTTTTAAGCCATTTTAATTTACAAAAACTCAGTGATTTACCAACAGTTGATGAACTTGGTTCTGCAGGTTTAATTGACTCAAGTAGTATAGACGCGTCGGTCTTTGGTACTGGTAAGTTCTATAAAGAAAAGCAAGAAGAG
>CACOSS010000020.1 GCA_902629955.1 uncultured Pelagibacteraceae bacterium
GGGCAAAATATTTATTAAGTATAAGAAAAGCTGGGTCCTCTTGTGGAGCAATCATTGAAGTTAGAGCAAGAGGTGTTCCAGTAGGTTTGGGAGCTCCTATTTACTCAAAATTAGATATGGATCTTGCAGCAGCAATGATGAGTATAAATGCAGTTAAGGGAGTTAATATTGGATCTGGAATGAATTCAGCCCAATTAACTGGAGAACAAAATTCAGATGAGATATCTCAGACAGGTAATAAAACTAAGTTTGACTCTAACAATGCTGGAGGAATACTTGGGGGAATTTCCTCTGGTCAAGAAATTAAAGTATCTTTTGCTGTGAAACCAACTTCATCAATTTTAACAAGTAGAAAAACAATAGATCGGTTTGGAAAGAATACTTCTATCTCCGTAAAAGGTAGGCATGATCCTTGTGTAGGTATAAGGGCAGTTCCAATTGGAGAAGCCATGATGCATTGTGTGTTACTGGATCATTACTTGATGCATAACGCTCAATGCAATAGTTAATTACTTTTTTTTACAACAACTTTAGAATTTATAGTATCTAATATCTTATTTTCTATATTAGTAGCGTCTAAACCTGCGTATTTATACATTAAATCAGGTTTATCATGCTCTATAAATCTATCGGGCAAAAACATTGATCTAAACTTTAAATTACTATCAAGCAAGTTTTTTTCATTTAAAAATTGTGCAACATGTGAACCAAAACCTCCTATAGATCCTTCTTCAATAGTTATCAATGCTTCATGATCAGTGGCTATTTGCCAAATTAAATTTTCATCTAAGGGTTTTATAAATCTAGCGTCTACTAATGTTAAATTTATACCTTTTTTTATTAAATTTTCTCTAGCAATTAAACATTCATTTAATCTTGCGCCAAAATTAATCAAAGCTACATTTTTTCCTTCTTTAATAATTCTTCCTTTTCCTATTTCAAGTTTCTCATTTAGATTTGGAAGTTCAATCCCAATTCCATTTCCTCTTGGGTATCTAAAAGCTGATGGCTTATCATTGATATCAATTGAAGTATTAATCATTTTTACTAACTCAGACTCATCACTTGCAGCCATTACTACAAAATTTGGAAGTGTCGATAAATAAGTAATATCAAATGATCCAGCATGTGTTGGTCCATCTGCACCAACAAGTCCAGCTCTATCTATTGCGAATCTAACTGGCAAACTCTGAATTGCTACATCATGAACAACTTGATCATATGCTCTTTGAAGAAATGTAGAGTAAATTGCAGCATAGGGCTTAAATCCCTCTGTTGCTAATCCAGCAGCAAATGTAACTGCGTGCTGCTCTGCAATACCTACATCAAACATTCTTGATGGAAATTTCTTACCAAAAATATCCATCCCGGTCCCAGATGGCATTGCAGCAGTAATTCCAATTATTTTACTATCTTTTTCTGCGTGCTTAACTAATGTGTTTGCAAAGACTTTAGTGTAGGAAGGTGCGTTAGATTTTGATTTTTCCTGAACACCTGTATTTATATTAAACTTTGTAACCCCGTGGTATTTATCTTCAGATTTTTCAGCAAAACTATAACCTTTGCCCTTTTTAGTTTTTATATGGATCATAATAGGGCCATCATAATTAACCTCTTTCGCATTTTTTAAAACTGAAACCAAGGCATCTATATCATGACCATCTATAGGCCCTACGTAATAAAAACCCATTGAACTAAATAGAGTTCCCCCTGTTACAGCTGAGCGTAAAAAATCCTCTGCCCTGCCTGCCTTTTTACTAAATCTCTTTGAGAAAGCTGAAATTATAAGTTTAACAGTTTCTCTCAAGCTAAAATAAATTTTACCAGTGAAAATTTTAGCCAAATATGCTCTCATTGCTCCAACAGGTTTTGCAATTGACATATCGTTGTCATTTAAAATTACAATTAGTTTGGTCTTACTTGATCCTGCGTTATTCATTGCCTCATATGCCATTCCCGCACTTATTGCTCCATCACCTATTACAGCAACTACATTGTCAGATTTATTTGATAATTTATTTGCTATAGCTATACCTAAAGCTGAAGATATTGATGTTGAACTATGAGCTGCACCAAATGGATCGTATTCACTTTCAGACCTTTTAGTAAAACCAGACAAGCCATTTCCTTTTCTCAAAGTTCTAATTTTATCTTTACGTCCAGTTAGAATTTTATGTGGATAGGTTTGGTGTCCTACATCCCAAATTAATTTATCATAAGGAGTATTAAAAATATAATGAAGAACCACTGTTAATTCCACTACACCCAAACCTGCACCAAGATGTCCACCGGTTTCAGAAACAGCATCTATCATTTCCTCTCTAACCTCTTGAGCAAGATTTTTTAATTCATTATGAGATAATTTCTTAATATCACTAGGAAAATTAATATTATTTAGAAATTTATAATCTTTTTTCATTTAGTTCTAATCAAAATATAATTTATAGTATCTGATAAATCTTTATTCTTATTTCCAAATTTTTTTATTTTACTTAATATTTCTAATTTTAATCTATCTCTGTATTTAACAGTATTTTTATATCCTAGTAAACCAATTAAGGTAGCCTTACCTTTTTTCAAATCTTTTCTTGTTTTTTTACCAGCTTTTTTTGTAGATCCAGAATAGTCTATTAAGTCATCTGCAATTTGAAATAGCAATCCTATTTTAGAACCTATAGAATTAAATAAATTTAAAAATTTTTTTTTTTTCGACAATATAACAGGTGCCATGCAACAAAAGCTAAATAGTTTTCCTGTCTTATTAATTTGCATATCAACGATTTTTTTTAAAGATTTCCTTTTTTTTTCAAATTTTAAGTCAGAATACTGACCACCTGCAATTCCAGTATGACCTGCACTCTTAGATAAGAGACTTATTAAGTTTATTTTTGATTTATGGTCTATTTTTAAATTTGGTTGGCTTAGAATCTCAAATGCTATAGTTAGTAAAGAGTTACCAGCTAGTATAGCAGTAGACTCTCCAAACTTAGCATGAGTAGATAATTTTCCTCTTCTCAACCTATCATTATCCATGCAAGGAAGATCGTCATGTATCAAAGAATAAGCATGAATACATTCAACTGCTGCACTAATTTGGATTAATTTTTTATAGTCGATATTAAAAATTCTTCCAACATCAACTATTAATTTTGATCTTATCTTTTTTCCCCCTGGCAATAACCCATATTTTATAGGATTCAATAAGTCTGTTTTTTTTTGGTTAATTATAAATTTTTTAAGGAATAGATTTGTATCTATTGCAACCTTATTTAGTTTTTTTTTCATTTTTCTTCAGCACATTTTGTATTTTTTCCTTAGTAGATTGAGATAGTTCTTTAGAAGCTTTTTGAAATTGCTTTTCAATTAATAAATTTAATTTAATCAATTTTTGATACTCTTCTATTGATCCATCAAGGGTATTTTTATTCTCTAGATTTTTAATAATATTATTTGCTAAATCAGTTAATTCGTTAAGAGATTTATTTTTAATATCATCTGGCAAATTTTTATCTTTCATATAAAAGTTGTTAATATTACATGAAAAAAGATCTTTCAAATATTAAAAAAGCAAAATATTTATTAGACAATAATCATTGTGTAGCAATACCCACTGAAACTGTGTATGGACTTGCTGCCAATGCATATTCTGATATAGCTACATCAAAAATTTTTAAATTAAAAAAAAGACCAAAATCTAATCCCTTAATAGTACATTACTCTAAAGTACAAGATTTGAGAAAAGATTGTGAAATAAATAGTGACTTTCAAAAGTTATATAGTAAGTTTTGCCCGGGTCCTTTAACGTTTGTTTTAAAACTAAAAAAAGAAAGTAAAATATCAAAAAATGTAACAAATGGTAAAAAAACATTAGCAGTAAGATTCCCAAAAAATTTAGCCACAAGAAATTTACTTTCATATTTAAAATATCCATTGGCTGCACCTAGTGCCAATATTTATACACAACTAAGTCCAGTTTCAAAAAAAGATGTCAAAGAAGAATTTGGAAATAAAATAAAATTTATTTTAGATGGTGGCAATTCAAAGGTTGGTTTAGAATCTACTATACTAAATTTAATAAACAAACCTAAAGTTTTAAGATTGGGTGGTCTAGACATAAAAAAAATAAGTAAAGTTTTAAAAAGAAAGTTAAATTATACAACAAATAAATCAACAAAGTTCCCAGGACAGTCTAAATTTCATTATTCACCCGGAATTCCGATTAGGCTAAATGTTAAAAAACATAACTTAGATGAGGCATTTGTATTAATCCAAAAAAGGAAAAAATTTGATAAAAGTTATTTTTATTTATCAAAAAACAAAAATTTAAAAGAAGCTGGGAAAAATTTGTATAGAATACTTAGAAATATTAAAAGGTTAAAATTTAAAAAAATTGCAGTTGAAAAAATTCCTAACATTGGAATAGGTCAAACTATAAACGATAGATTAAAAAGAGCATCAAAAAGATAAATCATGCAAAAATCAGTAATTGTAGAAAATTTATCAAAAAATTATTTAAAAAAAGAGGCTGTTAAAGAAATTAGTTTTACAATTAACGAGAATGAAATTTTAGGATTACTTGGGCCAAATGGCTGTGGAAAGACCACAACAATTGCTATGATGTTGGGTTTGTTAAAACCATCAAACGGAAGAGTTGTTATTCATGGTCTGGACATTGAAAAAAATAGAATATCTTTACTTCATAAAATGAATTTTATCTCACCGTACATTGAGTTGCCAAAAAAACTTTCTGTTAAAGAAAATTTAATAGTTTATGGAAAATTATACGGTGTAAAATTTATTTCTGATAAAATAAAGTATTTATCTGAAAAACTAAGGTTAGAAGAATTTATAAATAAAAAAACTGGAGAACTTTCATCTGGACAAAAAAATAGAGTAAGCTTAGCTAAAGCATTGATTAACGAACCATCTGTTTTATTTTTAGATGAACCAACTGCATCTTTAGATCCTGAAACTGGAGACTTTGTAAGATCCTTTATTGAAAAAATTTCGAAAGAAAAAAAAATGTCAATCTTATTAGCTTCCCATAATATGGATGAAGTCAAAAGACTTTGTAAAAATGTTTTGATGATGAATAATGGAGAAATTATAGATAAAGGTACACCTGACGATCTTATTAAAAAGCATGGTAAACGAAATCTTGAAGAAGTATTTTTAAAACTTAATAGGAATAATCATGAGCTTAAATAGAATAATTGGATTATTTTTAAGACATTTTTTTTTAATTAAAAGTTCTCTTCCCAGAATCCTAGATCTAATATACTGGCCAACTATACAAATTATTTTATGGGGATTTATTTCAAAGTTTTTCACAACATATAGCGATTATTACAACAACACTGTAGGGGTTATTTTAACTTGCGCTATTCTTTACGATTTTTTATTTAGATCGAGTATCAGTTTTAATATGTTATTTTTAGAAGAGATCTGGAGTAGAAACTTTACAAATTTGTTTATTGCTCCAATGCGTATAAGTGAAATCATCACTGCGTTAGTTTGTACTGCATTAATTAGAACATTAATCGGTTTAGTTCCTGCAATACTAATCACAAGTCCATTATTTGGTATATCTATTTTAAATTTAGGAATTCCATTATTTTTTTTATTTCTAAGTTTATACATTTTTGGAATCACTTTAGGACTCTTTGTTTCGTCTGGACTACTAAGATATGGGCCAGCTTTTGAAAATATTGCTTGGTCATCTTTATTTTTACTTGCACCTCTTGGATGCATTTATTACCCAATTGAGATTTTACCTGATTTTTTTCAAGATGTTGCAAGAGGACTTCCTCTTGTTTATATTTTTGAAGAAGCAAGATCAATTCTTGTTAATCAGGTTGTTAATTATTCAAATATCAAAAACGCTTTTATATTAAACGGAATTTATTTGTTTATAGGAATAACTTTATTTTATTACTCCTTTAGTCAAGCAAGAAAGAAAGGATCTTTAATAAATATAGGTGAATAACTTGGTGCGCCTGCAAGGAGTCGAACCCTGAACCTCCAGAGCCGAAATCTGGCGCTCTATCCAGTTGAGCTACAAGCGCATATAGTATTAATATTATAATCTATGAAAAATATCATTAACTTAATTGTTGAAGATGAAGATAATAATCAAAGAGTAGATCAATTTATTTCAAGGAAAGAGCCTACTTTAAGTAGAACAAGAGTAAAAAATTTAATTATTAATTCTAGATTAAAAATAAATAAACAAGTTATTAAAGACCCATCAAAAAAAATAATAATTGGTGATCTATTAGATTTAGAAATACCAGAGCCTAAACAATTATCTTTAAAACCTTATAAATATAAATTAGACATTATTTTTGAGGATGAAGACCTGTTAGTAGTTAACAAGAGTGCAGGAATATCAATTCATCCAGGTGCTGGCAACTATGATAATACAATTGTAAACGCGCTGATAAATTATAACAAAAAACTCTCAAATATAGGTGATGAGTTGAGACCTGGAATTGTGCATAGATTAGATAAAGATACCTCGGGATTAATATTAATTGCAAAAAATAACAGTTCACATGAAAACTTATCAAATCAATTTAATAAACATACAATTAAAAGAATTTACCAAACTTTGATATGGGGAAAACTAAGACCTCAAAAAGGTAAAATTGAAACTTTTATTAAAAGAAGTTCTAGGAACAGACAATTAATGGAAGTAAGTTTTTCAAAGGGTAAAAAAGCTATAACAAATTATAAAACTTTAAATGTTTTTGAAAACAAAAAAATTCCAACATTTAGCTTGGTTGAATGTAAACTTGAAACGGGTCGAACTCATCAGATAAGAGTACATATGTCTTACAAGGGAAATAATATTTTGGGTGATAAAAAATATAAAAAAAGGTTTAAAAGAATTAAAAATATAGATGAAGATCTTGAAAAAACATTAATTAAATTAGATAGACAATTTTTACATGCAAAAAGTGTTGGGTTTGTTCACCCAAAGACAGGAAAAGAATTAGAGTTTAATTCAAATTTACCTAAAGATTTAGAAATAGTGGTTAAAAAGCTTAAAAATGCTTGCAAATAAAATCATTGTAAAATTAGAAAATTTTATTAAATAAATACTGCTATGAGCTCAACATCTATGAAATTTCCTGTACTATCTAATGAAGGTGGTCTTGCCGCGTATTTAGATCAAATAAAAAAATTTCCAATGCTGGATGCCGAAGAGGAATATATGTTGGCAAAAAATTGGAAATCTACTGGAAATATAAAATCAGCTGAGAAATTAGTTACAAGCCATTTAAGGCTAGTTGCTAAGATTGCGATGGGTTACAAAGGTTATGGTTTGCCATTAAATGAAATTATATCTGAAGGAAACGTCGGACTTATGCAGGCTGTCAAAAAATTTGAGCCAGAAAAAGGTTTTAGGTTAGCCACATATGCAATGTGGTGGATTAAGGCATCTATACAAGAATACATTCTAAGATCATGGAGCTTGGTAAAAATTGGAACTACAACTGCCCAAAAAAAATTATTTTTTAATCTTAAAAAATTAAAAAATCAAATTGCACCTAGAACTGAAGGTGATTTAAGAGATGAACATGTGAAGGATATTGCTAAAAAATTAAATGTTACAGAAAATGAAGTAGTTTCAATGAACAGAAGATTGTCAGGTCGTGAACATTCTTTAAATGCTCCAATAGGAGAGGATGGAGATGAATGGCAAGATTGGATAGTAGACAATGATATGGATCAAGAAGTTAAATTTGCTCAACAAGAAGAAATGGAACAAAGAAAAAATCTTTTGCAAGATTCTATTAAAATATTAAATGATAGAGAGAGAAAAATTTTGTACGCAAGAAGACTGAGCGAAGAACAAGAAACTCTAGAAGATCTTAGTAAAAAATTTAAAATCAGCAGAGAAAGAATTCGGCAAATTGAAAATAAAGCTTTTGAAAAATTGCAGAAACATATGCTAAACTCTGCGAAATCAAATAATCTTTTGCCAGTTAATTAACTTTTAAAAGGGTCTACGATTAAAATAGTGTCGTTTCTCTCTGGACTTGTAGATATACTCGAAACTTTAGTCTCTATAAATTTTTCTAACTCTTTAATATAAATTTTTGCATTTTGAGGTAAATCATCAAATTTTTTAATTCCTTTTGTTTCGGATTTCCATCCTTTGAAAGATTTATAAATTGGTTTTACTTTTAATTGATCTTCAACTGCTGCAGGAAGGTAGTCTATCTTTTTTCCATTAATTTCATAAGCAATACACATTTTTATTTCATCGAGTTCGTCTAAAACATCTAGTTTTGTTAGAGCAATTCCATCAATTCCAGAGATTTTTATGGTCTGACGTACCAAAACACCATCAAACCATCCACATCGTCTTTTTCGACTGGTCACCGTTCCAAATTCTTTTCCCCTTGTTCCAAGTTTCTCTCCAATATCATCTTTTAATTCAGTTGGAAACGGTCCTTCGCCCACTCTAGTTGTATAAGCTTTTGTTATTCCTAAAACATAATTAATAGAATTTGGTCCACAGCCGGAACCGGTTGCTGCTGCAGAGGCTACAGTATTGGATGAAGTTACAAAAGGATATGTTCCATGATCTACATCTAATAAAATTCCCTGAGCTCCTTCAAATAATATCTTTTTGCTCTGTTTCTTGAATTCATAAATTTTTTTCCATACTGGTTGTGAAAACTTCAAAATTTCTGGCGCAATTTTTAATAAATCTTCTTTAAGCTTATCTTTTTTAAAAATATTTTTACCCAGACCTTTTCTTATTGCGTTATGATGTAAAAGTACTGTTTCAAGCCTTTGACTAAGATTCTTTTCTGAAATAAGGTCCATTACTCTTATTGATCTTCTTCCAATTTTGTCCTCATATGCAGGGCCAATTCCTCTTCTGGTAGTTCCTATTTTTGCTTTACCAGCAGCATCTTCTCTAATTTCATCCATTTCTTTATGAAAAGGTAAAATTAGATTTGCAGACTCAGAAATAATTAGATTATCCAAGCCAACTTTAACGCCTTTAGATTTTATCTCGTCTATCTCATCAAGAAATGCCCAAGGATCTATTACAACTCCATTTCCAATTATTGAAATTTTATTTTTTCTTACTATTCCTGATGGAAGTAATCTTAGTTTATATGTAATTCCATCGATAACTAAAGTATGTCCAGCGTTATGACCACCTTGAAATCTTACAACAACATCAGCTTCACTTGAAAGCCAATCAACTATCTTTCCTTTACCTTCATCTCCCCATTGAGATCCAATTACTGCTACATTTCTCATAAATATTTTGTTTTTAATTTAAAACTTGTTAAATGATTTATAGGTCCATTTCCTTTTCCATAGTTGGGACTACTTTTAATAGAATGGTTAACATAATTAATCGCTAATTCACAAGATCTCTTTAGCGTTTTTCCACACGAAAAATATGTTGCAATTGCACTAGATAATGAGCAACCTGTTCCATGTAAATTTTTTGTAGAAATTTTTTTATTATTAAACATTTTAATCTCTTTTTTATTTATAAATATGTCAGTTATTCTTTTTCTTTTTAAATGTCCCCCTTTTAAAAGAACATTTTTTGCACCCATATCAATAAGCTTTTCTGCAGCATAAATCATATCTTTAACTGATAAAATTTTTATATTAGTAAGTATCTCTGCCTCTGGAATATTTGGTGTTATTAATTCAACTTTTTTAATGAGATGATTTCTCATTTTAATAATAGCTTTTTGATTAATTAATTTAACTCCACTGGTAGTAACCATAACTGGATCTAAAATAATTTTTTTTACTTTTATTTTTTTTAAAGATTTAATAACTGAATCTATCACATCTGCTGAATGTAACATTCCAATTTTAATTGCATCGGGCTTAATGTCTATTGAAGTGAATTCAATTTGTTTTGAGATTTCTTTGCTAGGAATTTGTATAATAGAAGATACTCCAGTAGTATTTTGAGCGGTAATTGCAGTGATGGCAGTCATTGCATATGAACCTAATGAAGTCACAGTTTTTATATCTGCTTGAATTCCGGCACCACCAGATGAGTCAGATCCAGCAATAATTAGTAATTTTGATTTTATTTTCAATTGACCAATGACCTTTTTACAATATTAATACATTTTAATAAAAGCTCTTTATTATTTGTTTCGACCATAATCCTAATCTTAGGTTCTGTTCCAGACTTTCTTACTAATATTCTTCCACTTTTTTTTAATAACTTTATTGATCTATTAATTGCTTTTTTACATTTTGGTGAATTTATTTTATTTTTATCTTTACTTGTAATGTTCTCTAAAACTTGAGGTATAGGAATAAAGTTATTAAATAAATTGCTTGCTTTTTCGCCTTTTCTCATAGAAAAGAGAATTTCAAGCGCAACTAGTAAACCATCTCCCGTTGTGGCAAATTTACCTAATATTATATGTCCAGACTGCTCTCCACCAAGATTAAATTTTCTTTTTTGCATTTTTTCTTTTACAAATCTATCCCCGACATTAGCTCTTAAAAATTTTATATTATTTTTCTTAAAAAAAATTTCTAAACCAAAATTTGACATTAATGTACCTACTACACCACCTCTCAATATTTTTTTTCTTTTCCATCTGCTAGCTAGCATAGCAATAATCTGATCTCCATCAATAATCCTAGCATTTTCATCACAAATAATTATTCTATCTGCATCACCATCTAGAGATATTCCTAGATCAACCTTTTTTTTTGAAACAAGTTTTTTAATTTTTTTTGGGAAAGTTGAACCACATTTTTCATTAATATTATATCCATTTGGCGAAACACCAATAGCATGAACTTTGGCTCCCAATGATCTCAGCAATTTTGGTGCAGATTTATATCCTGCGCCATTTGCACAATCTATTGCAATCTTTATACCTTTAAGGCTAAAGTCTTTGGGGAAATTTTTCCTTAAAATTTTTATATAAGATT
>CACOSS010000021.1 GCA_902629955.1 uncultured Pelagibacteraceae bacterium
AATAAAGATAAATGAAAAAAAAATCCACCTCCTGTAAATATTTGTAAATAATCAAAAAAATATAAATTTATTATTAAAAAAGTTAAAATGAAAAAAAAATTTTTTTTAATTGATATAATAAATTCGTTTAAAAATTTCTTGTCAAACATAAAGGGAATTAGATGAAAGAAAATTATTGTACTTATAATTAATATTTTATTTGAAATATTAAAATCTAAACCAACAGTCTCATTAATATTAGCACCTGGTGTTTGTCCTAGTAAAAAATTTATATCTAAAACGAATAAGTAATATAATGCAGGCAAACTTAATAATGAGGATAATACAATGCTTAAAAAAATATGTTTAATTTCCACATACTTGAGAAAAAACAAATAATAAAAAATGATAAAAACTGAAAAATTCGGGCTTATATAGGAAGAAGCTACAACATAAATAATATTTTTATAAAAAAAATATATATTTTTCGAGTTATTAAATTTTAAAAATTCATAAATAGATAAAGTAAAAAATATTAAACCTATAATTCGTGTGTCAGGCCAAATTGCTAGAGATCTAAATGTTGGTGATAAAAATATTGAGATAGATAGCAAGAACAAAATGTTTTTATCTATTTTTTTAAACTTTAAACACAGACACTTAAAAAATATATATATGAGATAAGTACTTATATTTAGGTGAATAAATCTTATTAAATCAAAATTTATACCAATTTTTGAAAAAAGGCTTAAGAAAATTAAATATATGGGAGAATGTCTGTGATTATATTTATCATAATTAAAAAGGGTTTTGCTTAAGTTTTCAGAAAAATCTTTTATAGCTGGAAAATTTGTATAATACCAATCTGGTTTGGCTCCATAATTAAGATTTTCGCCAAAGTAAAAACCTAGTAAAAGAGAAAGATATAAAATTAATAATAAATAAATATTATTTCTATTAATAAAATTTTTGTCTTTCATTTTTTAATGAAAAATTTGATTAATGCTTTTTTATAACCCTTTTTTTTATTTCTATCATTTTCAATTAAAAAATATAAAAAACCTCTTAAAATAAAATAAGAGTACCCTATTAACTTATCCGAGAAAGTTCCTATTTTTTTTATTAAAATTAAAAAACCATAAGTCGATTGAAATGTTCTATCAAGACGATTTGCCACCACAGAGCTTCTTCCTATTTTGTGAAAAGTTTTAATTTTTTGATCACAAATAAGTCTACCGTATTTTTTAAGTCGATATGACAGTTCAATATCCTCTGGTCCATAAAAAAAATCTTCATCTCCAAGACCTGATTTTTTTAAAACATTTGTTTTATATATTGAGCAACATCCACTTATTACATCTGTATCAACTACCTTGCTAAGATTTTCATTATCAAAATATCTTTTCTTTTTTAAATTCATAGTCCTTTGAAATTTCAAATAAGACCATCTCATCTTGAATCCTTTAAACCATACACTTTTCTTAATATATGCGTGCATTATTTTTGGTGATGCGCTTGCAATATCTTTTGATTTAATGGCGCTAGAAATTCTTTTAAAATAATTTTTTTGAATTATAAAATCGTTGTCTATTCTAAGTATTTGGTTGTAATTATTTCTTATTAAAAAATTATATGCTAGATTTAAGCCTGCAGTTAAACCAAGATTATCTTTATTTCTAAATATATATAAATTTCTATTATTTTTTTTTATATCAAAAATATTATTTTTATGATTCATAAATACAAATTCACCACGTTTTTTGTGTCCCGGTTTTATAAAAGTTCTATTTGATATTATCTGGCCTCTGTACCAACTTAATATTTTAAGTATATTTTGAAGATTTGACCCATTATCAATCAAAAAAACATCAAAATTTCCGTCATTTTGATAAATACTTTCCAAACAATCAATTGTATTTCTCCAATCATTCCAATTGAGTACCACTATAGCTGAATTCATAAAATTTTTTCCAAATTATTTCTTAATACATGAAGCATGAATTCCACAATAATAATTAGAAAAGTCTTTAGAAAAAATCCTAATTATTCTATTGAGAATATCAAAAAAAATAAAAAATATTGTTTGTAAAAATGGAAATTTAAAATATCTAAATATATTTTGGTAAGACGCAAAAAAAGGTCCAACACCGATTAAGGTAATTTCAACTTTAAATCCTTTCTCTTTTAAAAGTTTTTCTAAATAATAATGAGTTGGTCTAAATATATCTTTTGGATCGGGATGATGTAAAACTAGAAATGGCACAAATAGCTCAAGATTTCCTTTATTTTTTAAAATTCTGTAACATTCAGATATTAGATTTTTATAATTTTCAATATGCTCTATTGTATTAAATAAAATAACATTATCATATTCATGATCGTCTATTGTAATTTTGCTTTCTAAATCAATTTTGTTTTCAGCATCTTTGTAAAAATCAGCTTTTTCTATTTTAGACTCGTCACAATTGATAAAATCATAATATGTCAAATTTGATCCATCTCCAGCTCCCAGATCAATTGTTTTACCTTTTATACTAATCGTTTTTAAAAAATAATTATGGGTTAATCTAATCAGAGAAAGTTTTTTTTTAAAAGATAAATATGTATATTTGATAAAATTGAATGATAAGGGATAATTAAATATTTTCATTAAATTTTAAATTTTGATTTCTTACTATCAACCAAAAAAGCCTTCACAGTTTCTAAAGTTAATCTATTGTAAGATTTTCCAAAATTCTCGATTTTTTCAATAATATTAGGTGGAACGGTAATTATATGGGAACCTATTTTTTTTGCATATAAATAGTTGTAAGGCTCTCTAACACTTGCCCATAGAATTTTAACATTTTTAAATTTTTTTGCTAGCGTAATACTTTTAATTAATTCTGGAAGTGGATCTTTTCCTGCATCACTTGCTCTTCCAACAAAAATTGAAATTATAACTTTTGAATTTTTATTTATAACTTTTAAAATACTCTTTGTTTGTTTGGCTGTATAAACTGCTGTGACATTAATTTTAACTTTTTTGTTTGACAGAAAATTAATAATTTTTCCAGTAAAAATCCCTTTTGAGTTACAAATTGGAATTTTTACGTAAACATTTTTTTCCTAATTTATCTAATTTTAAAGCTTGTTGTTTCATTTCAGAATAATTGTCGGCAAATACTTCTAAAGAGACAGGCTTGCTATTAGACGCTTGTAATATTTTTCTACAATAATTTAAATAGTTTTTAGCACCTGCTTTTCTAATTAAAGAAGGATTTGTTGTAAAACCTTTAACTATTTTTTTTTTTAGTGAATTTTTTAATTGTTTTAATATCAGCGATATCACAAAATATTTTTGTGCTCAAAAGTTTTCCTTATAGGCTTTTAGTTATATCTTCAGTCATTTTTTTCGCGTCAGCAAATAACATTAAGGTATTTTCCCTATAAAATAAATCATTATCTATTCCCGCATATCCTGGTGACAGACTTCTCTTAACAAATAACACTGATTTTGATTTTTCTACATCTAAAATTGGCATTCCATAAATAGGGCTTTGTGGATCAGTTTTAGCCACTGGATTGGTTACATCATTTGCTCCAATAACATAAGCAACATCACAATTAGCAAAATCGTTGTTGATATCCTCTAATTCAAAAACTTCATCATAAGGAACATTTGCTTCTGCAAGTAACACATTCATATGTCCGGGCATCCTTCCTGCTACTGGGTGTATTGCGTAAGACACTTTAACCCCATTTTTTTTTAACGAGTCAACCATTTCTCTTAAAGCGTGCTGAGCTTGTGCTACAGCCATTCCATATCCAGGAACAATTATTACTGAAGATGCATTTTTCATCAAAAAAGCTGCATCATCTGCATTACCGTTTTTAACTGGCTTTTGTTCTTTTGAGGAAGATTTGGAACTTTCTTCACTAGCTCCCCATCCCCCAAGAATTACATTGAAAAAAGATCTATTCATGCCTTTACACATTATATATGACAAAATTGCTCCAGAAGAGCCTACTAGTGCACCTGTAATGATTAATGCACTATTTTCTAACGTGAAACCAATTCCTGCGGCTGCCCATCCAGAATAGGAGTTTAGCATCGATATAACTACTGGCATATCAGCACCACCTATTGGAATAATCAAAAGCACACCAACAAGAAATGCAATTGCGATTAACGACCAAAATAAATATTCTTGTTGAGTATTACAAAGAAAAAAAACTATACACAGAATTAAAATTCCTAACGCTAGGTTTAAAAAATGTTGTCCAATAAATGTTATTGGAGAACCTGACATTAAGCCTCTTAACTTTAAAAAAGCAATTATTGAACCAGTAAAGGTTATTGCACCTATAGCAGCTCCTAAAGACATTTCAATTAAGCTTGCAATTTTTATTTTTCCTGGGAAACCAAGATTAAAAACCTCTGGATTTAAAAATGCAGAAATCGCAACAAAAACAGCAGCAAGCCCTACCAAACTGTGGAACCCAGCTACGAGTTCAGGCATCGCAGTCATAGGTATTTTAAAAGCAATGTAAGCACCTATTGATCCACCAACTATTAAAAAAATTAGTAAATATACGAAACCAGTTGAAAAATTACCTGTTGAAATTATAGTAACGCCTATAGCAATAGCCATACCTATAATACCAAAAAAATTTCCTTGACGAGATGTTTCAGGTGAAGAAAGACCCCTTAATGCTAGAATAAAAAGAACACCAGATATTAAATAAAATACAGCTAATAGATTTGCAGACATTTTTATTTATCTTTCTTTTTTTTTTTATACATAGCTAACATTCTGTGAGTTACCAAAAAACCACCAAAAATATTTACAGCTGCAAGAACTATTGCTAAAAATCCAAATACGTTTGCTGTGCCAAAAATCTTAACATTATCACCTGCTAAAGCCGCAACTATTGCTCCAACGATTATTACAGAGGATATTGCATTTGTAACTGACATCAAAGGTGTATGTAGAGATGGAGTGACGCTCCAAACAACATAATAACCAACAAAAATTGCCAGAATAAAAATGCTTAATCTAAAAATAAAGGGATCTATTTCCATATTATTTCACCAATGTATTTGATATTATTTCATCTTCCATATTAATATTAATATTATTATTTTTTTTATCGTAAAGATTTAAAACAAAATTAAATAAATTTTTCGCGTACAAGTTTGATGCTGATATAGGTAGTTTATTAAGTATTACACTTTCGCCAACAATCATTACTCCGTTTTTTTCAACTATTTCATCAGATTTAGTGTAAGCCGCATTTCCACCTTGGGATGCTGCTAAGTCGTAAATAACAGATCCCGGCTGCATATTTTCTATCATTTGCTCATTTATAATCCTAGGTGCTTTTTTTCCTGGTATAAGCGCTGTACAAATAACAACGTCTATTTTTTTTAAAGTTTCTAAAATTAATTGCTCTTGTTTTTTTTTAAATTCTTCTGAAGCTTCTTTTGCATAACCTCCTTCAGTTTCTAAATTTTCAGCTCCTTCAACAACTAAAAATTTACCTCCTAAACTCTCCACTTGCTCTTTGGATGCTAATCTAACATCGGTAGCAAAAACAATTGCACCCATTCGTTTTGCTGTTGCTATGGCCTGTAAACCGGCAACTCCTGCACCAACGACAAGAACTTTAGCAGCAGGTATAGTGCCTGCAGCTGTCATCATCATTGGAATAGCTTTTTTAAATAATGAGAAAGAATCTACCACGGCTTTATATCCTGCTAAGTTTGCTTGTGAGGATAGAATATCCATTGATTGAGCTCGTGTAATTCTTGGTAATTGATCCAATGAAAAAATTGAAATTTTATTTTTATATTTATTAATAATATCTTGATTATTTTTTAAATTAAAGTTTCCAATCAGAATATTTTTATCTTTAACTATTTTTAAATTTTCTTCGGGTGGTAAATTCATTTGTAATAATAGATCGGCATCCTTTAAAATATTTTCTTTTAAGCCTAATTCACAACCTTCTTTTATAAAATCTTCGTCTTTTATTCCCAGATGATCTGCAATACCTTTTTCAATTTTTACTTTAAATCCGTTTGAAATATATTTTTTGGATATATCTGGCGTAATAGAAACCCTCTTTTCAATATCTCTATTTTCTGAAATTGATCCTATTATCATATTACTTTAAGATTATTTTTGTCTAGCTTTAAACTTGGGATTTTTTTTATTTATTATATAGACTCTTCCTCTTCTTCTAACTAACTTCGAGTTAAGATCTCTTAATTTCAGTGACTTTAAAGAACTTTTAACTTTCATATAAATAAAAAAGCCTGGCAATGTCCTACTCTCCCGTGCCTTAAGACAAAGTACCATCGGCGCTGAAGGGCTTGACTTCCGAGTTCGGAATGGGATCGGGTATTACACCTTCGCAATAATCACCAGGCACTGAACTTATATAAAAAAAAAATAAAAAAGCAATTATAATTTATTCGTTATTTTATCTGAATTATTCAATTTAGTACTTTAAATTTGTATTACCAAGGTAACTTTCCTTTAGAGCTTTTAGTCATATCCTTTTAAAATTTATATCCTGTTTCCATAAATTTTTAGGCTGTGTATAAATAAAAAACTTTTTATCTATATAATTTTTTATTTTTCAGGTAGTCTTTATAGGTAATATCAAAACCTTCTTCCAAAGAAAATTTGGGTTCCCAACCATATTTTTTTGCCAATGAAATATCTAAAACTTTTCTTGGAACTCCATCTGGTTTTGATTTGTCGTACTTAATCTTGACATTTAAATTGAGTTTTTTAACAATAAAACTTACATATTCTTTGATACTTTTTTCTTTTCCTGTTCCAATATTAATTAAAAAATTTTTAGTATCTTTTTTCATAAAATATATACAAGCATCTGCTATATCATCTACAAAAATTACTTCTCTTAATGGTTTACCAGTTCCCCAAACTGTAAGGGTTTTTTTATTTTTCATTTTACAATCATGTGCTTTTTTAATTAGAGCAGGAAAAAAATGAGAATTTAAATTATGATAATTATCGTTTGGTCCATAAGTATTAGTTGGCATAAGACAAATATAATTTGTATTATATTGCTTGTTGTAAGCTTCACACATTTTTAAACCTGCAATTTTAGCAGTCGCATAATGAGAATTCGTCTCTTCAAGCTTTCCAGATAATAAATACTTCTCTTTAATCGGTTGTTTTGAAAGTTTTGGATAAATACAACTAGATCCCAAAAAAATTAATTTTTTTACTTTGCTTTTAAAACTTCCATGAATAAGGTTGTTTTGAATTTGTAAATTTTCGTATATAAAATCCGCGCTATCTTTATTATTATGATAAATTCCACCAACTTTTGCAGCAGCAATTATTACTAAATCAGGTTTTTTTTTCTTTAAAAAATCAAAAACTTTTTTCTGATTTAGTAAATCAAGTTTTTTTCTATCTGCTGTAATTATATTTTTATATTTTTTTTCAATCAGCTTTCTTAAAATTGCAGACCCCACTAAACCTTTATGTCCTGCTAAAAAAATTTTCATAAATTTAGTATGAACTTTTACCTTGCTCAGTTCTAACCATGTCAGCTACTAGCTCGTTTAATTTTACTTCAGGGTTCCATTTGAGTAATCTTTTAGCTTTTTTTGCATCACCTAATAAATTATTTACTTCTAATGGCCTATAATAAGCTCTATCACAAGCAACAATTATTTTCCCATTTTTATCGATTGCTCTCTCTTTAATTCCTTTCCCAATCCATTTAATTTTTATTTCTAAGTATTTAGCAACTAAATTAACAAAATTTTTAACAGTTGTTTGTTTACCTGTCGCAATAACAAAATCATCTGGTTTATTTTGTTGCAAAATAAGCCACATAGCTTTTACAAAATCTCTAGCATGGCCCCAATCTCTTTTTGCATATAAATTACCAAGATATAATATTTCTTGTTTCCTATTTTTAATTTTACACATTGCCTGCACTATTTTTTGTGTAACAAATGTTTCACCTCGTCTAGGGCTTTCATGATTAAATAAAATTCCATTAGATGCAAAAATACCGTAGGCCTGTCTGTAATTAATGGTTATCCAGTGAGCATAAAGCTTTGCTACACCATAAGGACTTGCAGGATGAAAAAGAGTTTTTTCATTTTGAGGAATTTTTTCATTCAATCCATATAATTCCGAGGTACCCGCCTGATAAAATTTTGTTTTTTTTTCTAAATTATTAAACCTTATGGCTTCTAAAATTCTCAAAGCACCAAGTGCGTCAGCATTAGCAGTATATTCTGGGGACTCGAAGGAAACTTGAACATGTGATTGAGCCGCTAAATTATATATTTCATCTGGTTTTATTTGTTTTATTAGTCTTGCTACTGAAAGTGAGTCTGTAATATCTCCATAATGAAGAATAAATCTTCTACTTTTAACATGTGGGTCTTGATAAATATGGTCTATTCGTCCAGTATTAATTGATGAGGATCTTCTTTTAACACCATGTACAATATATTTTTTTTTAATCAAAAGTTCAGCTAAATATGACCCATCTTGACCTGTAACTCCAAATATTAATGCTTTTTTTTTCATTTATAAATTAGTTAACTTTTCTATTAAAAAAATACTTTGTAATTTCAATAAGTATAAGCAATCCATCTTTTAAAGCATTAACTTTTTTTTTTCCACCAATTCTTTCCCTCTCATAAGATGGCAAACAAATTAAATTCATTTTATGAAATTTTGCTTTTATCGGAAGCTCTACACATATTCTAAAATCTGAATTTTTCAAATTTAGCTTTTGAAATGAAGAAGTTTTACCTAGAATATAAGTATATAATATATCAGTAATTTTTAAATTATAAAGAAGGTTTCCTAAAAGTGTAAAAAAATAATTTCCTATTAAAGTTATTATATCGTCATCATCGCTACCTCCTCCGGGTTTTTGATACCTAGATCCAAAAACAAGATCTCTTTTTTGGCATTCATTTATCATTTCTTTTAAATATTTAGGATCCATTGATCCATCTGCATTTATTATACAACAAAATTCGGTATTTGTTTTGTTAATACCTTCAATTAATGCATTCCCATAACCGTTATTTTGTTGTTCTAATATTTCAATATTTTTGAAATTTTTTATAGCATTCTTTGTTTCGATATCCTCCTTTTGTAAAACAATTAATTTTTTATATTCTAAATTTTCAATTTCTCTTAAAAATATAGGAAGAGATTCTGCTTCTTTTTTAGTGGGTATTAAAAGTGTTAAATTTGTCATTTGTCCAATTTGTTATTACTATATATATATTCGAACGTTTTTCTAAAGAACATTTTTGTTTTAAAAACTTTTTTAAAGTTATTCTTTTTCAAAAAATAATCCACATCAGAATATTTATAATCTTTCTTTAACATATCGTGGAAATGATGCTCAAAATAAATAAATTTTACTTTTTGTATAAGTTTTCCCAAACCTTTTATTACATGAAAATCATATCCTTCAGTATCAATTTTAATAAGATCAATAAGTTTGAATTCATCAACATCTACTATATTATCAAGGCTA
>CACOSS010000022.1 GCA_902629955.1 uncultured Pelagibacteraceae bacterium
TCGATAACTCTTTGGAAAATTTTTTGGTGAATTTTCGGTTGTTTATGTAAGTTATCTATCAATAATTCTTTGGATATACTGAATTCTTCCAAATTATTTTTTTTAATTAAAAAAATTATATCCAAAATTTTTTTATTTTTAATGCCATTTTTAATTCCAATTTCATTTTGATAAAATTTTAACAGATAATAAAATGAAAAGGAATTTCTATGAGAAATTAAAGTAATTTGCACTAAAATTATTATGGATATTAAAACAATGAGTCTATATTTTGAAATTTTCATTAAACTATTTTGTTTTATTAAATGTCTGCCTTAAGAGATCCATTAGAAAACCAAAAAAAATAGAGATGCAAGCGATCAAAATTGATAAACATACTAAAATAAGGACGAATGTTGATTTTTTTATCAAAAATAAAACACTTAAAAGAATGCTGATTAAAAAGAAAAATAAAGATATTAAAAGCGTCAATTTAAGAGGATTATAATAAATTATAGCTTCAATAATATATTGCAGAGTTCTTAAAGAATCCCGAAAAATTTTTACGTGGCTTTTGCCAACTCTGACATGGTATTTAATAGGATGATATCTTACAAATTTACCTGTTAAAAAATAAGCTAGAGTTAAAGAGGTTGAAAAACTAAAAGTATTACAAAGCTGGGGTAAAAAGGAATTAATCGTCTTTTTTGAAAAAATTCTCATACCAGAATTTATGTCGATAATTTTTGTTCCTGTCGTCCACTCAACTAAGAATTTAAGAACTTTACGCATGAAAAACTTTAAAAGTGATCCATCATAAACTTTCCCTTTTCTTGCTCCTATTACCATATCTAGACCTAATGAATTTTTTGCACTATTAAAATATATTTCAATAAGTTCCTGTATATGATCAGCTGGATATGTTCCGTCGGGATCAGTCATAATTATAGTGTCGAACTTTGCATGTTTAATTCCTGATTTTAAAGCTGCTCCATATCCAAGATTTTGTGGATGAGAAATAAGTTTAGCTTGTGTTTCATTTATTTTTTCAACACTTTTATCTGTTGATCCATCATTGACAACTATAATTTCGTATTCAAATTTTAACTTTTCAAGATTATTATTAACTGCTTTTATATAATCTTTGATGGAGCCCTCTTCATTGAAACAAGGAAGTATAATTGAAATCATTTTTTAATATTTAGGTTATTATTTTCTATCCACTGACTAAAACAAATTAAGTTAAATATTTTAAAACTCTCGTCGAAATTTTTTTTTTGATGGTTATTCCAAATTTTATTTAATTCTACCTTATTAAAAATATGTGACATTTTATTTGTGTTTATCAAATCATAGGCCATATTTCTTACTTTTTTATTTTCAATTAACCATATTCCTATAGGAGCGTTAAAACCACTTTTTTTTTTAGTGAAAACTGTCTTAGGCAATTTGTGCCTAAATGTGTCTTTTAATATTTTTTTTCTATTAAACATTTTAAATTTATAGTTTACAGGCATTGAAGATACATATTCTACTAAATTTCTATCTAAATAAGGTGTTCTCGCTTCTTGTGAATTTGACATTGTAGATCTATCTATTTTGTAAAGAATATCATTTGGTAACCATGATTTAAAATCTATATACATAAATTTATCTAAGTAATTCAATTCTGAAACTAATTCACTCTGATCTTTAAAATATTGTAAAAAATCATAATTAATATATTTTTTAAATTCCTCATTAACAAGATTAGTTTTTTCTTTTAATGTAAATATTTCACGCCACAAAACATGTGCGTAAAGACTTTGATGTTCAAAGGCAGATAAAAATTTAGATATCCGATAGCCTAGACCAACTTTTGAGAGATTATTGTTTTTGTAAATATTTATAAATTTCAATAAATTGTAAAAATATTTTGATGGAATTGGTGGGGTAAATCTTTTTATAAAATCGGCCATATAGGTACTATACCCACAAAATAACTCATCAGATCCATCACCAGAAAGAATCATTTTTGAATTTTTTGAGGAAAACTTAGATAGATAATACGTTGGTAAAAATGAAGTATCAGACATTGGTTGATCCATTGCATCAATTATTTTTGGAAAATCGTTTACAAAATTATTTTGCAAAGGTGTATTATATTTAAATATTTCTATTCCTAAAAAATCAGCTACTTTTTTTGCATCCTTAAACTCATCGAATTTCTTTTCTTCAAAAGAAAAGTTGTGAGCTTTCATTTTATGATTATCAATATTTTTTAATTGTAGTGATATAATGCTAGAATCAATACCACCAGATAAAAAGGTTCCATTAGATACATCACTAATCATTCTTAATTCTACAGATTTTTTTATCAATTCATTGAGTTTGTATTGTGCATCCTTATAGCTATCTTTTGTTTTAGTGTTAAAATATTTTTCTAAAAACCAATATCTAATTGATTTTACATTTCTTATGTTATTTCTATTTATTACTATATAACTTGCAGGCTCAAGTAAGTGTATATTTTTAAAAAAGGTTTTATTAGAGGTTAAATAATTTAATGATAGATAAGTATTTAAACTTGAAAAATCTAAGTTTAAATCCTTTTTTGTTTCATTAGTAAGGAAAGATTTGATCTCAGAAGAGAAAATAAAACCATGTTTTTGAGAAAATTGATAAAATAATGGTTTCTCACCAAAACGATCTCGTGCGATGAATAATTGCTCATTATCATTGTCCCAAATTGCTAAAGCAAACATGCCTTCAAATTTATTTAAACAATCTTTGCCCCATTTGTTATATGCTTTTAAAACAACCTCAGTATCACCATTGGTTTTAAATTTATAACCAGCTGAGATAAGTTCATTTTTTAATTCAAGAAAATTATATATTTCACCGTTAAATATCAAAATATTTTTGGTATTTCGATCAATCATTGGTTGCTGAGAATTTTCTAAGTCTATTATTGATAATCTTGTATGACCAAAGCTTACATGATTATTTGAAAAGTATGCTTCATCGTCTGGTCCTCTGTGGATTAATTTCTTTGTCATTGATTTAACAATATTTTGGTCAGGCTTGCCGCCAAAATTACAAATTCCTGCTATCCCACACATACAAAAATATTATAAATTCAAAACTTTCAATTTTAAAAAATAGTTAAAACTTTTTTTCTCTCCAAGTAATTGGAACTAATTCGCTATCAATCTCTATTTTGTAATTATATTTAAATTTTTTTGGACCTTCCATTTTTATAAAATCTACTACTTTTTGTATTGAGTCTTTTAACTCAACTGATGTTTTGTATCCAAGCAATTTTCTAGCTTTTTCAGAGCTACAATTAGCATGCTTAACTTCATTAGGTCTATCCAAATGATATTCTGCAGGCAAATTAAACTGTAATTTATTACTCAATATTTTATATAAATCATTAATTGTTATAAAGTTTTCATCAGGACCAATATTTAAAATTTGTTTATTAATATTCTGATCCAATAAAAGTTTATCTAGGCAAAATATACAATCATCTATGTCAGAAAAGGATCTTTTTTGTTCACCATCACCGTAAATAATAGGTTTACGATTTTGAAGCATAAGATTTGTCATTATTGAGACTACATTCCTAAAAGGATCATCATACTTTTGTTTTGGTCCAATAATATTATGGGGCACTGCAATATTATATTGAATATTATTTGTTTCACATAGGTTAATTAATAGTTTTTCAGCTGCTAACTTAGAAATTCCATAGGGATCAACTGGGTTAGGTCTATCATCTTCATGAAAAGGATTTTGAATATCACCATATCTTGCCATTGAGGAGCAATAAACAATTCTTTTAACTTTATTGATAATTGCTGCTGTAAAAACTGATGTTGAGCCAGAAACATTATTTTTAACGAATAAGTGTGGGGAAAAATTTGATAATCCCTCATGAGCTAAAGCTGCAGCATGCAGAACAACATCAACACCTTTTAGAATGTTAGTCATTTTTTCAAAATTTTCACAATCCACCTTGTAAAATTTAACTCTTTTATCTAAATAATCTAAATTACCACCTATTAAAGTATCACATCCAGAAACCTTAAATTTTTTTTTTAAATAGTAGTCTGCAATGTTTGATCCTAGAAATCCAGCAACACCTGTTATAAAAATGTGCATATCAATTTAGGGTAATATAATATTTAGACGTAAAATCAAGTAATTCTAATTAAAAAATAAAATCATATTTTGGGTCTATAGTATGATTTTTTCCCAATTATTGAATTAATGAGTCCTGACAAACTATAATAAATTAATATAATATTTTTTTTTTTTCCAAATAAAAGAAAATAAATTATTTTTGATAAATTTATTATTAATTCTTTTACAAAAAAAGTTAATGTAAAAATTATTCCATAATATTTTTTATAAAAATATACTTGGCTCCAACTATAATGCCATTTACTACTCTTATCCATTTCAAATTTTATAGATGATTTAGCTGAACTTCCTTTTAGATGCTTAAAAAAAAGTTTTTTCTCAATACATATTCTGTAACCAAGGTTTGAGATTTTCCTAAATAAATCAATTTCTTCAAAATTTAAAAAATATTTTTCATCGAAAAGATTGACCTTTAATAAAATTTTTTTTCTTGCCAAGAACATGCTTCCAATAAAATAATCTACATCAATAAGGCTGCTCGAATTATTATATTTTTCATTAAGTTTCGAAAATTTATTAAAATAATAATGTTTGCTAATTCTATTTCTATCATCTTTTGACTGGCAAGAAATAGCTGCAATTTTTTTATCTTGTTTTATTCTTTTGTATAGTTTTTTAATCACTTTAGAGCTGACTGAGGCATCAGGATTTTGTATTAACACAAATTCAGTTTTTGCGTATTTAATACCTATATTATTTGCTCTTCCATATCCAATATTATCACCTGTTAGTATGCACTGAACATTTTTTCTGATTTTTTCAATTTTTTTTTTAAACTTTTTTCTATCTGAGTTCTCTATTATTAAAATTTTAATATTTTTTGGTAACCTTTTTATTATATTTAAAAGATGATTATCGCTGTTAAATGTTACTATTATTATTGTAAGTTCTTTTTGCATTTTTTAATTATTGCTTAGACCTACATGTTCAATTGCCTCACAATATTTTGAAAATCTTGTCTTTTGCAAGCCATAAATTTCTTCAATGTTATTATAATTAAGATTATTAGATTTAATCTCAACAACCATATTTTTTTCTGAATAACCTAATTTTGATTGATAAAATTTATATTGAATTTCACTATCCAGAGTAATTCTTACATCAGCTTTAGAAAAGTAATCCCTTTGATATAAAACTTCCACATTGGGAAAACATAAACCATAATTATTATCGAAATATCCTTCTCTTAAATATTTCCCAGTATTAATAGTATTTTTGCTTATTTTATATTTTCCCTCCACAGAATTTATTTTTATTTCAAACAAAAAATTTTCAGAAGTATTTTTTTCTTTTGGCTTTGGATAATTTCTAATTCTTATTTTTTTTCTAGGGACTAGACCCTCTATAGACTCATTATAAGAACTCAGTTTTGAATTATCAAAATACACAGAATGAATATTTCTTTTTGGATAAAGTGTTGTAAAAGAATTTTTTGTTAAAAATTTATAAAATTCCTGGAACTTGTTTCTTTGAAGAATATATTTATTTTCTATTCTAAAGCTCATTATTTTTATTTATTATTATTTTGGAATAACCATCAATCAAATTATTTTTTTTATTGTTTAGACATTTAGATTCATTTACAGAAATGTATCCTCCTTCAAATTCTTGTTTTTTTTTATATGCAGCATAACACTCATTTACTTCATAGATATCTGATTTTAAAATTTCAGTTTTTGATGAATCTTTTGATGCAATACCAGTTTTACTTTTTACAACAAAAAGATTATTAACTTTCATGATTGACTGTTCACCAACAGAAATTGCTTTGTCACCACAATTTGACATCCTAGCATTATTAATTTTATAATTACCGAATGAAAAGTCTGCACAATCATTCTTTGAGTTTGTAATATTCATATTCTCAATTATCAAATTAGAAAAATCAGAGTCTAGGCCATCTGACAAAGAATTATCTATTTTAATATAGTCTATAACACCTTTAGACCTAATAAAATTTACAGAGTCTTCACATATGGAATTTGTAATATCTAATTTGATATTTTCAACACTAGAATCTAAGAATGTAAGACAACCTGTTAAATTGTAGATTTGGCTGAATAAAACATTTTGCTCAAATTTAAAATTTAGTTTAATTGACCAATCTTTAATTTTTA
>CACOSS010000023.1 GCA_902629955.1 uncultured Pelagibacteraceae bacterium
AAGAATTAAAAGTCATAAAGAAAATTTTAAATAGAAAAAAAATTAAAATGATTTCTAATTTAGTCTTAAGAAAAAATACATTATTTCAAAAATTCAAAAAAATTATAAAAAAAGATAAAATATATTATATTGAGGGAGATTATCTTTGGGGAAGGAAATCAAAATTAGATGGTTGGCGATCTAAGGTTAAAAAGTACACATCCACACTTGGTGCTGCAATACATATTTTTGATTTAATTTTATGGATGACTGGTCAAAAACCTATATCTGTGACAACTTTTGGTAATAATATTGGATCTAAGAACTCAGTTTTTAAAAAAGAATCATTTTTAATATATGTCTTAGAGTTTAAAAACAAACTTATTGCAAAAATAACAGCTAATTTATCATGTTCATATAATCACTTTCATGAAATAAGAATATTTGGTAAAAAGCAAACTTTAATACATTCATTGCCTGCAACCTATAAATTTATTCCGAAAAAGAAAAATAACATTTATAAAAACATAAAAAATAACTATCCTGAAAACTATAACAAAAAGAAATTAATTAGAGAATTTATTCTTAATTTAAGCAAAAAACAAAATATAATGTCTCACCAAGAACAGTTTAATTTAATGAGTTTATGTTTTGCAGCGGATAAATCTTTTAAAATAAAAAAGAAAGTAAAAATTAAATATATATGAAAATAAAATTTTCTGAAAAAATCATATCAAGTAAATGTTTAAAAGATATAAATGACATAATCAAAAGCGGATGGCTTACTCATGGAAAATATACTACATTATTTGAAGAGAAATTTAGAAAGTTTACAAATTCCAAGTATTCTCTTACTGTTTCGAGCTGTACTGCTGGACTTCATTTGTCATGTCTCGCCGCAGGATTTTCAAAAGGTGATGAAGTTATAGTTCCAGCAATGACACATACGGCGACTTCGCATGCAATTGAATATACAGGGGCTAAGGCAATATTTTGCGATGTTGATTCAAAAACTGGTAATTTAACAATTGAAAATTTAAAAAAAAAAATTTCTAAAAAGACCAAAGGTATAATCATAGTGCATATGAATGGAAAGCCATGTGATTTAGATGGTATTAAAAATTTTTGTAATAAGAAAAAAATTAAAATTATTGAGGATTGTGCGCATGCTTTAGGCACGAGATACAAAAAAAAGCATGTCGGAAATTTTGGATTATCTGGATCTTTTTCTTTTTATCCAACTAAACAAATAACCACTGGTGAAGGAGGAATGATAATAACAAATAACAAAACTTTTTTTAATAATATTAAAAAACTTAAAGCTTTTGGAATTGATAAAGAGATTGGGGAAAGAAAAAAACCTGGCGAATATGATGTAAAACTTCTTGGATACAATTACAGGATGACGGATTTCCAATCTTGCTTAGGATTAAGTCAACTTAAGTATTATAAAAAGTTTTTGTCGAAAAGACAAAAAATAGCAAAAAGATACCACCAAAACTTTAAAGGTAATCAACAGATTCAACAGCTCGATTTTTCAAAAGAAAATTCTTATTTCATCTATCCAATTTTAATTAAAAATAGAGATAAATTAGTCAAATTTTTAAAAAGAGTTAATATTGGGTTTAGTATACATTATCCAAAAATTATTCCACAGATGAGCTACTATAAAAATAAATATAAGTTGAAAAAAAAAAGTTACAAGAATGCAATAGATTATGCAAAAAAAAATATTTCATTACCTGTTTATCCAACTTTAAATAACAAACAAGTAGACTACATCTCAAAAAAAATATTAAACTTTATAAGCAATGAAAAATAAAAATATTCTTTTAGTAGGAGGTTGTGGATTTATTGGCCATAATCTCGCGTTGGAGTTAGTAAAAAAAGATTATAATGTATCAATTGTTGATAGTTTAGCAGTAAACAATCTTCTCTCTTTCACAGATAATTCTATAGTAAATAAAAGTCTTTATAGAAATATATTGAATAACAGAATCGAGTTAATAAACAAAAAAAAAATAAGTTTGTATATTGAAGATGCAAGAAATTATCACTCTATCTCTAAATTGTATGACAAAATTAACCCAGATATTATTATTCACTTAGCTGCAGTTTCACACGCCAACAAATCAAATAAAGATCCTCACTCAACTTTTGATCACAGTTTAAGAACATTGGAAAACACTTTAGATTTTTCTAAAGATAAAAAGATTCATGTAATTTATATGTCCTCAAGTATGGTTTATGGAGATTTTAAATCAGATTCAGTAAATGAAAATGAAATTTGTAAACCAATTGGGATTTATGGAAGTTTGAAATATTCTGGTGAAATTATTTTGAAATCTTATAATAAAATTTTTGATTTACCTTATACAATTGTAAGACCTTCAGCATTATATGGAGAGCGATGCGTCAGCAGAAGAGTTGGGCAAATATTTATAGAATCGGCGCTAATGAAACAAGATATATTAATAAATGGGGACGGAAATGATAAATTAGATTTCACATATATAGATGACCTTATACAAGGAATTGTTTTATGTTGTGAAAATAAAAAAGCGAAAAATGAAACATTCAATATTACTTATGGCAATGCAAGAAAAATTAATGATCTTCTTGCGGTATTAAAAAGTCAATTTAAGGATATAAAGGTTAATTATGTGGCTAAAGAAAAATTTGTACCAGAGAGAGGTACTTTAAATATAGATAAAGCAAAAAAACTTTTAGGTTATAATCCATCTTTCTCAATAGACAGCGGATATAAAAGATATATTGAATGGTATAAAAATTTTTTTGAGAAAAAAATGCTAAATGATTAATAGACTTAAAAGACCTTTAATTATTGCAGAAATAGGTAATAATCATGAAGGAAGTTTTCAAACTGCAAGAAAACTTGTTCATGAAGCTGCAAAATGTAAAGTCGATGCAATTAAATTTCAAACTTTTAGTGCAAATAATCTTGTAAATAAAGAGAATATAAAAAGATTTAAACAACTTAAAAAATTTGAATTAAGCAATAATGAATTCATTAAGTTATTTAAATTAGCAAAAAAATTTAAATTAAAATTTATTTCCACACCTTTTGATGTTGAGAGCGCAAACTTTTTAGGAAAATTTGTTGATATGTTTAAAATATCTTCAGGAGATAATGATTTTTATCTATTAATTGAGTCTGTATTAAAATTTAGAAAACCAACAATAATATCAACTGGTTTTATGAATTCCTCTGAAATACAAAATTTGATAAAAATGATAAAAAAAAATAAATTTCCACTCAAAAAATTAACGCTATTACATTGTATATCTGATTATCCAGCAAAAGACTTCGAGGCAAACTTAAAATCAATTAGTTATTTAAAAAAAAAATTTAAAATCAATATTGGTTATTCTGATCACACTATTGGTATAATTGCACCTATAATAGCTACTACGTTAGGCGCAAAAATTATTGAAAAGCACTTTACATTAAATAAAAGATTCTCAAAATTCAGAGACCATTATTTATCGGCAGACCCAAAAGAAATGAGACAAATCGTGGAGTCAGTTACTAGAACTCAAGCTATGTTAGGTAAATATGAAAAGAAAATTTCACCAAGCGAAAAAATTAATTTAATAAATACGCGAAGATCTATTTATGCAAATGGAACAATTCAAAAGGATGAGACTTTAAACATATCAGATTTAAAATTTTTGAGACCTAGAATGGGTATATCTCCAAATCAATATTTTAAAATAATTAAAAAAAAAACAAAAAAAATAATTTTGAAAAATAGTTTAATTAAAACAAATGACTTACTCTGAAACGTTTGTAAAAGAAAAAACTTAACATGTGCGGAATAGCTGGATATATTGGTAAAAAATATTTACCAAAAATATTAATTAATAATACTTTAAATTTAATGGAAAAAAGGGGTCCAGATAATCAAAATTATTTTTACTATAAAAATAGTGATGGCTATAATGTGTACCTCTTATCTTCAAGATTAAATATTGTAAATCAAAACAAAAATTCTAACCAGCCATTTAAAATTAATGAATATGTAATTATATTTAATGGTGAGATTTATAATTATTTATATTTAAAACAAAAACTCAAAAAACTTGGTATTAAAGTTTTTACATCATCAGATACCGAAGTAATTTTACGCCTTTTTATTTTGTATGGTGAAAAATGCTTGAAATATTTTGAGGGCATGTGGAGTCTTGTAATTTTAAATACTAAAAATAATAAACTTTTTTTTTCAAGAGATAGGTTTGGCGAAAAACCTCTGTTTTACATGTCTAATGTTAAAAATGAATTATATTTTGGATCAGAGACTAAATTTATTCAATCTCTTTATGAAAAAAAAATAAATATCAATTCAAATCAATTAATCAATTATTTAAATCTAGGTTATAAGTCTTTATACAAATACAATGAGAGTTATTTCGAAAATATCAAAGAATTTCCTAAAAGGTCATTTTCATATTCAAAAATAGGTAGAAATTTTTCTATAAAAATTTATTGGAAACTTAAATTTTTAGAAAATAAAAATATAACTGAGATTGATGCAATAAAAGAAACTAGGAAAAAAGTTATAAATAGTATTGAGAAAACAATTAATGCAAATGTGCCAGTTGGAATTTGTTTAAGTGGCGGGATTGACTCTTCGATTATTGCCTCTGTAACAAAAAAAATACTCAACAAAAATATAAAAACTTTTTCGATTTTTGATAATGATCCTAGATACGATGAAAGAAATAATATCCATAAAATTACAAATGACTTAAAGGTAAAGAATATACCTGTAAATTTAACAAGGGATAAAACCTTTGAAAGATTGGAAAAATTAATCGATTACCGAAAAGCACCTGTAGCTACTATTAGTTACTACAATCATTCCATTATGTTAGAAAAAATGAAAAAAAATAAAATTAAGGTAGGTATACTTGGAACAGCTGCTGACGAAATATTTGCAGGTTATTATGATCATTTCCTTCTTCAACTATCTGTTTTATATAAAAATAAAAAAAGAAAAGAATATTTTAATAATGAAAAATTTTTTTTTAGTGAGTTTGCAAAAAAATTTATTAGAAACCCGCTTTTAAAGGATCCTTATAAATACATAAAAAATCCTTCGTCAAGAGAACATATATTTGATGAATATACAAAAATAAATAAATTCTTAATTAGAAAGTCTAAAAACAGATTCTCAGAGGTAAATTTTTCAAATGATTTATTAAGAAATAGAATGCTTAATGAATTGAATGTTGAAACTACCCCAGTAATACTAAATGAAGATGATCTAAACTCAATGAATTTTTCAATAGAGAATAGAAGTCCTTACTTAGATAGCACCCTAGTAGAATTTGCATACACATTGCCGACAAGGTTTCTAATTAAGAATGGTTATAATAAATATCTACTTAGAGAGGCATTTAAAGATATTGTTTGCGATGATGTTATTTTAAATAGAAAAAAAATTGGTTTCAATTCTTCAATAAATAATGTTTTTAATTTCACAAATAAAGAGATTCGAAAAGAGATTTTAAATAAGAGATCACCAATATTTGATTTT
>CACOSS010000024.1 GCA_902629955.1 uncultured Pelagibacteraceae bacterium
CACCAGCAGGTTTTTTAACATAATAAAAAAAAGGACTATCTGGCTTGGCTTCAGGCACCAATCTAACTTTTACGTGTGTTTTTTTTGCCATTTGTTATCTCTTTTTTTTTAAGTTTTTTAAAATACTTGAAATTTTACTTAATCGAATTTTTAAATTACTATTCGGATTACTTATAGGTAAATTTAATCTTTCGTCAAGATCAAATTCTTTATTATTAAGTATTTTTTTAACACCTTGTATAGTCATACCTTTATCTTTCAACAAATATTTAATACGTAATAATAAATTTATTGTTCTTTGATCATAATATCTTCTTCTATTGTTTAATAACTTAGGTTTAATTTGTTTAAATTCTTTTTCCCAGAATCTTAAGATATAAGTACTTAATTTGCCATTTTCACTTTTTTTAAGATTTAATAATTCTGCTACCTCTCCAATAGTTTTATAGGCATTTTTAAGTTTTTTACTCATTATTATTTATAAAATTCTTAAATTCTTTTGAAGGCTTAAAAAGGACTACACTTCTTTCGGATATAATTTTTTTCTCCTTGGTTTTAAAATTAAAACCTGGTCTACTTTTCTTAATCTTAATAATAAACGTACCAAAATTTGTTATTTTAAGTTTTTTATATTTAATTAAATTATCGACTATTTGATCCAATATGTCATCGAAAAGATTTTCTGAAATCTTTTTGGAAAAACCAATTTGCATATAAATTGAATTGATTAATTCTCACTATATATATTTTTTTTGATTTTATTTATCAAATCACCTTTAACAATTTTTTCACAAACTAATAAAGAATTTGAAAACCCAATATAATCAGTTGCGCCGTGGCTTTTTACGACTGGGGAGTCTAATCCTATGAAAATTGCGCCATTGTATAATCTTGGGTCTAATCTTTTCTTAAATTTTTTTAAATTAATATAATTTAAAAGACCTGACAATTTTCCTAATAAATTATTTTTAAACGCATTTTTTAATTCATTTGTAATGAAGTTTGCAGTTCCTTCAGCAGTTTTTAAAGCAACGTTTCCAGTAAAACCATCTGAAACTATTACATTAACTTCTCCATTCATTATTTCATTTCCTTCAATAAATCCTTTGAATTCAAAATCTGAATTTTGAATTCCTAACATTTTTTGATAAGTATTTTTTAATAATTCGTTTCCCTTCATTTCTTCTGAGCCAATATTTAGCAAAGCAACTTTAGCTTTTTCCTCTGGATATAGTGATTTAAATATTGAGGCGCCCATAATAGAAAAATCTATTAAGTTCTTTTCGTTACATTCAATATTTGCACCAAGATCTAGAACTACACTCATACCAACTTTATTTGGCCAAAGGGCTGATAAAGCTGGCTTGTCTATATTTTCAATCATATTTAAATTTAATTTAGAAATAACTAATAACGCTCCTGTGTTTCCTGCTGAAATTACAATGTCTGCTTTTTTTTGCTTAACACTTTCTATAGCAAGCCACATGCTTGTATTTTTCCCTCTTTTTGCAGCCTCAAGAGGAGTATCATTTCCTTCAACTGTATTTTTTGTGTCAATAATTTCATAACAGTTATTATCTAAAGATTTAGGTATACATTTTAAAATAACATCTTTATTTCCAAAAATAAGATATTGGATGTTTTTAGATTTTTTATTATGTTCAGTTATTCCATCGATAATTTTTTTTGGAGATCCATCTCCACCCATTGCATCAATTGCAATTGTAATTTTATTATCCATTGATAAATTATAAATTATTTATTCTTTTGGGTCTAAGACTTGTCTACCTTTATACATGCCGGTTTTTAGATCTAAATGATGAGATAAACGATATTCACCGCTTTTTTTATCCTCGATGATATTTTTAGAAGAAACTTTTATGTGAGATCTTCTTTTACCAGCCCTTGATTTTGAGGTTTTTCGTTTAGGTACAGCCATAATTAAATTTCTTGATTAATTACACCCTTTACGAAAGAATTAAAAGAATTTTTTTTTAAAAATAAGCTAAATTTATCAAAATATCTAATTAATTTTGATATATCACCCTCGTAGTTTAAAAAATTATGGAATATGAGTTTTTTCTCGTTATTGTCTAGATTATCCCATTGATCAATTTTCTCCAATATAGAATAGAGAGAATTTACATAAGTTTTCATTTTTTTATTTATAGATGCATCCCCGTAGCCAATCTCTCTAATGCTTATCTCTAGTTCCTTAAAGATATAATCGAACACATCTTGAAGTGTTTCTTTGTTTTGAGAACTTTTATACTCCTTAAGAAAAAAGCTTAAATGAAATAAAAAAATTAGTAATCTGTCAGAAAAAGTGTCATTTTTTGTAAAATAGTAAAAAATTGATTTATTTCTAGTGAATTTAATCAAATTGTTATAAATGTTAATGTAGTTTTTTTTTGCCATGAAATTTTTTTTACATATTTTATTATTTGTATTTATTTTAAGTTGCTCATTTAATAAAGTGGTTAATCATCACGGTGTACATTTTTTAGAAAAAAAACATGAAAAATTGACAATTAATAGCTCAAATAAAAATGATATTTTACAGCTTTTAGGCGAACCATCGACTAAAAGTTCATTTGATAATGATGTATGGATATATATTGAAAGAAAAATATCTACAGGAAAAATATATTATCTTGGAAAGGAAAAATTAATAGCAAATAATGTTCTAGTTTTAGAATTAGACAGCATGGGTCTACTTGCCTCAAAAAAGTTATACACTAAAAAAGACATGAAAAATTTAAAATTTGCAGAAAATTCTACAGATCCAGTTTATGGTAAAAGATCTTTTGTTTATGATTTTTTATCTAGTATGCGACAAAAAATTAATGATCCACTTGGTAAACGAAAAAAAAAATAAATAATTTATTTTTTAGTTAACCGGCTATTACAGCAAGTAGTAATAAAGCAACTATGTTTGTAATCTTTATCATTGGGTTTACCGCGGGACCTGCTGTATCTTTGTACGGATCTCCGACTGTGTCTCCAGTTACAGCAGCTTTATGAGCTTCTGAACCTTTGCCGCCATAATTTCCATCCTCAATATATTTTTTTGCATTGTCCCAAGCTCCACCACCAGCTGTCATTGAAATAGCTACAAATAGACCAGTAATTATTACACCTAGTAACATAGCTCCGACTGAAGATAGTGCTGCAACCTGTCCACCTATCGGTAAAATTATAAAATAGAGGACTATTGGGGATAGTACTGGCAATAATGAAGGAACTATCATTTCTTTTATTGCAGCTTTTGTAAGTAAATCAACTAATTTTCCATAATCTGGTTTAGATTTTCTTTTCATTATACCAGGAATTTTTTTAAACTGTCTTCTCACCTCAACAACAACAGCGCCACCTGCTCTACCAACTGCTTGCATACCCATTGATCCGAATAAATAAGGCAGCATTCCACCTACTAACAAACCTACAACTACAAAAGGGTTAGATAAATCAAATGTTACAACGATACCCTCAAGATGAGAACCAGCTACTTTTGAAAAATGTTTTATATCTTCGGTATAAGCTGCAAATAAAACTAATGCTCCTAAACCAGCTGATCCAATTGCATAACCTTTTGTCACAGCCTTAGTAGTATTACCAACGGCATCTAATGCATCAGTAGTTTTTCTAACGTTTTTAGGTAAATTAGACATTTCAGCAATACCCCCAGCATTATCCGTTACTGGACCATATGCATCTAACGCAACAACCATTCCTGCCAAAGCTAGCATTGTTGTGACTGCTATTGCTATGCCAAAAAGACCAGCAATATAATTTGTTAAAAGAATGCCCCCGACAATAATTAATGCTGGAACCGCTGTAGCTTCCATTGATACCGCTAAACCTTGTATTACATTTGTACCATGACCAGTTGTTGAAGATGATGCTACACTTTTGACTGGTCTATAATTGGTACCTGTATAATATTCAGTAACCCAAATTATTAATCCAGTGATAGCTAAGCCAATTATACCGCAAATATACAAACTCTTACCCGTAAAAGTTTTGTCTGAAACGGTATACGAATTATCAAGACCTATCACATAATCTGTTATTGGATATAAAATCACTAAAGATGTAACTGCAGTTACTATAAACCCTTTATATAATGCAGCCATAATATTTTTTGATTTACCTAATTTAACAAAATATGTTCCTATGATTGAAGTAATAATGCATGCACCACCTATTGATAATGGATAGACCATCATATTTAAGTCTCCATAAAAAAAAATTGAGGATAAAACCATTGTAGCTACAATTGTAACTGCATATGTCTCAAACAAATCGGCAGCCATTCCAGCACAATCACCTACATTATCTCCAACGTTATCAGCAATTACAGCAGGATTACGTGGATCATCTTCTGGAATACCAGCTTCAACTTTACCTACTAAATCTGCACCTACATCAGCACCTTTGGTAAATATTCCACCACCAAGTCTTGCAAAAATTGATATTAAAGATGCGCCAAAACCTAATGCAACAAGAGCATTTACAATCTCTCTTTCATCAACTCCTAATGATAATAATAAATAGTAGTAAACAGCTATAGATAAAAGAGCTAAACCTGCAACCAACATACCGGTAACAGCCCCTGATCTAAAAGCTATGGAAAGGCCTTGAGATAAGCCTTTTCTTGACGCTTCAGCAGTTCTAACATTTGCTTGCACAGATACTAGCATTCCTACATAGCCAGCCAAACCTGACAAAGCTGCTCCTATTAAATAACCTAAACCAACTGATATACTAAATGCGTAACTAATAATAACTAATACAACAACTCCGACAATAGCAATTGTCTTGTATTGTCGATTTAAATAAGCTCTAGCTCCAACTTGGATAGCTGATGCTATCTCCTGCATTTTATTATTACCTGGACTTGAATTTAAAATATTTTTTCCTGTGAAAAAACCATAAACTATTGATAGTAGTCCTGATAGAATTATAAGTTTGAGAATATTTAGTGCAGAATTTTCCATAAGTCCTTTTAG
>CACOSS010000025.1 GCA_902629955.1 uncultured Pelagibacteraceae bacterium
AACCACTGAGATTTCATCTAAGTGGCCGATAAGTTTTTTTGATCTATTTAATCCTGATAATAATTTATTTGGTAAATCTATTTGTGATGGATCACCGTTGATAACTATTTTAGAATTTTCACCAATTCTGGTTAAAAACATTTTTATTTGTGTGTCTGTTGCATTTTGAGCCTCATCTAAAATCGCAAAAGAATTTTTAAGAGTTCTACCTCTCATAAATGCAAGTGGTGCAATCTCAATATCTCCAATTTCTATTTTTTTTTGGATTTTTTCGAAATCCAATAAATCATACAATGAATCATAAAGTGGTCTTAAATACGGATCAACTTTATCTCTCATATCTCCAGGTAGAAAACCAAGTCTTTCTCCAGCCTCAACAGCCGGTCTTGATAAAATTATTCTCTCAATTTTTTTTTCTAAAAGCATGGTTAATCCTACAGCTACAGCTAAAAAAGTTTTCCCAGTTCCTGCAGGACCTGTTGATATTATTATTTCACTTTCTTTTAAGGCTCTAACATATTTTTTTTGTTTTTCGGATCTTGGAATAACTGATTTTTTTGGTGTCTTAATTATATATTCAATTTTTTGACCAGTATTACTATTTTCACTTATCATAAATTTATTTGTAGAAGATAATATATCCTTTTTCTCTATCGTTCCATTATTTATAAATTGATCAGAAAGAAAAATAATTGCATTTTTTACAGTTTCATTATTCTTTTGATCACTTTTTATAATTATAGAATTGCCTCTAAAATATAAATTTGTTCCAGTAATTTTCTCAAGTTCTTTAAGGTTTTCATTAAATTCACCAACAACGCCCATCAATAAATCATTGTCTTGAAATATTACACTTAAACTGTCGTTATCAGAGTAAACAAACTTTAATTTGCTCTTTAAATTTATTTTAGCTTTATTCAATTTAAGCTGCCTTAAAATTTTTTTTTTGACTTAAAACACCAAATAAGGTGTTTTGGTTAGTTTTTGTTACTTTAATTTGAACAATTTTTCCAATTAAATTCCTACTACCCTCAAAAATAACTGAATTCATGTATTCATTTCTCCCGAATAATTTATTTTGGCCTTGAATTTCGTTTTCTACCAGAACATCTATATATTTATTTTCAAGAGATTTATTTTTGAATTTTTGATATCCAAATAATTTTTCCTGAATAATTTTTAATCTTTCTTTTGAAATTTTTTCATCAATTGGTTTAAGTTTTGATGCAGTGGTACCAGGTCTAGCACTAAAAATAAATGAGAACGAATTTATAAATTTAATTTTATCAATTAATTTAATTGTATTTTCAAAGTCCTCTTTTTCTTCTCCTGGATATCCAATAATAAAGTCGCTCGAAAATTCTATTTTATCATTAATATCTTTTAAATAATTAAATGTATCTACATATTCCTCAACTTTATGTTTTCTGTTCATTAATTTTAATATTTTATTGGAACCAGACTGAATAGGTAAATGAACAAATGGCATTAGTTTTTTCGAATCTCTGTAACATTCTAACAAATCTTTCGTCATATCTCTTGGATGAGAAGTGGTATAACGTATTCTCTCGATATCATTGATTTTTTCAAGGGACATAATTAAGTCTGAAAGTCTGAATTCTTTATTTGTTTCATTGTAATTATATGCATTAACATTCTGACCTAACAAGATTATTTCTTTTGATCCATTTTTTACCAACATCTTTGCCTCATCTATTATTTGGTTAAAAGGTCTAGAGTATTCTGGTCCTCTTGTATAAGGCACAACACAAAAGTGACAAAACTTATCACATCCTTCTTGTATTGTTAAGAAAGAGGAAACTTTACTATTTTTATTTTGTATTTTGCTCAGGTAATTAAATTTTTCAATAGTGTCAAAATCTGTTATTTCACTTTTCAATTTTTTTTTTTCAAATTGTAAAATAGTTTCGTTAAGCTTGTGATATGATTGGGGTCCAATAACTAAATCAATATAAGGTTCCCTCTTTAACATTTCAGTATTTTCAGCTTGTGCAACGCATCCGGCAATTATAACTAATGGTTTATGTTTATTTATAAAAGCTTCTCTTACTCTTCCAATTTCGTGATAAACTTTTTCTTTAGCTTTATCTCTTATATGGCATGTATTTAAAATAAAACAATCTGCCGTATCCAAATTTTCAGATTTTTCGTATCCTATAATTTTAAGTGCATCAGTAATTTTATTAGAGTCGTAAACATTCATCTGACAACCAAATGTTTTAACAAATACTTTTTTTGACATTAATTATTTTTTTTTTTGACACCATATAACTCAAGTTTATGATCAACTAAGTCATATCCATATTTTTCTGCAATTTTTTTTTGTAGTTCTTCTATTTCATTATCGACAAACTCAATTATTTCTCCAGTTCTAATATCTATCAAATGATTATGGTCATCGTTAATTTCGTATCTAGCTTTTCCACCCTTAAAGTCATGTTTGGTTAAAATTCCTGCTTCCTCAAAAAGCTTAACTGTTCTGTATATTGTTGCAATACTAATTTTTGGATCAATTTTAGATACTCTTTTATATAATTCATCAACATCGGGATGATCTGACTCTCCATAGTTTTTTTTTGACTCAGAAATTACTCTAGCAATAGTTTTTCTCTGATCAGTAAGTTTAACACCTTTTGCAACACATTTTTCCTCTATTGTATCTGACATGAGTTTATTTTAACTTAAATAAATAGGTTTAATCAAATTTTTTTTAACATTAAATTTATTACATAAATTGGGCAATTCTCTAAAATCTTTTAAAATATTGAGTTTATTATCAATTTTTTTTTCATCAATAAAATCGGAATAGCTATATGAGTAAAAATCAATTTTTTTTGATAAGTGTATTGCTTTAACAATTGACAAAGAATTTCTTATACCAGCATAACTGCCTGGGCCTCTATTGACATAGATTTGTTTGATTTTTTCTAAGTTGGTTTTATTTTTTAATAGGAATTTTTTAATTATAATTATTAATTTATCATAATTCTTTTTACTATTAATGTAAGTCCCTGTATAAATATTTTTATTTAATATGAGGCCTAATAAAATCTTTTCTCTAGTAGCATCTATTATTAATATTTTCATAGTTTTTGTCTGTCTAATTATTAGTGTAAATTCAGAGGAAAATAAAATTAAATCTTTTGCTAATGACAAAGGAGTTCTTTCAATTATGTATCATAGATTTAATGAGAATAAATATCCATCAACTAACATAAGAATGGATATTTTTAAAAGACATATGAGGATTATTAATGAAAAAAAATATAATTTTTTAAACCCAATTAATTTTGATAAAAATTTTCTTAAGGTAAAAAAAAAATAAAGAAATACTAATTACTATAGATGATGGGTTTTCATCTTTCTATGAATATGCCTGGCCGTATTTAAAAAAGAATAAAATTCCATTTATTCTTTTTATTTCTACTGAGGCAGTTGGAAAAAATGGATACATGAATTGGCAACAAATTAAAGAAATAGAAAAAGAAAATTTTGCATTTATTGGAAATCATTCTCATTCGCATGAATATTTATTAGAATTCGAGTTTGATAAGTTTAAAAAAGATATATTAAAATCGATAGAAATTTTTAAAAATAATTTAGGATATAATCCAATTTATTTTTCTTATCCATTCGGTGAATTTAGTCTTGAACACACTTCTTTTATAAAAAAACATTTTAAATATGGTTTTGGTCAACACTCAGGGGTCATAGATGTAAATAAAAATCCCTATGAACTCCCAAGATTTCCAATAAATGAAAAATACGGAGATTTAGAAAGATTTACATTCAATATAGATCTATTACCTTTGGAATATAAAAATATAATACCTGAGGATAAGTATATTACGAATAATAACCCTCCTAATTTAGAAATTGAATTCTTTGATAATCAAAAAAATTTAAAAAATATTAATTGTTTTTCAGATGAAGGTGTGGGATGGAAAAAAACCAACATAAAATTTAATAAAAACAAATTACTTGTTAATTTTTCCGATAAATTTAATTTTAGAAGAGGAAGAATAAATTGTTCTCTTAATGACACAGATGGTTGGAGATGGTTTGGTTTACAATTCTCCATAAAACAAAATTAAATAATATTTTTCAATTGAATACTAGATGGTAATAATTTTACTCTATCAAAATCCTGTAGGTTATTCTGTTTAATTATTTGCTTTATAATTTTTGTATATTCTTTTCCTGTAGCTGCATATTTATCTAAATAATCTGCCAATATTAGACTATCTAATTCCTCATCGTTGTCTCTCATATTTGCTCTTTCAGATCTAAACTCTTTATAACTTCCATGAGTATTTAAATTTCTTTGGTAAGCTCTAACTGAAGCTTTCAAAACTTTAAATTTCATTACTTTGTGTTTTTCTTCTGAGTCTATACCTGCTGGCTTTATTCCTTCTCCAGACCATGTCCACTGACCAAAAAGTGCATTACCTTCAATTGCAAACCTAGAGGTCCCCCATCCACTTTCTTTTGCTGCTTGTGCAATTGCAAGAGAAACAGGCACAATATCCATTCGAATTTTAAGAGTAGATAAATCATTGTTTAAAACACCATATTGTTTAAATTTAGAATTTAACCATTTCTTTTCAGCTTCTGAATTCCTATTTTTGTTAAGGATTCTAAAAAGTTTTTTTCTATCCACTTTAATTCTGTTATTTTCCTCAAGAATTAAAGGCAAAACAATTTTAATAAATAAGCTCTTCTTTTTTTTAGTACTTTCAATATTCCTTATTTCAGAGGGTAACAGTGAAAGGTTAATTGGTTTTACAATTTTATTTTTTCTTACATTATCCAAATTATATTTGGTGTCTTTAAATAGTTGATTAATAGTCTTTGCGCTTAGTCTTACAGTATCAGTCGGAACTTCTTCTATTGAAAGTATATCCTCGAATAAATTTTCAATATCCAGACCTTCATCAACATTTTTTTGATCTATTGATTTA
>CACOSS010000026.1 GCA_902629955.1 uncultured Pelagibacteraceae bacterium
AGAATAAATAACAAAAGTTTTTTAAGTCACTTCTTGAATTTTAAAACCAATAAATACGATAAAAAAAACCACTATATTCTTTTTAAATTGATTCAAATTTATTTATATGAGAAAAATTTATATTCTTTTAGTGAAAATAATTATCTTTGGTATAATTATTTTTTCAAAAAGGTTTCAGATGCAAAAAAATTCAATTTAGATATCGGGAATCTTTTTTTTGAATTTCAAACAAAATTTAAATGAGCAAAAATTTTTATATTACTACGCCTATATATTATCCTTCAGCAAGGCCTCACATGGGCCACGCTTATTCAAGTATTGTATCTGATTTTTTTGCAAGATTAAAAAGAATTCAGGGATATAATGTTTTCTTTCTAACAGGAACAGATGAACACGGGCAAAAGATTCAACGTGCTGCCGAAGATAATAATAAAGATCCACTCAAATTTTGTGATGATATTAGCAAAACCTTTAAAGATCTTAGTAAAACTTTAAATCTTTCAAATAACGACTTTATTAGAACTACGGAGACAAGGCATAAAAAGTCTGTTGAACATTTATGGAAAATTTTAGAAAAAAAAAAAGAAATTTATCTATCAAAATATTCGGGTTGGTACTCTATTTCTGATGAAGCTTTTTATAATAATGATGAGATTGAAGATGTGGATGGTCATAAAATATGTAAATTATCAGGTTCAAAAGTTGAATGGGTTGAAGAAGAGTCTTATTTTTTTAAGTTGTCTAAATGGCAAGAGCCATTATTAAAATTTTATGATGATAATCCAAATTTTATATTACCAGAAACAAGAAAAAATGAGGTAATAAGCTTTGTTAAAGGTGGTCTTAAAGATTTATCTATTAGTAGAAAATCTTTTACATGGGGTATAAAAGTTCCATCTAATAACGATCATGTTATTTACGTATGGTTAGATGCACTGACTAATTACCTAAGTGCTTTAAACTATCCAGATCAAAAAAATGACCTGTATAAAAATTTTTGGCCAGCTGACATTCATATTATAGGTAAAGATATTTTAAGGTTTCATGCTATATATTGGCCTGCATTCCTTCTAGCGGCAGATATTCAACCACCAAAAAGAGTTTATGGTCATGGATGGATTTTATCTGGTGATGAAAAAATGTCTAAATCAAAAGGAAATATTTTAGATCCAATAGAAATAATTGATAAATACGGTCTTGATCCATTAAGATATTATTTGCTTAAAGAGGTATCATTCGGAAATGATGGAAATATTTCTAATGAAAAGTTAGAAAGTTGTATTAATAGCGACTTAGCAAATAACTATGGAAATTTATGCCAAAGAGTAATTTCATTTTGTGAAAAAAATGTTGGCATGAAAATTCCAATCGTTGGAGAATTTGTTAAAGAAGATTTAGAAATTTTAGATATCTATAAAAGCAAGTTCGATGAATTAAAAACTAAAATAGATAACCAAAATATAAACTTTTATTTAAATTTTATTGTAGAACAATTATTTAGAGCAAATAAATATTTTAACGATCAAGAACCTTGGAATAAAAAAAGCAATAAAAATAGATTAAATACGATAATTTATGTTTCTTTAGAAATAATAAGAAAAATATCAATTCTGCTTTATCCAATAATACCTCAGTCATCATTAAAAGCTCTCAAAATATTTAATATTAAAGAGAATGAAATAGATTTTGCGACCATTCAAAATCATAAGTTTTTGCCATCCGAAACTAATATAAATAAAATTGGAATTTTATTTAATAAATTTAACAAATGATCGACTCACATTGTCATTTAGACCAGGAACCTCTTTTTTCTGACTTGAAAAATATTATTTCAAGGTCAAAAAGTGTTGGCATCGAAAAAATGCTTACTATATGCACAAATAACGAGGGATTTAAGAATATTGTTGATTTAGTTCAAAGAGATCCTATTATTTTCGGAACATTTGGTATTCATCCCCACGAGACAAAAAACAACAAAGTAACTAAAGAGCAAATTATTAAAAAAATCAAGTTTAACAAAAAAATTATTGGAGTAGGGGAAACTGGATTAGATTTTTATTATAATAACAGTGAAAAAGATGTTCAAATTAAAAGCTTTCAATCTCATATAGAAGCAGCAAAGGAGTTAGATATTCCATTAATTGTGCACTCTAGAAGTGCAGAAAATGAAACATATGACATTCTAAAAAAGAATTATTCAAACAGATTAAAAATACTTATGCATTGTTTCACTGGATCTATGCAGTTTGCAAAAAGTTTATCTGAATTAAGTGCTTTTTTTTCTGCAAGTGGAATTATAACTTTTAAAAATAGTATAGAATTACAAAAAACTTTTCAATCAATATCAATCGAACATTTGCTTATAGAAACAGATAGTCCATATCTTTCACCAGTACCTCTAAGAGGGAAAAAAAATGAACCTAGTTTTATAAAGCATACTTTAAAAAAACTTTCTGATTTGAGAGATTTAAAATTTGAAGAATTGGAAAAAATTACTACAGAAAATTTTAATAAATTATTTTTTTATGAGCATTAAATTCACAATTTTAGGTAGTGGTAGCTCCCTAGGTATACCTAGAATTGACGGTAATTTTGGTCGTTGTAATCCAAAAAACCAAAAAAATTACAGAATGAGGTGTTCTGCATTAATTTCTGATAACAGAAATTCTATACTAATTGATACGTCACCTGATATAAAATCTCAACTACTCAAAAACAAAGTTAAAAATATTGATAGGGTTTTTTATACTCATTCTCATGCTGATCAAACACATGGTATTAATGAATTAAGAGTATTTTATTTAAAAAATAAAAAGAAAATTAATATATATGCTGATAATTCAACAAAGAGATATTTACTTAAATCTTTTGGCTACTGCTTTAAAAATATTAGAGATTATCCTTCAATTTTAAAAATGAATAATCTTAAAAAATTCCATCAAATTAAGAACATCAGGATAAAGCCAATCAAAGTTAAGCACGGCTTGATTAATAGCTATTGTTATATGATAAATAATATTTGTGGATATGCACCAGATGTGAGTAAAATTTATGATAAAGATTTAAAGTATTTTTATAATTTGAAATACTTGGTTGTTGATTGTCTTAGATATGATTGGCACCCATCACACTTTAATCTAAAAAGTGTTTTAAATTTAGTAGAAAAGATTAAGCCAAAAAAAACTATTCTAACGAATATAAATAGCGATATTGATCATGAGGAAGTAAAAAAACATTTACCAAAAAATATAGTTCCAGGATACGATGGAATGAATTTTAAATTATAGTAAACTTTCAATTTTAGAGGTAATTTTTTCTGATAAAGGATTTGTAAATGAAGAGTAAGTTTCCTCAACTTTACCACTTTTGTTGATCAGAATTTTATGAAAGTTCCATTTTGGGACTGCTGATTTTCCATGGTTTTTTTCAGCCCATTTGAATAATTCATGTGCATACTCACCTTTTACCTTTGTTATAGTTGTAATTGGGAAGTTAATATTAAAATTAACTTCACAAAATTCTTTAATTTCTTTATTATTATCTTTTTCTTGGTTAAATGAATTTGACGGTACGCCTAAAACGATCAACCCTTTATCTTTATAATTTTCCCATAATTTTTGCATATCATCATACTGATTAGTAAATCCACAATAACTTGCAGTGTTAACAACTAAAATTATTTTATTTCTAAATTTATTTAATTCAATAATTTCACCAGAATTACTCTCTATTTTAAAATCAAAAAATATTTTATCGTAATTAGCTATTGCTGAGGATTTAAATAAAAACATAATTATAACTATTATACAAAATATAATTTTTTTCATAAAATTAATTTATTTATTTGGAGTAAGTAATATCAGAAAGTATCCAGCTAAAGTGGATAATAGTGACCCAGCTAAAACACCAATTTTAACTCCATCCATATATTGCATATTTTCTGCAAAAGCTAAATTTCCTACAAATAAACTCATTGTAAAACCAATTCCAGTCAATATACCCACTCCATAAAAATTATACCAACTTGTATTACTTGGCATTTGAGCAATTTTTAATTTAATTGATATGTAAGAAAAAACAAAAACTCCCAATTGTTTACCAACAAACAAACCAAGGACTATACCTAAAGGAACTTTATTCAATAATGTAGAAAATGATAATCCCTCTAAGGATACTCCAGCGTTAGCAAATGCAAATATGGGCATTATACCAAATGCAACGTAAGGACTTATCGCATGTTCAACTTTAATTAATAAAGAGAAATCTTTTTCTTTATCTCTATGTGGAATTGTCATTGCCAACAACACTCCAGCAATAGTTGCGTGTATACCTGAGTTGTGAGTAAAGTCCCATAGAAATATACCAACAATTAAATATGGCAAAAATTTTTTAATATTAAATTTATTTATAATTAATAAAATTATGAAAGCACCAAGCATCAATGATAGATATTTTATATTTAGGTCTCCTGAATAAAAAATAGCTATAATTAATATTGCACCTAGATCATCTATAATTGCCAATGCAGTTAAAAAAACTTTTAACGATAACGGAACTCTTTTACCAAGAAGAGACAAAACTCCTAAAGAAAAAGCAATATCAGTTGCTGATGGAATAGCCCAGCCATTCAATGTTTCTGGATCACCCAAATTTACTATTACATAAATTAAAGCAGGCACAACCATCCCGCCAACAGCAGCTATTATTGGTAATAAAGCTTGTTTAAAATTTGAAAGTTCACCTTGTAAGAATTCTCTTTTTATTTCAAGAGTAACAAAAAAGAAAAATATAGCCATCAAGGCATCATTTATCCAATGAAGAACACTTAATTTTAATCCAATTTCATTAATTCCAATAAATAAATACTTCTCAAGATAACCAAAATAG
>CACOSS010000027.1 GCA_902629955.1 uncultured Pelagibacteraceae bacterium
TAAAACCATATTTTTTTCTACAGACAGATAATAATAATTCAGAAAAATAACAAAGAAAATGCCACCAATTAAATAACTCTTTTTGGATGATGTAAATTTTTTGTGATGTTCTGATTTTTTATCAAGTAGTATATTAAATTTTTTGCACGCAAATAATAAAATTGTTGAAAACAAAAAATAGAAAAATATAAAATTAACATGCATTTTGTATATTATACCAATATAATTAATTTAGAGGTATATATTAAAAACCTTACTAATGGAAAAAAATAAGCTATCAATTATTACAGTTGTTAAAAACTCAAAAACCAATATTGAAAAAACAATTAAAAGTGTTTTAGAGCAAAATTATAAAAATCTAGAATATATAATTATTGATGGAAATTCAGATGATGGAACTCTCGAGATATTAAATAGATACAAAGATAAAATATCATTAATTATTAGCGAAACAGACCAGGGCATATGGGATGCGATGAATAAAGGTATTAAATTAGCAAAAGGAAATATTATAGGGTTTTTAAATTCTGGTGATATATACTATCCGGATGCACTACATACTGTTAATCGATATTTTTTGAGTAAAGACATAGATTTTATTTTTGGCAGTGTTGAAAAGTATAAATTAATGCATGGTTTTAAACCCTGGAAAATAAAAGTAAGTTTTGGTTTTTATACATCACATTCAATTGGTTTTTTTATAAAAAACATTAAACATAAAGAAGTTGGTTTTTATAATGCTAAATTTTTGAGTGCTGATCTCGATTTTTTTTACAAAATGATTGTAAATCATAAAATGAAAGGTGTAGCAACGAAGTCTAATGAAATATTGGGAAAATTTGAAAAAGGAGGTTTTTCCTCTAAAATAAATTATATAGATCACTTGATTGATCTTAATAAAATTAGAATTAACAATAATCAAAATAAAGTTTTGGTATATTTAATTTTTTTTATCAAAATATTAAAAAAACCGATCAAATTTTTATTGGCTTTAAAAAAATAATTTAAAAAGGTTATAGAGTTTTGAAATTTTTTTGAAATTCTTTAAAACTCATTAATAATTTATCTCTTTTTGATAAAATTGGTTTTTTTGTTTTCCATTTATTTTTAATTTTAACATCATCAAACTTAATACCTAGCTCATTTTTTTTATCTCTGTATTTTTCTAGGTGGTACAGGATAGTACATTTATTAGATATGCACTCATAACCATGGCTATAAAAATTGGGTACAAAAAGCATATCACCCTCTCTTAAAATAAATTTATATACTTTTCCAAAATACCTCGATTTTTTTCTTAGGTTAATAACAATATCTAATATTGTTCCGTCAATAACATGAATTAATTTAGTTTGTTTATTTTTTAATTGAAAATGTAATCCTCTAATTACATTTTTTTTTGATTTTGCTATTGCTGTAAAATTTATATTTAAACCAAATTTTTTATTTAAATAAACTTCTTGAAAATATCCTCTCTTATCCAAATATTTCTTTGGAGTTATTTTAATTGGACGGTTTACTAAAGACAAATTAATTTTTTTCATAATCAATTATAATAATTTTTAATTGTTTTTATTATATATTTTATTTCAGATATTTTATGCTCTTCAGAGATCGGTAAACTTAATAATTTATCTCCTAATTTAAAACTGTTTTTTAATTTTTTTTTATATTTAAAAAATTTAAGCTCATTTAACATATATGGATAATGTATCATTGTTTCAATCCCATTTTCATATAGATATTTTTTTAGTCTATTTCTATCGTTTACTCTAATTACAAATTGGTGATAACTATAAATATTATTTTTAAACCTTTTGAATGTATAAATAGTTTTTATTTTTTTTAATTCGTTAAAATAAATTTTGGCAAATTTACTTCTTTTTTTTATTACGTTTTTATACTTTTTAAGTTTAATATTTAAAATTGCACATTGTAAACTATCTAACCTTGAATTTCTTCCAGAAAATTTATGATCATATTTAAGTAAAGCTCCATGAGCTCTCGCTCTAAAGCAGTAATCAGCTATTTTTTTAGAGTTTGTGATTATTCCTCCACCATCACCAAATGCACCAAGATTTTTGCCAGGAAAAAAACTAAATGTTCCAATATCGCCAAAAGTTCCTACATGCTTATTTTTAATTTTAGATCCATGTGCTTGTGCACAATCTTCTATTATCTTTATATTTTTATTTTTAATAATTTGTTTTATTTTGTTCATTCTTACGGGATTGCCATATAAGTGTACAACTATAATCGCTGAAGTGTTTTTGTTAATTTTTTTTTTAAGATCTTCTAAATCAATAGTGTAATCATCTAAAGATATATCACAAAAGACTAATTTATATCCATTGTTTACAACTGCTTCCGCTGTAGATATCCAAGTATTTACTGGAACTATTATTTCACCTCCTTTTTTCAAATTTAGTGAATTTACAGCAATTTCTAAAGCATCAGTGCCATTCGCTACAGTTATACAAAATTTTGAACCAGTATATTTTTTAAAACTATTCTCGAAATTTATTACCTCTGGGCCTCCAATAAAATTTGAATTAGCTATAAGGTTTTTGATTCTTGAAAAAATTTTTTTTTTATTTGGTGCCAACTTATATAAATTTGTGAATTTAACTTTCATAATCAAAAAAATATTATACGTACAAAATAATATTTATATGATTATTTGATAATTATAATAATACAACTAAAAAATGTTTTAATATTGCATACATTAGTTTATATTTTAATTATAAATCAAAACAATTTAACTAGAACAAATTGAAAAAAAAAATTTTAGTAACTGGAAAAACAAGTAGATTTTGTAGATTTTTAAAGCAAAATCTTAATTCTGATAATATTTTTTATTCATCAAAAAAAGAGTTTAACATATTAAATGTCAAAAATATGGAAAATTATGTAAAGAGAAAAAAGATAAATTATATTATTCATACAGCCGGTTTATCACGACCTATGTCTGTTCATGATATTCAAATTTCAGAAAGTATTAATTTGAATATAATTGGGACTGCAAATTTAGTAAAAGTATGTGAAAAATATAATGTAAAACTAATATATTTTTCTACTAATTACGTTTATCCAGGAACAAAAGGAAATTATAAAGAAAGTTCCGCACTTAAACCTGTCAACAATTATGCATGGTCAAAGCTAGGCGGCGAAGCCTCTGTTCAAATGTATAAGAATTCATTGATATTAAGATTGTCAATGACTGATTATCCTTTTGTACATAAAAAAGCAATATCTGGTGCTGTTTCGAGTTTTATATTCAACTATAATGTTGCTCAAATTGTACCACATCTTTTAAACTATAGTGGGGTAATTAATATTGGGGGCAAGACTAGGGATATTTTAAGTTTTGCGAAAAAATTTTCTAATAAAAAAATAGCAAAAATAAATTTTAAAAAAGTCAAAAATTTCCCTAAGAATAGCTCGCTAAATATTAATAAGTTAAATGAAATTTTAAAATATAAACCAAAACTTAGGAAATTAATTCAATAATTGGTAATTTTTCTATTTTCAATTAAATAAATACAACATAGCAGAAACATGGAATGGACAGGGGCAAAATATCTATCAGATGCAGTATTGGCCATAAAATATTCTTGTTGCACATTATGTGCAGATCCCTCAGACATTATCATTATAATACTTAAGATAATAGAGTAACTGACTATTGAAAGATAACAAAATAATAATTCTTTTCTTATAATTATTTTATCTAAATTAATTTTATTAGTATTAATACTTATATATTTTGCAAAAATAAAAACAAATATAATTAAAGCTATCATCATTTGTTTGTTAATTAAAATCTTTCCAATTAAATGCAAAATAAATTTAAAATCTAATAAATTTGATAAAAATCTTTCTCCACCACTTAGCATTTGAGTCGCGGAAGAGGTATCTATCTTTGTATTGGAATATAATAACCAAAGTAAAATTGGAATGAAGGCAATTATAACTATTGGTATTAAAAATTTTAAAATAGATAATCTATCTCTATATACAAAAAAAAATGAACATAATATAGATAAGGCTATAACTGAACCTTCAAATTTTATAAGAGTAAGAAAGATTATGTTAAATAGTATTACAATAAGATTTTCAAAAGAGGGTGTATTTTCTTTTTTTATGTTTGCGTCAAAGAAATTTTTTAATAGTTCTATAAGTAAGATAGAGTAAAGAGCTAATATTGCATCTACTTCCCCATTTATTATTCTTTTTTCATAAATAAAAAAGATCAATGTTAGTAAAATTACTTTACTGAGAAATTTTTTACTAATTTTAGAAAGAATTATTAAAGGGGGTAGAGCTAATATTAAAGTAGAAAATTTAGGGAATATCTCATTCCAGCCGTCAATCATGGTTGCCATTGTAGCAGATAATACGGGTACAAATATGGGGTAATCGATATGATTATAATAAGGACTATATGAAAAATAATTATCCAGACTTGATTCATAGAAAATAATTTTTGCGTTAAATAGCCAAATAGACCTTGCGTCCCAATCTGCTACTGGACTTGATAAGGAAATTAAACATAGTAAAATAAAAA
>CACOSS010000028.1 GCA_902629955.1 uncultured Pelagibacteraceae bacterium
TAAATTTTTTTTTGGATTGAATTTGCAATCATACTATACTCACCAGACACCTGATAGGCTATTACTGGAATTTTAAAGTTATTCTTTACTTTTTGAATTATATCTAAATATGCTAATCCAGGTTTTACAATAATCATATCAGCACCTTCTTTTATATCTAAAGCTACTTCTCTCAAAGCTTCATCAGAGTTTTTAAAATCCATTTGATATGTTTTTTTGTTTCCTTTGAGTAAATTTTTTGATCCCACAGCATCTCTAAACGGTCCATAATAGTTGGATGCATATTTTGCTGCATAAGATAAAATTTGAACACCTTTAAAATTGTTTTTATCTAATGCATTTCGTATTTTACCTACTCGCCCATCCATCATGTCAGATGGCGCTAATACATCGCAACCTGCAGATGCTTGTAGTAAAGATTGTTCTACTAAAATTTTAATTGTTTCATCATTATCAATATCATCTTTTACGAAAATACCATCATGCCCGTGTGATGTGTACGGATCAAGAGCTACGTCACACATGATACCAACTTTATATTGAAATTTTCTTTTTATTTGTCGGCACGCTCTGCACACTAAATTATTTTGGTTTAATGATTCTGTTCCAATTGAGTTTTTTAGTTTTTTTTTAGTGTAAGGAAAAAGAGCAATCATAGGAATACCTAAATTAACAGCTGATTGAACTACTGAATTTAATTTATCAAGTGAGTATCTAAAAATGCCTGGCATTGATTTGACTGGTATTTTCTTATTTTTCCCATCTATAATAAAAATTGGCAAGATAAGGTCGTTCACTGATAAATTATTTTCGCTTATTAATCTTCTTGACCATTCATTTTTACGATTTCTTCTTAATCTCAGTTGGGGGTACTTTCCAGTGATAATCATTCTCAATAATTTTTTTATATGCGACAATAGTTATATGTAATATAAGAGGAAATAAAGTATTAATTTTGACATGAACAACGTGACTCATTTAAACAAATTTTCTAAATCAAACCTTCCAAATGATTTCCAAAAACAAAGCATAAAATTTGATATCGATAAACTGAGAAATGCTTGTAATGAAGTTTTAAAGATTAAAGGGTTTGATACAAGTTTAGGAATACCACACTTTGCGGGTATCTCTTTAAACCAGATACCAGGAGATCCAGAGTCAATTAAAGGAAACAAAGTAAGAGGAGTTTATTGGACAAAGCCTGATGCAACTGGCGTCGAAGTTTCTAGAGATGTAAAAATTGATGAGAGTAAATATACAGAATTTGTTAAAGAATTCGAACATACTTATTTTAAAGAGGTTTATGATGAACTATCAAAAAGATATAAGCTTGGAAGAGTAAGACTTTTATTGAAAGAACCAAGATCAACATTAAGTTGGCACAGAGATCCTGAACCTCGAATGCATATACCTATTTACACAAATCCAGGTGCTATTATGGTAATAGACAAAAGAGCTGAGCATATGCCAGCAGACGGATCAGTGTGGGTTACAAATAATATTAAATATCACAACGCATTTAATGGTGGTGAAGAAAATAGAGTTCATTTAGTTGCATGCGTTTTGGACTATAAATTTAATTAAATTTTTAATATAATATTTTATTGAAAAAAATATTTATTTCATCTGATCACGCAGGTTTTGCGTTAAAAAAAAAAGTTTTAGATTTTTTAAAAAAGAAAAAGCTATCTTTTCAAGACTTAGGACCTTTTTCCGATAAAAGTGTCGATTATCCACCTTATGCCCATAAATTAGCAAATAATGTAAAGAAAAATAAAAGACACGTTGGCATTTTAATTTGTGGTTCAGGAACTGGCATGAATATAGCGGCTAATAAACACAGGAATATAAGAGCTGCCCAATGCTTTAGCGTGAAATCAACCAAATTATCTAGATTGCATAATGATGCAAATGTTATTACATTAGGATCTAGGTTAATTTCAAAAAATAACGCTTTAAAATATATTAGTGTTTTTTTGAATACAAAATTTGAAGGTGGGAGACACCTAAGAAGAGTTAAAAAAATATAGGAGCAAGTATGTCAAGTGAAGGAAAGTATTTAAACGTAGATTATAAAAATTTTTTTGAAAAAAAACTTTCAGAAACTGATCCAGAAGTTTATAAAGCAGTAACTGACGAACTTATAAGACAACAAAATCATATTGAACTTATTGCATCAGAAAATATTGTTTCTCAAGCTGTATTAGAGGCTCAAGGATCTGTGTTAACTAATAAATACGCAGAAGGTTATCCTGGGAAAAGATATTATAATGGTTGCGAACATGTTGATATAGCTGAATCTTTGGCTAATGAAAGATTAAAAAAATTATTTAATTGTAAATTTGCTAATTCACAACCTCATTCAGGCGCACAAGCAAATGGCGCAGTGTTTTTAGCTTTATTAAAACCGGGTGATACATTCATGGGTATGAGTTTGGACTCTGGTGGTCATATAACACATGGCTTAAAAATATCTATGTCAGGAAAATGGTTTAATGCAATTTCTTATGATGTAGATAAAAAAACTGAACTTCTTGATTACGATGTAATAGAAAAAATGGCACTAGAGCATAAACCTAAATTAATTATTGCTGGCGCTAGTGCATATTCACGAGTTATTGATTTTAAAAGGTTTAGAGATATTTGTGATAAGATTGGTGCATATCTAATGGTTGATATGGCACATTTTTCTGGCTTAGTTGCTGGCAAAGGATATCCTAATCCTGTAGATCATGCACATGTAGTTACATCCACAACTCATAAAGTTTTTAGAAGTGCAAGAGGTGGAATTATATTAACAAATCATGAAGACCTTGCTAAAAAATTTAATACAGCTGTCTTTCCTGGATATCAAGGTGGACCATTAATGCATATCATTGCCGCAAAAGCTGTAGGTTTCCTTGAAGCTTTAAAACCTGAATTTAGAGAGTACATTAGTTCAGTTTTAGCAAATGCAAAAATGTTAGCAGAAACATTAAAAAATAATGGTTTTAAAATTTATTCGGGAGGTACTGACACACATTTAATGCTAGTTGATCTCAGACCATTTAATGTAAAGGGTAATATAGCTGCAGATAGTTTGTCTAAAGCAAATATTACATGCAATAAAAATGGTATACCTTTTGATACGGAAAGCCCAATGGTTACATCTGGTATTCGATTAGGTTCACAAGCAGCAACCACAAGAGGATTTGGTTTAAAAGAGTTTGAAAAAGTTGGTAATTTGATTACTAAAGTCATAAAGGGATTATCTGAAAATCCACAAGACAATAGTAAAGTTGAAGCCGAAGTAAGAAAAGAAGTTGTAGATCTTTGTTCAAACTTTCCTATATATAAGCATTTAAGATAGTACTTAAAAGTAAAATTTATGATCTGTCCTGTTTGTAAAAAAGGTGAAACTTCTGTTGTTGACTCAAGACCAACTGAAGATGGCACAAGCATTAGAAGAAGAAGGTTATGTGTGTGCGGAGAAAGATTTACAACATTTGAAAGAGTTCAATTTAGAGAATTAACTGTTGTAAAAAAAAATGGAAGAAAGTCTACATTTGATAGAGAGAAATTATCAAAATCAATTTATATAGCTTTAAAAAAAAGACCAATAGATACTGATACTGTTGAAAAATTTATTACAAAGATTTCTAGATCATTAGAAGAGCTGGGTCAAAACGAAATAGCATCTAATACAATTGGTACTATGGTAATGGAAGGTCTAAAAGATTTAGATCCTGTAGCGTATGTTAGATTTGCGTCTGTATACAGAAATTTTAGAGAAGAAAAAGATTTTATCCAGTTTGTTGACAAGATTGATGTCTTCAAAAAGAAATAATTCACATTTAGATGATCATTTCTATATGGAACAAGCCTTAGGTTTGGCTGTAAAAAATTACGGACTGACGGGTGAAAATCCTTCAGTAGGTTGTGTCTTAGTCAAAAATAATCAAATCATTTCATCAGGAGTAACTGGCATTAATGGGCGACCTCATGCGGAGGTTAATGCAATTAAAAATTCGATGATCAGTGTTAACGGTTCAACTTTATATGTTACGCTCGAACCTTGTAATCATTATGGTAAAACACCACCATGTACAAATTTAATTAAAAATAAAAAAATAAAAAAAGTTGTTTATGGAATAAATGATATCGATCCGAGAACAAGCAAAACTGCAAAAAAATTCTTTAAAAGTAAAAAAATTAAAGTGATAGATGGTATTTTAAGCAAAAAACTTAATAATTTTTATAAAAGCTATTTTTATATTAAGAGAAATAAATTACCGTATGTAATTGGAAAAATAGCATCTTCTAAAGATAATTTTA
>CACOSS010000029.1 GCA_902629955.1 uncultured Pelagibacteraceae bacterium
TCCTAGGCCTATAAAACCAATTTTCATTTGCGTCCTTATTGTAAAGTTATTTTATTTTTCACATGCTATATTGTTTGGATAAGAATGTATTTATATAAAAACAAGATTGTAATATTAATTTTTTTAAGTTTTTGTTTTCAATCTATTTGTAAAGCTGATTTAATAAAGCCTAAAAACTCAATTAAGCCATTGGAGGTTGTAGAGATACAATTAAATGGGTTAAGAAATAATAACGAACCATACGAAGATTTTGGTATTGAGCAAACCTGGGAGTTTGCACACCCAAATAACAAAAAATATACAGGTCCACTGGAAAAATTTAAGTCAATGCTCAAAAGTGATATGTATGAAATGTTAATTAATCATATCGAAAATAAAATAGATATTATCTCTGCCTCTGAAAATAGTGCGACATATAGAGTTACCGTATTGGATGAGGAGAAAAAATATTATCAATTTGAATGGATTGTTCAAAAATATGATAAATCTGGTCCGCTTAAAAATTGTTGGTTAACCAGTGGCGTTTCACAACCAATGCCCCTAGGATCATCAATTTAAATGAAAAAAAAACCCTTTTTTGAAAGAGTCCCAATTTTGATGGCCATTTTATGCGTGCCAACAATAGGGTCTACTCAACTTGGTTGGTATTTCTTTGGCAAGCAATTTGGCCTTAACTTAGGCATGATAGTAGGATGTATAAGTGTAACTGTGGCTGCGTATTTGATGTATATAAAAGGATGGAGAGACGATGATGATGATTATTAAAATTTTGTTTCGTTCAAATCAAAAATCTAGTAGAAATCTGTTTTATGAAATCAAAAGCTAAAGTAGTAATCGTTGGAGGAGGGGTAGTTGGAGTAAGTGCCCTTTATCACCTAGCAAAAAAAGGTTGGTCAGATGTTGTGTTAGTTGAAAGAAAAGAATTAACCTCAGGTTCAACATGGCACGCTGCAGGTTTACTTCCACTATTTAATATGAGTTACTCAGTTGGCCAATTACATAAATATGCCGTTGACTTTTATAAAACTCTTGAAGAAGAGACAGGTAAGAATGTTGGCTTTAGTGTCGTTTCAAATATTCGTCTAGCGAGTACAAAAGATAGAATGGATGAATACCACCAGTATGCTGGGGTTGCACAAACAATAGGTGTAGATGTAAAATTCTTAACGCCAGATCAAGTAAAAGAAATTTGGCCTTTATGTAATACAAGTGATTTAGTTGGAGCAATTCAACATCCAGAAGATGGTTACATTCAACCAGCTGATCTTACTCAAGCTTTAGCAACAGGAGCAAGAAATAGAGGAGCAGAGATTTATAGAAATACAAACGTAATTGGAATTAAACAAACAAAAAACGGCTGGGTTGTTGAAACAGATAAAGGAAGCATTGAATGTGAACACGTTATGTCATGCTCAGGAAACTTTGCAAGACAAACAGGAAAAATGGTTGGATTAAATATACCAGTCATACCTGTTGAGCATCAATATATAGTTACCGAACCCCATCCTGAAATTCAAAAAAGAAAAAAAGAAGGTTTGCCTGAAATGGGTGTGTTAAGAGATAGTGATAGCAGATGGTACATGAGAGAAGAAGCGGGAGGACTTATACTCGGACCTTATGAAGATGGTGCTCCTTGTTGTTATGTTGATGGCCCATCAAAAGATTCTGAATATGAATTATTTCAAGAGGATTTAGATAGGTTAGCTCCACACATAGAGGGTGCAATTCATAGAGTTCCTGCTTTTGGAGAGGTAGGAGTTAAAAAAGTTTATAATGGAGCAATCTGTTATACTCCAGATGGTAATCCAATTGTTGGACCTGCGTGGGGGCTTAAAAATTTTTGGATTAACGAGGGTCATAGTTTCGGAATTACTGCAGCTGGAGGAGCAGGCTGGCAATTAGCGGAATGGATTGTCGATGGCGAACCTACAATTGATATGCTTGGTGTTGAACCTAGAAGATATGGCGATTATTGTTCCAAATCTTATTTAAAAGAAAAAAATGAAGAGGCTTATAGAAATGTCTTTATAATTCATTATCCAGACGAAGAAAGAGAAGCAGCAAGACCTTTAAGAACAGCACCATGTTACGATAGAATGAAAAAATTAGGAGCTGTTTTTGGACAAAAATTTGGATGGGAAAGACCTAACTTTTTTGCAACAGACGGCATGGAACAAAAAGATGACTGGTCGTTTAGAAGATCAAAGTGGTTTAAAGCTGTTGAAAAAGAATGCAAAAATGTAAAGGAAAATGTTGGTTTGCTAGATATGACTGCATTTGCTAAATGTAGAATTAAAGGACCAAAAGCTGAGGAATTTTTAGATAATTTAGTTGCAAATAAACTTCCAAAAAAAGTTGGTAGAGTAAATTTATGTCACGCATTAAATACAAAAGGTGGTGTTCACTCTGAATTTACAATTTTAAAAGAATCAGAAAATAGTTTTTATTTAGTTTCAGCAGGGGCATTTCAAAGACTTGATCACGACTGGATACATAAATGGATGCCAAAAGATGGAAGTGTGATATTCGAAAATTTAACCAATAGCACAGGGGTACTTGTTGTAGCAGGCCCAAAATCAAGAGAACTTATGCAAAGAGTTTCCAAGGACGATTTCTCAAATGAAAATTTTAAATGGCTAAGCGCAAAAAATATCGATGTTGGATATGCACCAGTAAATGCAATGAGAGTAAATTTTGTTGGTGAATTAGGATGGGAACTTCATCATCCAATCGAATATCAAAATCATATTTTTGATAAATTAATGGAAGCTGGAAAGGATTTAGGCTTGAAACCCTTCGGGATTAGAGCGATGAATAGTTTAAGAGTTGAAAAATCTTATAAACTAGTAGGAACTGAATTATCAATCGAATACGCTCCATATGAAAGTGGTTTAGATAGATTTATCCATCCAAATAAAGGAAGCTTCATTGGGCTAGATGCATTAAATAAATGGAGAGAAAAAGGCTTTAATAACAAGTTAGTAACACTTGAAGTTCACAATGTTACTGATGCTGACGTGTTAGGTAACAATCCAATATATGAGAATGGATCTGTCGTTGGAAGAGCTACAGGTGGAGATTATGGTTTTAGATTAGGAAAATCAATCGCACTTGGAATGGTAAAACCTGATTTAGCAAATGTTGGACAAAAACTCAAAATTGATATACTTGGCAAAATGCATGAGGCAACAATTTTAGAAGATAGTCCTTATGATTCAGAAAATAAATTATTAAGAGCCTAATGAAAATACTAGTCGCAGTTAAGAGAGTTATTGATTACAACGTTCAAATCAGAGTAAAAGAAGATGGATCTGGTGTTGTTACTGATAATGTTAAAATGTCAACAAATCCCCCTGATGATAATGCAGTTGAAGAGGCAGTAAAAATAAAAGAGTCTGGTAAGGCAAAAGAAATAGTTGCCGTAACAGTTGGAGAAGAGAAAGCTCAAGAAACAGTTAGGAAGGCATTAGCAGTTGGTGCAGATAGAGGAATATTAGTAAAAGCATCTGGAACTATCGAACCATTAGCTGTTGCAAAAATTTTACAAAAAATAGTTGAAAAAGAAAAACCAGATTTAGTTTTTATGGGTAAACAAGCTATTGATGATGATTGCAATCAAACAGGTCAAATGTTAGCTGCTATTTTAAATTGGCCACAAGCAACATTCGCATCCAAAATTGATGTTAAAGAAAATGTTTTAGAAGTGACAAGAGAAGTTGACGAAGGTCTTGAAACAATTGAGGTAAAAATACCCTCTATTGTTACATGTGATTTAAGACTTAATGA
>CACOSS010000030.1 GCA_902629955.1 uncultured Pelagibacteraceae bacterium
TATATTATGTTTAGCTTTATGTTTTTGTTTATACCATTTTAAATAATCATCAGATTTTTTTAATCTGAAGTCACCAGATAGATCAATTAAAACATTATTTTTATTTAATTTATTTGAAATGATATGAGCCTCACCATTAGGTAGAGCTGTAAATATTATATCACATTCATTAATTTTGGATTTGTTAATCTTACTAATTTTTGGAAGTTTAAATTTAATTGATTTATCAAAATCTGAAATTTTTTTACCAACCGAGCTACTTCCACATAAGTATTTAATTTTTATTTTCTTATGATTAATTAAAATTTTGATTAATTCATTTCCAAGATAACCAGTTGCTCCAGCAATTAAAACATTCATTTTGGACATTGTGTAATTATACCAATTTATATTGAAAAAAAAATTATCTTTTAGAAAACTGGAAGCTTCTTCTAGCTTTTCTATGGCCGTATTTTTTTCTCTCTACAGCTCTAGAGTCTCTGGTGGTTAATTTTTCTTTTTTTAAAGTAGATTTACTTTCTGAGTCTATCATAACCAAAGCTTTAGAAATACCATGAACCATTGCTCCAACCTGACCGGTTAACCCACCACCTTTTACTTTGCATTTAACATCATAAGAGGTTGCTTGATTAAGTATTTCAAAGGGTCTTAATAATTGCATTTTATGGTTAGCTCTTTTGAAGTAGCTATCGTAATCTTTTCCATTTACTATAATTTTACCCGTTCCTTTTTTTAGCCAAATTCTAGCAATCGATGTTTTTCTTTTACCTGTTGCGTATTTGCTGTCTTTGAAATTTAAATCTGTTTCCATATTAATTTCTAATAATATTTTTACTGTTCATTTTTCTTAAGTCTAATATTTGAGGATTTTGAGCCGAGTGTGGATGATCCTCGCCCAAATATATTTTTAATTTTTTTAATTGATTTTTGGATAATACACCACCTGGAAGCATTCTTTTAACAGCTAATTTTAATATTTCTTCTGGTTTATTTTTTTCAGAAAGCTTCTGTGGAGTTATTTCTTTAATACCGCCCGGATAACCTGTATGTTTATAATATTTTTTATTTTGGAATTTACTACCTGTAAATTTTATTTTTTCTACATTCTTAACAATAACAAAATCTCCATGGTCTACATGTGGTGAAAAAGTATTTTTATTTTTTCCTCTAAGTATTTTAGTTATAATTGTTGCTAACCGGCCTACGACTGCATCCTTAGCATCAATTTCAACCCAATTAGATGTAATTTCCGATTTTTTTAAAAATTTAGTCATTCGCTGGGATTAATACTTTTTATTAATTAGTATGTCAATTAATAGGTTGTATTTAGGTATTAAAAAAACCATGTAAGACAGCATTTTTAAAAAAATTGGACATTCAGCCCAGCTATAATAAAATAATGTTATAAAAACGGAGGAAATCAATGTCAAAACAAACTAAAAATCCGGAAACTATTGCATTACATGGTGGAGATTACAGAAGCGATCCAGCCACTACGGCAGTAGCAGTTCCAATATATAGAACAACCTCATACCAGTTTAACAATACTGGTCATGCTGCAAATTTATTTGCATTAAAGGAGTTTGGTAACATTTACACAAGAATAATGAACCCAACAAATGACGTACTTGAAAAAAGAGTAGCTGCATTAGAAAATGGTTTAGCTTGCGTAACAGTAGGATCAGGACAAGCCGCATCAACATTTGCAATTGTTAATGTATGTCAAGCTGGGGATAATTTTGTAAGTTCAACTGACCTTTATGGTGGTACAGTAAACCTATTTACACATACATTAAAAAAATTGGGTATAGAGGTAAGGTATGCTGATCCATCTGATCCTAAAAATTTTGAAAAAGCTATTGATGAAAAAACTAGATGCTTTTATGCTGAAACTTTACCAAATCCAGCATTACGGGTTTTCCCAATCAAAGAAGTTTCTGATATAGGTAGAAAACATAATATACCATTAATAATGGACAATACTGCAGCTCCAATTATATGCAAACCTCTTGACCATGGTGCAGCGGTCGTAGTTCACTCATTAACTAAATTTATTGGTGGCCATGGAACAGTAATAGGTGGTTGTTTAGTTGATGGTGGAAATTTTGATTGGACAGCTGACCCTAAAAGACAACCATTATTCAACGAACCGGACATGAGCTATGGCGGAGCAAAATGGGGAGAAGTAGTTCCTCAATTAACCGGAGCTAATGTTTCATTCGCAGTTAGAGCAAGAGTATGTCTGCTTAGAGACTTAGGGGCACCTTTAGCTCCTGATAATGCTTGGGGAATTATTCAGGGTCTAGAAACTGCTCCTTTAAGAATGCAGCAACATTGTTCTAATGCAACAAAAGTTGTAGACTTTCTTCAAAAACATAAAAATGTTGAGCGTGTAATCTACCCTACTCTCCATAAAGGAGCGATTGGAGATAGAACAAAAAAATACTTTTCTGGTGGAAATGGAGCTCTAGTTGGTATTGAGGTTAAAGGTGGCGTTGAAGCTGGTAAGAAATTTATTGAAGCCTTAAAAATGTTTTACCATGTTGCAAATATCGGTGATGCTAGAAGTTTAGCTATTCATCCAGCTACAACAACACATAGTCAATTGACCCCAGAAGAACTTTTGGCTGCTGGTGTAACACCTGGTTATGTTAGACTTTCAATTGGAATAGAACATCCAGATGATATTATAGCTGATTTGAAACAAGCTTTAGATGCATCTGGCAAACCGAGTCTTAAAGCAGTAAGTTAGAAGCTTGTTTATTTAAATATAAGAAATAAATACAAGCAGTAACTAGAAAAATAGAACTTATTTGGTGCATAGATGCTAGGTATATCTGTGCACCACTTAATAAAGTAAGAATTCCCAAAACAATTTGAATTATAAGAAAAAAACCAATTAGATTTATTGGTTTATATAATCTTTTATTATTATTACGATATATTTTAAAAAAAATTAAAAAATAAATAATAATAATTAAATAAGCTAAATTTCGATGCAAAAATTGGACTAAAGACGCGTCGTTAAAAGCAGAAAATGATAATAAATTAATTATATTGTTATCGTCTGGAAAGTAGTTTGTACCCATTAGAGGCCAGGTATTATATATTGTACCAGCATCCATTCCAGATACAAATGCCCCAATTGATATTTGTGCATATACAATAATTAATAAAAATAGAGATAAACCAAAATTAATATTTTTATCTGGAGGGGTTAATTTTTTAAGATCTAAATAATTCCAAAAAATTAAAGAAAGAATAATAAATGCAATAATTAAATGTATAGCTAATCTATAATGGCTAACATCAACTCTATCCACCAATCCACTTGACACCATATACCAACCAATAAAGCCTTGAAAACAAATTAAGAAAAAAATTAGATATAAATTTATCATTTTTTTAAAACTTGTAAGATATGTAAAATAAATTAGTGGAATTAAAAATGAAATTCCGATAAATCTTCCAAGAAATCGATGTATCCACTCCCACCAAAAAATTATTTTGAATTCATCAATAGTCATATCGTAATTTTGTAATTTAAATTCTGGAATTTCTTTATAAAGGTTGAAATAATTATTCCATGAATTTTCACTTAATGGTGGAAGAAATCCAGCAAATAATTCCCATTCTGTAATAGATAAACCGGAATCTGTAAGTCTGG
>CACOSS010000031.1 GCA_902629955.1 uncultured Pelagibacteraceae bacterium
AAATAAAAAAAGGTGAAACTGTAAAATTTGAAGTAAAAAATTTAGGTGAATTAGTTCATGAATTTAATATTGCTAATCCAATGATGCATATCAAGCATCAGCCAGAGATGGAGTTAATGGTAGAGAATGAGATATTATTAGGTGATAGAATTGATAAAGACAAAATGCAAAAAATGGCTGCCATGGATAAATCAATGGGTCATTCCCACAGCAATAGTGTTTTATTAGCTCCAAAAGAAGAGGGGACATTAATCTGGAAATTCGAAAACGCTGTTAATATTGAGATTGCATGTAATGTTCCTGGTCATTATCAAGCTGGCATGATCGCTGCTGTTGATTTAGACTAAAGTTTTTTAACAATGAGTTCTGAAGTCATTAAATTTAATTGGAATTGTAAACATACTTGGAAAAGAAGCGCTAAAAACACCGCTTGGTGTTTACTTGGTTGTGCAATTGGAGACTTTGGGACAATATTATTTTTCCAAATTACAAAAATACCATTTCCAGTTTTAACCATAATGATACTTGCTATCATTAATGGTTTGATAACAAGTATTATTTTAGAAACTATAATTTTAATACGACAAAACTTTAAATTTTCTAATGCTTTAAAAACAGCGTTAGGAATGAGCTTTATCTCTATGATTAGCATGGAAGTTGCGATGAATTTTACTGATTATCTACTTACTGGCGGCGCGATACTTACATGGTGGGTTGTACCAATTATGCTTATAGTAGGATTTTTAACCCCTTGGCCTTATAATTATTGGAGATTAAAAAAGTTCAATATTAGTTGTCATTAAAACTTTACTTTTAAAAGAAATTAACCATAAATTGGAAAATAATTTTGCGAGTATTTAATGTCGTCTAAACATTTTTTTTTATTTTTACTTTTTTTCCTCTATATTTTTGGATCTGATTCTTTTGCTGATTTGCAATTTAAACAATCAAAAGATATTTCTGATGATACTGATGACTTAAGAGGAATTTTTATAAAACCAGATGGAACAAGGGTATACGTTACTTCTGATGATGCAACTCCTACAGTCATTGAATATTCATTAAATGTCCCATTTGATATCAGTACTGCTTCTAAAACTTCTCAAACCAATCTTTTGGTTTCAGGAGGTGCTGCTATGGATAAGCCCCATGCAATAGAATTTAAACCTGATGGAAAAGTCATGTATGTAATTCATAGTAATTCAGGATCGGTTGGTGTAGAACAGTTTAATCTTACTACTGCCTGGGATACTCAAACTTTATCATATGATACTAGCTTAAGTATTTCTGATGATGTTCAGATAAGAGCTCTAGCTTTTAAATCTGATGGTACTCGTGTGTATATCGCGCAAAGAGATTATGGAAAAGTCAAACAATTTGATTTAACAACACCATGGGACCTATCGAGTGCAACTAATAAAGTGGAGTCAAATTCTTTTTCAGGTGAAGAAAATAATTTAAGAAATATACAATTTAGTTCAGATGGAACCTTTATGTATTTAGGTGGAAATGGGGGAGATGATATTAATAGATATAAGCTGCCAATTGCATGGGATATAAGCACAATTACACATGAAACTACTTTTTCAATTAGCGCACAAACAGGTGAGATGCGAGGATTTAAATTTACAGCTAATTTTACAAAACTATATGTTACCGGAGATGACGGAAGCAGTTCAGATGACAATGTAATTTATGAATATGATCTTGATTGTGCTGGAACTATAACTTGTCTTGATGCATCAACTAATGCTGATGTTAAAGCTATCATCGAGGCAAATGTTGATACTGCTAAAAGAATAATAAAAAATAATACTCTTCCAATATTTCATAGAACTGAATGGTTAAGAAGACATAAAAATAAAGATAACCTTTCGAACTTAAATGCAGAAATTGATTTTACAAATCAAAAAATTGAAAAAATAGCTAACGCTCTAAACACTCTTAAAAAAGAAAAAGATAGAACCTATAATAGCGATGATTGGTTTGAATGGAGCGAAGGAAGAATTAGCTTTGGTAAAAAAGATACAAATGGTGCATCTTCAAGAGATATCTATAGTTATGGTTTTTCCATTGGTGCAGATAAGATTAAAAAAAGAGATAGAGATTCAATGTATGGTTATGTTTTTCAATATACAAATGATGATGTTGAAATTGGAGGCAATGGTACAAATCTCAATACAGACTCATATGGTTTAGCTTTATACGAAACTAAGTTAAGAGATAATCAATTTTTTACAGATAGTGTTATTGGTTTTAATTTATTACATATTGACCATCAAAGAGTGACCTATGGCAACACTTTAAAAGGTGATAGAGAGGGACAGCAAATATATGGTTCAATTAATTTTGGAAAAAGATTAGTTGAGGAAGAAATTAATTATAATTCAGGAATAAAATTAGATTTAGGATATACAAAATTAAAAGCTTTTAGAGAAAAAACTACAGTAGGAAATGCTTTAACTGACTCATTAATCTACAAGGAACAAAATATTAAAACCGCATTAGCAACAATTGGATTACTTTTTGATACAGCAAATCAGCAAGAAGAAAAAACTACCAATCATCATGGAAGATTAGAGTACGTAGCAGATTTTAGTCCATCTTCAAACGCTGAATTTTATTACGTAAATAATCAAAGTACTAATTATGAATATAAATCAAACAATAAATCTAGTCACAATTATAGAATTGGTTACGGTTTTGACATAACCTCTAAATCAGGTTGGTCGATAGTAACAAATTTTGAAAGATTTGGTGCATCTGGAGAAGGTTATGTTAATGAGCTATATTTATTATTAGGATATGTTCCAATAGATGATACCGAATATGCTATGAGTTTAGATAATGACAAAGCATCTCTAACTTATAAAAAAATTTTAAACAGTTTTGATATCAAAATGAGTTCAAATTATAATTTCATCGGTGAAATCCCAGATTATGGTGCAAATTTAGAAATATCGAATAAATTTTAGACTTATTAAAAATTTTTGATAAAATTAAAATATGAACCCAACAGATATATTACTTAGTATAGCAATCGTTGGGATATATACACTAGTTTATGTATATTTAAGGCATAACTATAAAAGTAATAAAATGATTATTAAACTTTTTAGCGAAGGTTTTGTTTATGCAACAGCGATTACTGGTATTCTTTATTATTTAATTAAGCATATAGCCTCATAGTATATGAAAAAGCTTTTAGAGATTGTGGTTCTGGGTTTTTTGTTAAGTGTTACTGCTTACGGAGCGTAGCAAACAAAAGCTAGATATGAAAAAATTTAATTGGTTTATTATCATTGGATTATTTTTAATTTTTATATTCTTTATTAAAGAAAAAGTTGTTGAGAAATATTTTTTTTATAAGGTTTCTAAATGGCTAGAAAGAAGAGTAGATTTTGATGAATTTAAATATAATTTTCCAGGCTATATATCTATTCAAGGATTTAAGG
>CACOSS010000032.1 GCA_902629955.1 uncultured Pelagibacteraceae bacterium
ATTATTGCACCATTTAGTGGTGTTCTAGGTTATAGGGGTATAACTGAGGATGTCCTAGGGTCTGATAATTCTCTTATTATAACTTTGGATGATAGTTCAGTAATATACGCCGATTTAAAAATACCTGAATCTTTTGCGCCAGTTATTAAAAAAATTTGCCTGTAGATGTAAAATTTTCAGGATTAAAAAATAAACTTTTCTCAGGAAAAGTGGAAGGTTATTCAAGTAGAATCAGTGCAGATACAAGAAGTTTGCTAACGAGGATTAGAATAAATAACAAAGATTATGAGTTAATACCAGGGTCACTACTCGAAGTAAGTGTGAAATTTAATGAAAGAAATTCTCTATCAGTTCCTGACACAAGTGTGATGCTAGAGGGAGAAAGCTCTTTTGTATATAGAGTGCTTGATGATAATAGTTTAGAAAAAATTCAAATCCAAATTGGAAATAGGGATGAAGGATTTATAGAGGTAATTTCAGGATTAAATGAAGGAGATCTAATTGTTGCAGAAGGTCTAAAAAAAGTAAATCCAAAAGGAAAAATTAAACCAATTAAAAAGTAAATGTTTATAACTGATTTAAGTATACGAAGACCGGTTGTCTCTTGGGTAATGTCTCTTATATTAGTATTATTTGGTATATTTGTATTTTGGAAATTGCCTGTAAGAGAATTACCATCAGGTCTTCAGCCACCTGTTGTTCAGGTAAAAGTGGATTACAAATCCGCATCAGCACCAATAATTGATCAGGAGGTTACTCAAGTTTTAGAGGATGTAATCGGTGGGGCAGAAGGAATTAAAAATATTGACTCAGTTTCTGAAAATGGAAGAAGCACAATAAATATTGTGTTTGGTACGGAGATGGATTTAGATAATGCTGCAAATGATATAAGAGAAAGAGTTGCTAGGGTTGCAGATAATTTACCCACTGAGGCAGAGGCTCCCCAAATATTAAAACAGGCTGCGGGTTTTACAACAACTATGTGGATAGCGTTATCTTCTCCAACATGGAGTGATTTAGAATTGGGAGATTACGCAGAGAGATATTTAGTTGATAGATTTTCAAGTATTAAAAATGTTGGAAGAATTTTAGTAGGCGGTCTAAGGGAGTTAAGTGTAAGGATTTGGATAGATCCAATAAAATTAGCCGCAAATGATTTAACCATTCAAGAATTAGAAAATGCACTCAGAAGCGAAAATGTAAGTCTCCCGGCTGGGACTTTAGAAGCAACTAATGTTGATCTCACTCTAAATCTAGACAAATCTTATACAACTATTGACCAACTAAAAAGCTTGCCCTTAAAAAAGAACAAAGACAACATAGTAAAATTGTCTGATGTTGCTGAGGTTGAATTTGGCCCTGTTTCAGAAAAAACATTATTTAAGGCACAAAGAAAAGATAATCTTAACTTAAAAACAGTAGGTATAGGTATTTACGCTAGAAGTGGGGCATCAACTGTTGAACTGTCAAAAGATATCAAAAAAAAGCTAAAAGAAGTTAGAAAGTCTTTGCCGGATGGATTAAATATAGAAGTTGCATTTAATAGAGCAAACTATGTCGGAGCAGCAATTAATGAAGTATACAAAACCCTTTTCATAGCCTTTATATTAGTAGTAGTTATCATTTATTTATTTCTTGGAAATTTAAAAGCAGTTATAGTTCCAGCAGTTGCACTTCCTGTTAGTCTAATTGCATCTTTTTTGGGAATTTATATTTTTGATCTATCAATAAATATATTTGTTTTATTGTCTTTTATTTTAGCTATTGGAATAATTACAGACGACTCGGTCATTATGACAGACGCAATTTATAGAAGAATTGAAAATGGTGAAAAACCCCTTGTGGCAGCTTATAAAGGATCAAAGCAAATTACTTTTGCAATTATTGCTACTACCTTGATATTAGTTGCAGTTTTTTTACCACTGATTTTCATAAAGGGAATTTCTGGAACCTTATTCAGAGAAACTGCGATTGCATTATCTTTTTCTGTAGTTATATCATCATTTGTTGCACTAACCTTATCTCCAATGCTTGGAAGTAGGTTTTTAACACTAAAAACTAAGCAAAATAAAATTATAAGTAAATTTAATAATTTTTTTAAATCATTTCTTAAATTTTATAAAGAAAGTCTTAATTATTTTCTCGATAAACAAAAATTAATAATTTCATTTATGATTTTAGTGATTATTTCTTCAATCTTATTATTTAATTTTTCAAAAAAGGAACTGCTTCCTCTTGAAGATCGGGGGGCATATTTAGTAATCGGAATGACCGACGAAGGAAGCTCATTTGAGTACACTCAAGAAAGAGCACAAGAAATAGAGTCTAAATTAATTCCTCTGTTGCAGGAAGAAAATAGCCCGTATAGAAGATTTATAATGCGAGTTCCAGGTTTTGGCAGATCAAGTAATTCGTTTAATACTTTTATAATAATAGCTTTACTTAATCATTGGGACGATAGAAGTAAAAATACACAATCAGTTATGAGAGAAGCTATAGGAAAAATAGTAACTAATCCTCAAGCAATTGCTTTTCCTATTTCGCCTCAATCAATTAGAGTTTCAAATTATAACAAACCAGTTCAAATGGTAATTTTAGGATCATCTTATGAGGAGCTTGAGCAAATTCAAAATAACCTAATATCAGAGTTAAGAAAAAATAAAAATTTGTCAAGAATTGAGTCTGATTATTCTAAAAATAAACCAGAGGTTAAATTAATTATCAACAAAAATAAAGTAAAGGATTTAGGGGTATCAACAGACCAAATAGGAAAGACTTTAGAAACTCTTTATGGTGGAAAAACTGTAACAACATATAATAAACTTGGAAAAGAATATCCAATTATAGTACAAAAATATTTGTCAGATAGAAGAAGCAAAGAGAGTTTGGCAAAAATTTTTGTAAGATCTGAAAATAATTCAAAACTTATATCACTGGCAAATTTAGTTGATTTTAAGGAAGAAGGATCAGCTAAAATTCTTTCAAGATATAATAGACAAAGAGCAGTGACTATATCTGCTAATATCAACGAAGGATATTCATTAAGTGAAGCAATAAAATATTTAGAAAAAACTATGGAAAATGTTTCGCCCCAGAATCAAATTTCTTGGAAGGGAAAATCTGAAGAGTTAAAAGAAACCTCAAATGAATTATTTATAATATTTGCTTTAGCATTAATAACTGCCTATTTAGTTATGGCAGCTACTTTTAACTCGTTTATCCATCCATTTATAATAATAATGACTGTCCCACTAGCTGTATTTGGTGGATTGGTTTTCATTCTTTTTTTAAATAGTTCAATTAATATTTTTTCACAAATTGCTCTTGTTATTCTCATTGGTATATCTACAAAAAATAGTATCTTAATTGTGGATTTTGCAAATCAACTTAGAGCATCTGGAAAAAATATTGA
>CACOSS010000033.1 GCA_902629955.1 uncultured Pelagibacteraceae bacterium
CACTTTTAAGCACTAATGACGTGATAGGGACAAATAAATGTATTATATCTGTTTGTAAATCAAAGTATAAAGATAAAATTATTTTATTATCCGCTATAGACAATTTAATTAAGGGTGGTTCTGGTCAAGCCGTACAAAATATGAACTTAAGATTTGGTTTTAAAGAAAGTGAAGGTATTCAATGATAAAGTTATTTGTTTTTATTCTAATTTTGTTAAGCTCATGTTCCCAAAATAATAAAAACAATTTCTCAAAAAATATAGATTTTAGTAATTTTTATAATTTAAGTATTGGTGAATATATAAAAAAACTTGAGGATTATAATAAATCAAATAATTATCCAAATATAGATAAATGAAAAAAGTATACAATGTAGCAATAATAGGTCTAGGTCAGATAGGTTCTTATCTTTATAGAGAATTATTAATTAAAAAAAAGGAAATACAAAAAAAAACTGGCAAGATTATTAATATAGTAGCTATAAGTGCAAAAAATAAGAATAAAAAAAGAAAATTTAAAATTAATAAAAAAATTTTCTATACGAATCCTTTAAAAATAATCTCTGATAATAAAGTAGATATAATATTTGAATGTATAGGATTATCAGATGGAATTTCAAAGAAAATCGTTGAGAAAGCAATTAACAATAGGATCCATGTCATTACTCCAAACAAAGCTTTAATCGCAAAGCATGGTGAGAGTCTTTCAAATTTAGCTATAAAAAATAAAGTAAACCTTGAATTTGAAGCCTCTGTAGGTGGAGGTATACCAATTTTAAGAACTATTAAAGAGGGATTGGCTACGAACAAAATTCACAAAATATACGGAATACTTAATGGTACTTGTAACTATATTTTAACTGAAATGGAAAAAACAGGAGATACATTTAAAAGTATACTCAAAAAAGCCCAAATTCTAGGATATGCTGAGCCAGGTAATCCTAAATTAGATTTAAATGGTTATGATACTTTGGCGAAGGTTAAAATTCTTTCTGCATTAGCTTTCAACAAAAAAATTTCTAAATCAAATTGTTTAATGGAAGGTATTGAAAATATTGAAAGTAAAGATTTTGATATGGCAAATCAATTAAATTTAAGAATAAAGCTGTTAGGGATTACTGAAATTGTAAATAATAGGCTTTTTGAAAGAGTGCATCCATGCTTAGTAAAGAAAAATACATATATTGCAAATGTTAATGGCGTTATGAATGCAGTAATACTTGAAGGAATGCCAGTTGGTGAATCAGTATTGCAAGGGGAGGGTGCTGGACCTGGTCCAACTTCATCAGCCTTAATGTCTGATTTTCTATCTATATTAAGGGGTAACATTAAATATCCATTTAGTTTACCGAACGAAGTAAGAGAAGAAGTAAAAATATATGATGATGCAAATTATGAGAATTCTCTTTATTTGAGGTTTGAGGTGAAAGACAAACCAGGAGTTTTATCACAAATTACAAAGAATTTAGCTCAGAATAGTATTTCTATTCAAAGAGTAATCCAAGTTCCTGATGCTAGGAGAAAAACAGCATCGATAGTTATTATCACCCATCAAACAAAACAAAAAAACTCGAATAAATCCCTTAAAACCCTAGGGAAAAATATTAATATGCTTAAAAAGCCTGTTCTTATAAGGCTTTTTTAAGATGCAAATTTATATAAAATTATTCGAAGTTTTATTCCCTGTTTTTTTCGTTATTGGTATTGGATATTATCTTGGAAAAAAAAATCCAAAGATAGACACATCTTTTATAACTAATTTTGCTGCAAATATTGGTACACCAGCAATGATTATATATGCAGTAACTTCAACTGGTATTAATTTTGAAACTTTTAAAGATTATTTTTGGTATTATTTGTTAGCAATTACTGCTTTTGCGTTTGTAGGAATACCTACTCTTTATATTTTAAAAACTAAAGATATAATTAGAGAACTTCCACCATTAATTATGCCAAACACTGGTAATATGGGTGTGCCAATCTGCTTATTTGCTTATGGAACTGAAGGTTTAGGTGTTTCAGCATCTATAACTTCAATAATAATACTCTTCCATTTCACTGTAGGTGTTTTTCTTGCAGACAGAAAATTTAATTTGTATATAATATTTAAAAATCCACCATTTTACGCGATTTTATTTTCTGCAATTGTGCTTTATTATAATCTTACCTTACCTACAGTTATTATAAATACTACCGAATGGTTAATGTACGCAACTATTTTTTTAATTTTGATGTCGTTGGGTATAGCTTTAGTCAGACTTAAAGTTTTTTCATTTGGTAAAGCAATAATTTGCTCACTTTCAAGAATGTTGTTAGGACCATTAATTGGATTTCTTTTAATACTTTATTTTAAATTAGATGGTTTTGCCGCTGGTGTTTTACTTATACAATGTTCAATGCCGAGTGCCGTACTTAATTACCTAGTTGCAAGTATGTATTCTCCCAAGAAAATTGTTGATAGTGTTGCAAGTACAATTGTTGTTTCTACATTAATGTCTTTTGTGACAATACCTATAGTTGTTTATTTTGCTCTAAGATATTTCTCATAAATGAAAGCTATCTCTTTTAATTTATTAGCTTGGGTTATGCTCCCAATAATGGATGGTATAGCAAAATATTTAAGTTCAGATTTACCTGTTTTACAAATTACTTGGGCAAGATATTTTTTTACAGTTATTTTTACTTTGCCAATAATGTTTTTCTTATTTAAAAAAGATCTTGTTTGGACAACAAAACCTAAATTGCAGTTTTTAAGAGGTTTGATACTTTTGATTGCTAATATTTGTTTTTTTTATTCAATATCAGTAATATCACTTGCTAAAGCTTTAACTTTAGCGTTTATAGCTCCATTAATAGTCACGGCATTTTCACCTTTTTTTTTAAGTGAAAAAGTTGGTTATAGAAGGTGGTTGGCCGTTATAATAGGTTTTGTTGGGTCTTTAGTGGTAATTAGACCAGGCTTTGTAGAAATAAATTTAGCAAGTATAGCTGCTTTGATAACCGGTATAATGTATGGATTTTATTTAATTATAACTCGAAAATTAAGTTCATCAGATAATCCATTATTAACTTTGCTATTAACTGGTGTAGTAGGGGCTATAATAATTTCGTTAGCAATGCCAATTGTTTGGGTGCAACCCTCCCTAAAACATTGGTCATTAATGGCTGCAGTCGGTATATTTGCATGCATAGGACATTTTTTCCTAATATTATCTCTTAAATATGCTGATGCTTCTAAACTAGCTCCATTTAGTTACTTCGAAATAATTACCAATATTATAATTGGGTATTACTTTTTTGGTGACTTTCCAGATAAATGGACTTTTCTTGGTCTTTTTATTATCGTTAC
>CACOSS010000034.1 GCA_902629955.1 uncultured Pelagibacteraceae bacterium
GAAAGTAATTCTTGTTAAGCTAATTGTTAGTTCAAGTTTTTCACCACTTTCTGTAAAACCAGGAGCAATCAGAAAAACAAAAATTGGCATAAAGATCTCAACTAAAAAAACTAGAAATAAGAGTCCTAAAACAAGAAAATTAAAAACGTTATTGGCAAATTTTTTTGCATTATTTTTTCCATTTTGTAGCTCAGACATGTAACTCGGTACAAAAGCAGAATTAAAAGTTCCTTCCGAAAAAAGTCGTCTGAATGTGTTAGGTATTCTAAAAGCAACAAAAAAGGCATCTGCTATAGGTCCAGACCCTAAATAAATAGCTATTAAAACATCCCTTATGTATCCTAGAAATCTACTAATGATAACAAAAAAACTGTAGGTGCTTGTTGACTTAATTAAATTCATGAATCATATTAGTCTTATAAATTAGTTCTATTTGTATATCTATTTAATAAAAGATGAAAAAAAATAAAATTGAACATTACTCAGATAAAGAAGCATTAGATTTCCATCATAATAAAAAATCAGGCAAGATTGAGATTATATCTTCAAAACCAATGACTACCAAAAGAGATTTGGCTCTTGCTTATTCGCCAGGGGTAGCTGCTCCTGTAAAAGCAATATCTAAAAACCCTGAAGCTGCATATGATTATACCAGTAAGGGAAACTTGGTTGCTGTGATAAGTAACGGTTCTGCTATTTTAGGAATGGGAAATCTTGGAGCACTTGCATCTAAACCAGTGATGGAAGGTAAAGCAGTACTTTTTAAACGTTTCGCTGATATAAACTCAATTGATATTGAAATTGATTCTTCCGATCCTGAAGAAATTATAAAAAGTATTAAAAGTATATCAGGAAGTTTCGGAGGGATAAATTTAGAAGATATAGCTGCACCAGATTGTTTTATTATTGAAGATAAATTGAAAAAATTATTAGATATTCCAGTTTTCCATGATGATCAACATGGAACTGCTATTATCACAACTGCTGCACTGATCAATGCTTTAGATATTTCTAAAAAATCTATAAAAAACATAAAAGTTGTTGTAAATGGAGCGGGTGCTTCTGCTATTGCCTGTACTAATTTATTAAAAAAAACTGGAGTACCACCCAAAAATATAACAATGCTTGATAGCAAAGGAGTAATATACAAAGGAAGAGATAACCTAAATCAGTGGAAAACTACTCACGCTCTGGATACAAAAAATAGAACTTTATCTGATGCAATTGATGGTGCAGATGTATTTTTAGGTTTGTCCTCAAAAAGTATTTTAACTAAAAAAATGGTAGGTAAAATGTCAAAAAATCCAATAATTTTTGCATGCGCAAACCCAGACCCTGAAATAACTCCAGAGGAAGTTGAGGAAGTAAGAAAAGATGCAATTATTGCAACAGGAAGGTCTGATTACCCAAATCAGGTTAATAATCTAATCGGATTTCCATATATTTTTAGAGGTGCTCTTGATGTCAGGGCAAAAACAATAAACGAAGAAATGAAAATAGCTGCTGCAAACGCTATCGCTTCTTTGGCAAGAGAACGGGTACCCGATGAAGTGGTTGCTGCAATGGGTGGTGAGAGACCATCATATGGAAAAGATTATATTATTCCATCAACTTTTGATCCTAGATTAATAAGCGTGATACCAGTCGCTGTAGCAAGAGCAGCTATGAAAAGTGGTGTTGCTAGAAAAAAAATAGAAAATTTTGAATATTATTCTGAACAACTTAAACAAAGATTAGATCCATCAGTTACAATCATGCAAGGTATAAATAACCAGATTAAAAAAAACCAGAAAAGAGTAGTTTTTGCAGATGGAGAAGATGAAGAAACTTTAAAAGCAGCGATTGCTTTTAAAAAAGGTGGACTAGGAATTCCAATAATTGTAGCTAAAGAAGAAATTATTAAAAAGAAATTAAAAGAAATTGGATATAGCGAAAATCTTGATATTGAAATTATTAATTCAAAAAATAAAATTCTGCGTGAAAAATATGTAAAATATTTATTTGAAAAACTGCATAGAAAAGAAGGTCTTTTAGAGAGAGACTGCGATAAATTAGTTAGAAATGACAGAGTTGTTTGGTCCTCATGTATGGTTGAATGTGGTGATGCAGATGCAATGGTTACTGGAAATACTAGAAGATATTCATCTTCTCTAAAAAAAGTAATTAAAGTAGTTGACGCAAGACCAGGGGAAATAATGTTCGGTTTAAATATGATAGTTAACAAAGGTAAAACAGTGTTTATTGCTGATACGACTGTTCATGAATATCCAACATCAAAACAAATGGCAGAAATCGCAATATCTGCCTCTAGGGTCGTGAGATTATTCGGATTTGATCCTAAAGTCGCTTTTTTATCTCACTCAACTTTTGGTCAGCCAATAACAAGTAGGACTAAACATATAAGAGATGCTGTTGATATTTTAAAATCAATGAAAGTAGACTTTAAATTTGATGGAGATATGCAGCCTGATGTTGCTCTAAGCGAGGAATATAAAGATTTGTATCCATTTTCAGAAATAGTAGGAAAAGCAAATGTTCTAGTAATGCCTGGGCAGCATAGCGCGGCAATAGCATACAAAATTATGAAAACACTTGGAGGAGCTAAAGTTATTGGGCCTCTTCTAATCGGTCTGGGAAGAGCGATAGAAATTGTTCCTTTAAGATCATCAACATCCGAAATATTAAATCTTGCCTCTGTAGCAGCTTATTCTGCAGGTGTGATAAATTACGGAAAAGTTAATTAAAAAATGTTAACTGAAATCTTATTATTATCAATATTGTATTTTATTTTTCTATGGTCAAAAGCATGGATAAATTATTTTAACAATATGGATAAACGTTTTGGAAAATCTGTATGGAGATGGAGCTACGATTATCCAGTGAAAGGAAAAAGAGACATATCAATCTTAGACGATAAAGACTTTGTTTTGCTTAGAAGAAAAAGAAACAGAGCAATAACAATAATGTATTCTATAGTTTTTTTAAGCTTTATAATTTTGATGTCATTTGTCAGTCAAATTTTGTTGATAATTTTAACTTAATTTTTTTGAATTCTTAGATCGTCTACTAATAATATACTTGCAATTACCCTCTCAACATCTGGTATTGTTTTTCCTTCTTCAATTACCTGCTTCTGTTCTTCTTTTGATTGAGCAATACCATAAATATAAATTTTCTTTTTGTATGTATCAATGTTGTAATTAGTTGATTTAATATTCTTATTTAAAACTAATGCTGTTCTGAGCTGAGATGTAATTAAAAGGTCTACTGCTGACTGTTTAAAATTAAATTCTTCTTTTATAATCACGTTATTTCTTA
>CACOSS010000035.1 GCA_902629955.1 uncultured Pelagibacteraceae bacterium
GGAGAGACAATAATTTATAATCGTTTAAATGATACAAAATTTAATACGGGTAAGCTAAAAGGACAAACATTAGATAACCAAGTATCTAAAACCAAAAAATACAATGTAAATATATCTTCAAGTTTCCAGCAAAAAATAGATCAAATTAATCTTAAATCGGAAAAGTTTTATTTAAACATTGAAGATACCCAAGCAGGTAATAAATGTTTAAGATTGAAAATTTATAAATTTGATAAATCTGAAAATACCGTTAATTCAAGCAAAAAAATCATATCTGGTACTAAAATTAATACAACTTTCCCACCTAATGAAGATAGTATTAAAGAAATAAAACAGATTATAAATGAGCAAACAAAGTAAAGATCCTTTCCCAATTACAGATGTTTATCATGTTACAGATACTTTAGTTGATGCTGCAACAGTGGTTGTAACTGATTTATGCGAAAATCTATCTAATTCGATAGATACTCATGATGAGTCAATACTTGAAGATATAAAAAAAATAAATACAAAAAAATATAACTCAATCTCTGTAGGTAACGGTGCAGACGGAGCTTATCCAGTTTGGGTTGGGGTTGATAAATCAAATAAGGTTAGGAAAATATTTGCTAGTGTAAATGGTGGATTAACAGGTGGATTTTCCTTTTTTGATAAAGAAAAGAAAAGAAAGTTAGTTTCTTGGAGCTTTAATAAGAGAGATATAAATGATCAATTCTTTTTTAAGTCGAGCGATGAAAAAAAAAGAATAAAGATATTCGATATGAATATTAACTCAGGCGCAATAGCTATCGCAGATCATGGTGGGCATTTTGGTTTTGAACATCATGATTTTGTAACCGAAGCGCTGAATGAAAAGTATTTTAAAATTGGAAATAATTATCAAAATAACTATCCAATTGGGTTATTTAATTTCCACTATGGAGAAAAAAAAGCATCTTCTTCTGCATCATTTCAATCATCAAAAATTCACGATAAAAAAGTCGTAAGTTTAAGTGAGTTTAAAGAAATTAAGTTTACAGAATTTTTAAGCAGACTATTAGATGAAAATTGCTATCCAACAAGATATATATTCGAAAAATATCTTGAAGAAGATAATAGTTATAGAGGTCACATAGTTGATTTAAAAATTAAAAACGAGGAACTATCTGCAAATTATTTGGCTGATAGATTGCCTAAAGCTTTAGAAATATTAAAAAAACAAAACAAAATTTTATTTGGTAAAAATTTCAAGGAGGTTAACCATATAAGGAAAGTTCAATTTGAAAATTTTATTCAATCAATAATAAAAGATATTAAGTTTCCTGAATTAAATGTACAAGCTTCAACCACTAAAGGAAAAAAAATAGAAGAAAAAAAAAACAAACTTAGTGTGGAGAAACCAGGATTACCTTATATACAAGATACATTTTTTAGCGGGTATAAATTAAAACCTGAGCCATCATTAGAAGAGTCAGCCACAATTCCAGTTAAGAATGGAAAATATCCTTGCTACGTTCATTCTTACTCTCAAAAAAGTGAATATGATGATTATGATTACGAAAATGTCTTTGTTACAGTTGAAGGTATAGAAGGTTGTTACTTAAACAGAAATAAAGATGGAGAAATTTTTTTCGACAAATCTTTTAGAGAAAGTCTCTCATTAAAAGACCTTATACAAAAAAAATCAAAGACCATATCGTTAGACAAAATCGATTTAAGAAAAACAAATAATTTAGATGAATTAAAAAAAATAAATTTTGTCGAGGATCTTACACTTCACGGATTTCAAGATTTTGAAAATTGGAACGGGTTATCAAAATTAAAAAAACTTAAAAAACTGAAATTAGTCTCATGTGATATTAGTTTTACAGCTGCAGTAAATTTTTTTAAGAACCTTTATTCTTTACCAAATCTTGAAAGACTTGTTATAGATGACTCAAGCAATATACCAACTCCAGGTTTATCTAAATTCCCAAAAAATCTATATTTTAAAAAATTAAAATCTTATGAAATTATTTTTAGAAAAGATTGGATGAAATCTGAGCATGAGAATTACCAGAACTATCAGGGATATGGCGGTGAGGGGTTATGGTTTTTGATTAATCATTTACCAAACATCTACCAATTCCCTAATTTTGAGAAATTTAAATCTTTAGAAAAAATTAATCTTTATAATTATTTTACAGAAGATCAAAGAGAAGGACAGTTATTTAACTTTGAGGATAATTTTTTCAATGATTATATACCTAAAATTAATCAAGTATGTAAAAATTCAAAAGTAAAAGAAATTATAATACACGGTTATAGATTTAAAGATTTAAATGAATTAACTAGCACCAGATTTTTGGATGCAGCAATTAAACTTACCTCAAATACTAAAGCAAAATTAAATGGAATAAACCAAAGCTCTTTAAATAAAATATTAAAAAAACCATTATCAGTGTCGAGAGAAAAAATTACTAAAATTATTTTATCAAATAAAATTGAGGAAATGCATGATCAAAAGCTAACTTCACTTAAAGATAATTGTGCAACTTTAAATTATTTTTCAATCCTAAATGATAAAGAAAACAAAACATTATTAAATGATGTATTCAGTAAACCAGTTGAAGAATTAACAATAAAGCCAGCATATCAATTCTTTAGAAGTGAATTGATCTATACTGATACTTATGAACCTGTTGAGCAATTTATAGAAAAAAACAAACATTTGAGAAAATTAATTATTGAAGAAGATGGACTGTCATTGGATGATTATGGTGATATGGATGGGATGTTTGGACACCAAGAAAGTCAGTATTTTAATAGATTTGTATTAAGAAGTATAAAAAAAAATAAAAAACTGAAAGTTGTTTTCAGACACACAAAACTTAAAAATGACCCAAATAAAAAATTAGACTTAGACAAAACAATAGACTGTGAAAGATATATTAGAATTTTTGAGATGTTTAGAATACTAGATGATAGTAATGATTTGAAAAATAGATTTTCCATTGAAAACTTAAACAAAAAAGAAATAGATAAGATAGTTGAAAAATTTCTTATCGAAAAAGCAAATTCGATTATTGTAATCGATGATAATTGGGGATGGAATGATAGTAAATTTGTCAGAGATATTGAATTTTTTGATAAATTTATAAATTTTGAGGATTTAAATCCATTTTCTATTAATCAAGAAAAAATTAACTTTTCATTAACTTATGAAGGAGACAAAAATTACC
>CACOSS010000036.1 GCA_902629955.1 uncultured Pelagibacteraceae bacterium
AATTTCCTTGTAGTTCTTGGAATGGTTTAAAAGTATCGACGCAAGTGAGATGAATTTTATTAAAATTTTTTAGCAAAAAATGACTTGATCTACCTTCGAAAGGCCCAATTTCTAAAGCCTTAATTTTAGCACGCAAGGTTGATTGTTTCTCGAAAACATATAGCCAAGATGGAATATTATTACTAAATAGGTCTCTGTGGCTAAAATTTAATTTATTTTTGCATAAAATTACAAATTTTTCTCTCTTAAATTTATATTTTTTAAAGATAATTCTATTAATAAATAATGAGTATATATAATTTTTTAAAACAACTAATGAGGTCAAAAAAAGCTTTAAATGAAAAAGACCACAAATCAAAATTCGTATAAATCTTTTTGCAAAAATAATTAATCTACCTATTTTCATACTCAATTTTTATTTGATTTAAATCTTTCAGATTTTTAATAAGTATAGGATCTGAAGAAATAATGCCACCAGGTGCAAGATCTATTTTTCCAATCTTAAATTTTTTTTTAAAAACTTTTCTGTGAATACAGCTTTTTCCGATTATAAGTAATTCAAAATCAACTTCCTCCCATTCACTATAAATAGAGTTATCATTTCGAACACAAGTTGGTCTATAAATTTCTATATCTACAAAAGTATTTAAACTTATATTTTCTCCTAAATGTCGAGGAATAGATAAAATATAAAATTTTAAAATTTTGTCGTCGTTTTTATGGTTATAATATGCTCTATCAGACCAAAAAGTTTGCTTACTTTTATATTTTTTAATTTCAGGTTTAAATGATAATAAAAAAGGATCTTCTAAATAATATTTTTGAATAATATTATTTCTTGTTTTACTCTCTGATATATTTGCTTCCGAATATTCTTTTATTTTTAACTTTCTTTTAATTAAATCTTTTTGGTTGTATGGAAAAAAATTGTAATGAACTGTTAAAACTCCCAGGATATACATAATTAAAAAAAGTAATGATATAATTAGTATTTTTTTCATTTTTTAAAATCTATTTACTTTAAATTATTGATTAAAGTGATTTATAAATTATTTGTGATATAAATAAATAGCAAATATATTAAAGTTCAAAATGATGATAGAAACATTTATAAAATATAGCGGTACCTTGTTGCCTTTTTCCTACTCAATAATTTCAGGTCTATTTTTATTTGCAGGTGTTTTATTTTTAAATCAAAAATGGGCAAATACTATTCATTATTTTTTGACGTTTTTATTATTGCCACCAGTTGCATTTGTTATAACAAAAATGATTTCCACAAATCTTGCTTTATCACTTGGTATGATAGGAGCATTATCAATCGTTAGATTTAGAAATCCAGTAAAAAATCCTCTTGAGTTAGTTATTTACTTTGCCCTAATAACCCTTGGGGTAACTTATGGAGTAAATGACAAATTTGGTTTCCTTCTTATATTAACAATATTAATTTTATTTATAATTACAAAGTTAATATTAAAGTTTAAACACTTTTTGAATTTAAATGAATTATTTGCATATTCTTTTTCAACTAATGATGGTGAATTAAAAAATTTGATGGAAGTTGAAAGTAAAGGTGAAATAGAACTTTTAGAAAAACATACTAATTTAATTTTTTCATCTCACTCAAAAGAACTTAATATTTATAAATTATCCTCCGCAAATAGAGAAGTAATAAATAAATTAAAAAAAGATATAGAAAAAAATAAAGATGTTCAAAATATCATTATTAGATATGGTGAATAAAATTATTTTATTTTTTTTCATTCTTTCATCATTTTCATTTGCCGAATGTTATAATCATAATCCAAATGAAAAAAAAATTTTAGAGAATTTTGAAATAAATATAGAAGATCAACGAACATTTTTTAAAAATATAAGTGAACTTTATATTTCTGGTACAAAATTGATGAGCAGCGACTCATCTCCAATGGCTTTTATCGATAAAAAAAAAAAGAGGAAATATTTATCTGAGATTCTAGTTAATTATAAAGATAATGGATTTTGTAAATTTAAAGCAAAAATTAGAATTCATGGTGATTTATTTGATCATATAGAGTTGGTAGACGGAAATCCGATACCAAGTCTTAGGGTTAAATTAGATGAAGGTAATATAAACGGAATCACTAGGTTTATTCTTCTGAGACCAAAAACAAGAGGATATGATAATGAAATATTTATAACTACTATTTTAAGACAACTAAAATTCCTAGCCCCAAGAACTTTTAAGACAAATGTTAAGCTTTTTAATAAACGGGCGGAATATTTATTTCAGGAGTCATTGAAAAAGGAATTTTTAGAAAATAACAATAGGGTTGAGGGACCCATCTTAGAGTCTAATGAAGACTTCAAGAATCCTAAAATACAACAAATGACCAGAGTTTCAAATAAAGAATGGATTAAATCTAATTATTTTAAAGCCAACATTAGCTTAGAGGCACTACGTAACTATAATTTATTTTTCCTAAAATCTTATAAGTTGAGAAATAATAAATTCTATTGGGATGAAATTTTAAGGTTTAATGAAGGAGATTTGTTAAAAGATGAGTACTTAAATATTGGAGTTTTTGATGCATTAATGTACGCCACAGGCTCCTCACATCACCTATCTTATGATGATAGACGTTTTTACTATGATCCAATTCTATCCCAATTTGAGCCCATTTATTATGATGGAAATTCTAATGTACTATCTTATATAAAATATGATTTTTATACTGGAAGATTTCAAAATATATTTGAGGATTTTAAGAAAATTAAAAATTTAAACCTCGAAGATTTTAGAAATTATAAAAAGAAAAATCAAAAATTGAATAATTATCCTCCAGTTTCTAATATTGCAAGAAAGGGAGCAAATACAGCATTTACAAAATTGCAAAAAATCGACAAAGATCTTTTACTCAAAAATTTACATAATAATGGATTTAAAAATATTTCCGAAAATCAAATTAATACTATAATTAATAATATTTCTGAAAAGCTCCAATTAATGGCATCAGCAAAAATTTCAGATAATTTTGTGGAACATAATGAAACAATTTATCAAAATTATTTTAATGAAATGAATCTATT
>CACOSS010000037.1 GCA_902629955.1 uncultured Pelagibacteraceae bacterium
TTTAGATAATATAAATTTCTTTTTAAAATTTATTTGTTTACATGAAAAATAGGGTTTAAATTTCCTGTATGTTTTTCTTGTAATTGGCTTTTTGAGTTTTAAGTGTAAAAAAAAATTTTTTTTTGACTCATAATTATTTAAATTTTTTTCATCAAAGGACTTATAGACTTTAGCATTTGTTATTTTTGTTAAGAAACGATCTTTATTTAACATTATTTATCAAATTTGATTATATTTCATCTTAGTTGAGGAAAATATGAGTATTTTTCCTCAGAAAATTTATACTGTTCATTAATTGAACAGTCAACTTTAAATGATTGATTCTTAAGACCTGAATAATACTACTTTATCATTGTTTATTTCTTGCAATGACCCACATATTGGATGAAAGACAATTTTCAGTTAAAAATTTTTGAAATTTCTGACCTTTATCTCTATAATTATCTATTATTATATCTTTTAAGAAATTATTCTTTTCAAGGTTAAAATTTCCTTCTAAAACCTTATTTCTAACAATATCTACATCTAATAACCCAGGTGTGAAAACCTCTATTAATTTAAAACCGCAATTATTAAGCAATTTTTCAACTGATTTTGGATTAAAATAGTTTAAATGTTCATGATCTATTGAGTCTGATTGTTTCATTAAAAGCTGGATATCAAAGCCCATTCCATTTGGACAAGTAAAAATTACAAAACCATTTTTTTTTAAAAGTTTTTTCATTGAACTCAAAAAAATTTTAGGAGAAAATAAGTGCTCTATAACTTCAAAATTTACAACTAAATCAAACTTTTTTTTTATTTTAAAATTCTCAATTGTATTTTGATAAACCTCAATATTTTTCTTTTTGCAATTTAAATAACCATCTTTTGAGGGTTCTACTGCAATTATAGATGAAAATTTTTTACTTTTTTTTGCCAATTGGCAAAAAGTTCCGTAACCAGGACCAATTTCTATCAGCGATGGCATCTTAAGTTTATATTTTCCCATTAATTTTATCAATTTGTCCAATCTAGGTTTAACAATCTTTTTTGACCTACTTAACTCTGTTTGAGGAAAGATAAATTCATTAAAAAACTTGTATACTTTTGATGATCTATAGAATTCATCTAGTATTTTTGGTGAAGGCCTAGGAGAGACAAAGAAAGTCTTACACGATCGACAAATAAGATAATTAAAACCATTTTTTTTTAAATAAAAATAATTTCTCCGATTATTGCACGCTGGACAATTAACTTTCTTAAACTTTTTTTTTCTTTTTAGCAAAAAATTTTGATCATTGATTATAGATTTTTTAATCCTCTTGATTAAATTTTTTGGTCTAATTTGCTCTTCTGAAAGAGTTGATTTAGATTTCATATTTTTTTTTTAGAGATTTATTTAAACTAACTTCACCATAAGATTTAGTTTCTCCCCAAATATTATCTTTGTACCATTTATTATTTTCTATCCACCAAACTTTTTTTGATCTAAAAGTATCTGCGATCATCCAAAATTCTCTTTCCGACATATCGACGTATTTTAACCACGTTTTTAAATCTGATGGAACAACATGATCATATTTTTTAACCATTTTTATTCCATAATTTCTTGTCATATACCCAGTAAGTATATCTTTTGTTGAGTGGTCAGTCGCTCTACCATAGCCATATTTTACGAATTTTAAATAATCGTGGACACCATTTTCATAAATATCATCTAAATTTGAAATTTTTCTATAAGTCCTATCAAATTTTTTTTTAGCTGGCTGCCATCCGTATTTTTTAATGATCATTTTAGTATTTTTATTTGGGTCCCATTTAAAATAGTTTCCTAAATAAAGTCCTCTTACCTTATTTTCAATAATATCTTTATCATCTGGATATTTAGCCCAATTCATATCTTTAGCATTAAGACCTTCTTTATTTTTTTTTATAAAATCATCCCATTCATATCCGCGCATTGAAAACTCTAATCTAATTCTGTTAGTATATTCTGCAAAATCTTCAGGCTTATATATTCCTAAAATATCGATTGTTTCTCCATAAATTACATAAGGAATTTTAAATCTTACAGCATATTGCATAGGAACCGTAAGTATTCCAGTATGGTTGTGCCAATTCATATCGCCCACTTTTTTAAAACCTAGTCTATTAAGTTTTATAAGTACATCTTGACTAGGAGAAATGACTAAGTGGTCGGCATCAAAAACTTTCTTCATTCTGTCGCGGTTATATGTTCCTTCTTTGGAAAAATTATTTCCATTGTAGGTTATTAAAAGAGGTTTCAACCCATATTCTTTAATTACATGAGCTTGATAATAACTGTCCTTTCCCCCACTTACTGCGATGATACAATCATAATTAGACTTATTATTTTTTTTTATACTTGAAACAATTTTTTCAAAAACTTTTCGTCTCCTTTTCCACTCTTCAGGTTTAATTTTTTGCCAAGCTTTATGGGTTTTAAAAACGGAAGAGAATCCATCATTATCAAATTTGCTATTGACCGCTATTTCTGGATATGTGCAGCCTCTACAATATTTCATTTGCTTAATTATTTTTTCTTTCATGGATTTTTGAAAAATTGTGGGGGTCTTATATTTTTAATTTTATGTTTTATCAAGTAATCTTTGGCTAAATAATCACTTTGATCAAAGTGGTGAAAAATATTTGCTGCAGCGACAGCATCAATTTCCTTTTTGTTTAACGCCATTTTAAAATCTTTCCAATGTCCAACACCTCCACAAAATATTATTGGGACTTTAATTTGATTTTTTATTTTATCTATTATTTTAAAATCGTAACCTTTTTTTGAGCCATCTCTATCAATAGAATTAATTAATATTTCACCAGCGCCTTCAGATTGAACAATATTAACCCAATTTTCCAATTTCATATTTGTATTTACTGATCCGTTTTTTATAAAAACTTTATATTCACCTTTAATTTTTTTTACATCGATTGATACAACAATGCATTGAGAGCCAAATTCTTTTGCTGCATTTTTAATTAAATCTT
>CACOSS010000038.1 GCA_902629955.1 uncultured Pelagibacteraceae bacterium
GAGCTATATTATTAATGGAAAAGCATTTGTTAAAATTTCATCAATACCAAAACAATCAAATATTGAACTTTCTTCTTTTGAATTTACCAATGTAGGCAATGATAAAAAATTTCAACATTATAAGAATGCATTAGAAATTATGTTATTTGACATACTAGGTCGAATTAATGATTTTGATAAACGAAAAATATTAGAAAAAGCTTATAATTTATAATTTAAATTTATTTAAATGAGAAAAATAAAAAAATTTTACTTATTAATCTTGTTCAATTATAAATATTAGCATAAATACTCATGAAAATAACTTATGCCCTCGTGGTGAAATTGGTAGACACAAAGGACTTAAAAAGTATTCAAAACTAAGGTTCCACTAATAAACTCAACATTTTTTGATAAGATTGAACTAGTGTAGTTCTAGTGTAGTTGGTAGAATGACGAAATGTTATACTACACTAGAGGTAGAACGATATAAATTAGGTACACTATGTTTAAAAAAGATTTTCTTAGAATAAAATTTGACGATAAAGATGACGATTCCATATCACATACTTTAAAAGAATTTAATTTAATCAACAAATTATTAGAAAAAACCGATAATTTTTACAGATATGAATTTAAGGTTTGGGATATAGAAGGTAATACTGTTGTAGATATTTTTATGTTACCTAAGATTATAAATAGTTCATAATTTTTATATCTTTTTTAATATTCAGATAATTTATTGGAATTGAATTTTTATTTATCTTCAGGTTTATCAAGTAAATTATCTGGTAAAATTGTACCAACTTTTGATCTAAATGACAGAACAATATTTTTAAGTTCCTGGTTCATCTCCAAAAGACTTAATTCTTGATCTGCAATATTTTTTTCAAAGAATTTTTTTTGTTTTTCTATATTTTTTTCGATTTTTAACATTTTAAGGTACAAAACCCTCAAACCCTGTTTGAATTGATCACTTTTGATTAATTCCCAGAGTCTTTTCATTTCTGCTGTACCATCAAAATCTTTTGAGTTTTGTGACTGTGTTTCGAGATTATCTTTAACAAAACTTACAACAGAATGTATAAGTCTATAATTCATCTCTATTATTATGATGCAATTATGTCTTGTAACATAACCATCATCTTTCTTTAAATCTTTTGGTTTTGAAACTGAAACTAAAATTCCGTAACCAATATTTCTTTCTTGCATATCTTTTAATAACTTATCAACCCATTTTTCTTGAAATACTTTTTCTCTATCTTTACTCTCAAAATATATTTTACCGATTTCATCATTTTTTTTGTTATGAAGTGTCATTATACAGTCACCACCTTTCTCACCTTTCTTAATAGGCGTAACTGAGTCAGATGGAAATTTTCTTCGAAGAAAATCCTCTATTAATTCTTCTTGAACTTCGCCTTGAACTTCTGTTGATTTTTGATTAATTATTTTCTGTAGTTCTCTATTATTTTGTTCAGATTTTGCAAGTCTATCTAATAATCTCTTATTGTTAATTTGATTTTCTTTAGTCGTTTTTTCATTAATTTTATTGAATTTTTCCTCTGCATCTTTTGATGCTTTTTCTCGTTCTTCTTTTCTAATTTTTTCCTCATCTTTTTCTTTATCTTTTTTTAATTTTAAATTTTCTTTCTCAAGTTTTTCATTGTCCGATTTGAATTTTTTTTCAGCATTTAATTGAGCAGTGCGCTCTGCTTTTATTTTTTCTTCTTTCCTGGTTTTTTCTACATGGTCATTAAATGCACTTCCAGCATCAAATATATTCCCACAATCTGGGCATTTTATCTTTAGTATATTGCTCATTATAAATTTACTTTAATATAACATATTTAATAAATTTTAGTTCTTTAATAAATTTAACTAGTGTAGTTCTAGTGTAGTTGTGATAAATAAAAAAATTGATTTTTGATGATAAAAAAAGTAAGTAAACACAACTCAAACAATGCCCTCGTGGTGAAATTGGTAGACACAAAGGACTTAAAATCCTTGCCCTTTTGGGAGTGCCAGTTCGAGTCTGGCCGAGGGCACCACTAAATGTCGAAACCCCAAATAATTTCAGATACCAATAAAAAATCTTTAAGAATTAAATCTTTAATTAAAAATAAAATATCTAAATTTAGTTTGAAAAATTTAAATATTGTAATTGGAGGAGATGGATTCATGCTTAAAACTCTTAAAAAAAATAAGCATTCTCCAAAATACTTTTATGGCATTAACTCTGGAGATTATGGATTTTTGATGAATAAATTTTCATCAAAAACATTTATTAATAATATAAAGAAGGCAAATTTAATAACTATTTCTCCTTTAGAGATGAAAGTAACAAACAAGCAAGGTAGTACAAAAAAGTATTTGGCCATCAACGAGGTTTCAATTTTAAGGCAAAGTAGACAGGCTGCCTCGGTTTTAATTAAAGTTGGATCAAAGATAATAATGAAAAAATTAATTTCGGATGGGGTATTAGTTTCAACACCCGCTGGCAGTACTGCTTACAATCTATCTGTTAGGGGTCCGATATTAAGTCTTAATTCAAAAAAATTATCTATAGCTCCTATAAGTCCATTTAGACCAAGAAGATGGAAAGGAAAAATTATAAACGATAAGCTTTTGGTTTCTATTAGAAATCTTAATACTGTTAAA
>CACOSS010000039.1 GCA_902629955.1 uncultured Pelagibacteraceae bacterium
ACCCCCAAGGAAATGCAACAACTGGACTAGGACATTCCAACGTAGATGGAAGTGAAAAGAATATTTATAATGCTCTAAATGGTTCAAAAAATATTTCAGAAATTATACAAAATACTCAAATTGATAATTTAGATATAATTACTTCAAATGTAGATTTGTCAGGTTTAGAAGTCGAGACTGCAGGTGATAACGGAAGAGCCTTTATTTTAAAGGATAAACTGTCCTTATTTTTAAAGCAAAACAGCTCGAATTACAGCCACGTATTTATTGATTGTCCACCTTCTCTAAGCTTGTTAACTGTAATGGCTCTTGTAGCATCTAATTCTCTAATTGTTCCTTTGCAAACCGAATTCTTTGCTTTGGAAGGCTTAACTCAATTGGTGAAAACAATAGAAAGAGTTAAAGAAAGTCTCAATTCAGGATTATCAATCAGAGGCATAATTTTAACCATGTACGATAAAAGAAATAAACTTTCCAGCCAAGTTGAAAAGGAGGCAAGAGATTATTTTAAAGAAAAAGTTTATAATACTGTTATTCCTAGAAATGTGAGGTTGTCTGAAGCACCTTCACACGGCATACCAGTTTTAATATATGATAAAACTTGTCCTGGCAGTAAATCATATTTTAATTTGACAGAGGAATTTTTAAACCAGGAAAAAATCATGGAGACGGCGGCTTGAGTATTTTAAAACAAAAAAAAGGGCTTGAACGCTCTAGTGATTATTAAGTCTGTTTCAATATTTTTTTCCTTAAATATATCTTTTTGAAAAACCTCTGCGTTTAAATCCAATTTTTCTTTAACTGCTGAAAGAAATTGACATTTTTTAAAGCTCTTTTCATAAAGATGAAATTTCATATCTGGTTTTTTAATCTTCATTATAATCGCAAGAACTATTCCAGGGAGTCCTGAGCCTGACCCAACGTCAGTACATATTTCATAATTTTCATCAATAAATTCAATAGTTTGCGCGCAATCAACTATATGTCTTTTTCTAATTTCTTTCTCTGTTGATTTGCTAATTAAGTTAATTTTGCTATTTTCTTTTTTCAATAACTCGCAATAAGCCTCAAACTGTGGAAATGTTTCACGTGAAACATTTAGAGGCTCAAGATTTTTATATTCTAAAATATTCGAATCGATCAAGCTATATTCTTAATAAACTTTCTTTTGACATGAGACAACAAAATATATGCTGCGGCTGGGGTTATTCCATCAATTCTAAGAGCCTGACCCAATGTTTTAGGTCTTATTTTCTTGAATTTTGACTTAACCTCATTAGAAAGTCCATTTAAATTATCATAATTAACACTCTCGGGAATTTTAAGATTTTCATCCTTTTTAAAGGCTATGATATCTGCTTTTTGCTTATTTAAATAACCTCTATAATGAGCATTAATTTCCATCTGTTCATCGATTTCATTGGATTTAAAGGGTATATCAGGCCATATTTCTCGAATTTTGCTCATTTTCACGTCTTTTTGACTCAATATTTGCTCAGCATTTCTAGGAATTCCATCTTTAGCAATATTAACTCCGTATTTAGCAACTTTTGATGGTGTAATATTAAGATTTTTCATTATTTTGTTTATTTTTGCTAGATTTTTAAACTTTTCATTATAAATTTTCATTCTTTTATCCTTTACTAAACCTATATCTATACCTTTTTGGGTAAGTCTTATATCGGCATTATCTGCTCTAAGAGTTAGCCTATACTCTGCCCTAGATGTAAACATTCTATAAGGCTCAGCAACGCCCTTTGTAACTAAATCATCTATCATAACACCAATGTATGCATCTGATCTATCTAATATAAATGGCTCAGATTTTTTTACAGATTGAGCTGCATTTATTCCTGCAATGAGACCCTGGGCAGCCGCCTCCTCGTAACCAGTTGTACCATTTATCTGACCAGCTAAATAAAGATTTTTAATTTTTTTTGTTTCTAACGTTAAAAAAAGTTCTCTAGGATCAACATAATCGTACTCGATTGCATACCCTGGCCTCAAAATTTTGACATCTTCTAAACCAATGATATTATTACATATTTCAGCCTGAATATTAGCTGGTAGCGATGTTGAAATACCATTTGGGTAAATCGTGTTATCATTCAATCCTTCAGGTTCAAGAAAGATTTGGTGCCTTTGTTTATCTGAAAACTTAAAAACTTTGTCTTCTATTGATGGACAATACCTTGGACCAACTCCTTTTATACTACCCGAATACATTGCGCTTAGCTTGATATTCTTTGA
>CACOSS010000040.1 GCA_902629955.1 uncultured Pelagibacteraceae bacterium
GAAACAAATGTTTGTACTCTTCTACAAACTTTTCCTTTAATATGTTTACTGATCCAGGTAAGCATATTTTCGATAAATCATTTCTTTCCATATCTACTATCATATTGTGTTCTTTGGTTTCCTTTGTATTATTTTTAAAAAATTTTAAGGCATCTTTTTTATTGATTTTTTTATTTTTTTTTAGCGTCCCTGCGATTGGTTTTGTTGTTATTATTTCACCTTTTTTATCTATTAAAGTTTCAGGGGAACAGCTCACAATAGAATAATTATTATCTCTAATTACAAAGGATTCTGGGGATGAATTTACTTTCATTAATCGCCAGAAAAAATTAATAGGATTAATGTTTGAACGATTTCTATATTTTGTGCAAATTTTAATCTGATAAGTTTCACCCTCTCTTATTTTTTTTGAGAAGGAATCAAAAATTTTTTTGTAAGTTTTAAAATCTATATTTTTTTTAAAAGGTGATAAAATCTGTGTTTTATGAAAAAATGTATTAAATTGATGTTTTTTTTTAGAAGAAATAACTCTTATGTTGTTTCTAATTTGAATAACCGTTTCTGGTTTATAAAATACCCCTTTATAAAAATTTATTTTTTTTTGGTTTTTTATTTGAATATTTAAAAGACTACATAAAATCTCATAGCTGAAGAAACCAATGAATAAATCTAATTCTTTATTTTTTTTTTTAATATTTTTAAAATTTAAAAAATTATTAATATTATTTTTATTAAGAATAATTCTTTGTGAGAAATCTGTGTATATATTATATCCATACTTCATTTTATAAATTATCAAAGGCTTATCTGATTGATAGAGCTTTTCTAAATAAGGATTGAAGCTGTATTTATGCTGTTTGTATTCTTTCAACTGGTTTCTCTTTTATTGGTAAATGTATTAAACCAGCAAATATAGATAATGCAATTGCCAAATACCACGCATAGTCATAAGAACCATATAGATCATAAAATAAACCACCTAGGTAGGCACCAAAAAAAGATCCTACCTGATGACTTAAAAATACTAACCCATAAAGTAAACCTAGATATCTTGTTCCAAAAATATGAGCTACTATTCCACTAGTTGCTGGGACTGTAGAAAGCCATAAAAAACCAAAACTAGCTCCAAAGAATATAGAAACTATTGTGCTAGGTGGCGTAAATATAAACAGACAAATGGAAACTCCTCTTAATAAATAAATAACACTTAATATTATTTTTTTACTAAATTTTGTTGAGAGATACCCACTTAACAAAGATCCGATTATGTTAAAGAAACCAATTAATGAAAGTATTACTGCTGCGGTCCATTCAGCTAATCCCCTATCAGCTACATATTTTGGAACATGGGTTCCAACCAATGTAATGTGAAATCCACAAACAAAAAAACCTGCAATGAGTAGTAAGTAACTTTTATTTTGAAAAGCTTCTTTTAATGCAGCCATTGTATCTTGTTTTAAATCACCGTCTTGGGTTTGTGCTATACTTGGTGATCTTACAAAAATCGCAACTACAAGACCTGCGGTTAGAAACAACATAAATATAAATAGCGTTTGCTCCCAACCATTAGTGCTTAAAGAGTACTTGGTGTATAAAGGAGATAAAAAATATCCAAAAGATCCAACTGCTGTTACAATACTCATTGCAATTGTTCTGTTTGAAAGTGGGAAGTGTTTTCCAACAATGGACATTGGAATGCTTATAGCAGTACCTCCACATCCAATACCAATTAAAACACCTAAACTAATCTGAAAGTATATACCGGTATTTGGGCCATTATACAAAAGGTATACTCCTAAAATATAAAACAGAAACGCTAAAACGATTGCTTTGTGGCCACCATATTTATCTGCAATGGCACCAAAAATAGGTCCTGATAAACCCCAACCTAACATCTGAATTCCAATTGCTAAACCAAACTCTGTATTTGAAATCCCAAGATCATTATTAAAATCTATAAAAAACAATCCAAAAACTTGTCTTACACTCAACGATATTAAGACAACCGAACATGCGGCTATTAAAGTGACTAAAGCTGTTCTAGTTTGGAAAAATTGCACAGTTTTTATCTAATATGTTTCAATGAGTTTTTTAAATCTCTTATAAGATCATCTGGATCTTCTAGTCCTATATGTAGTCTCACAAGTCTTTCATCATTATTGAGATCTAAATATTTCCTATTACCTCTTTC
>CACOSS010000041.1 GCA_902629955.1 uncultured Pelagibacteraceae bacterium
GTCCGACTGGTGGAGCAGGATTAGCCTGGCCACCTTTAATTTGTAATTTTACATATCCAGTTACTTCTTTTTTAGCCATTAGCTTACCTTTTCAACTTGATTATATTCTAACTCAACAGGTGTTGGTCTTCCAAATATTAAAACTGAAACTTTTAGTTTTGATTTATCCTCATCGACATCCTCAACCAATCCATTGAATGAAGCAAAAGGTCCATCAATAACCTGAACTTTTTCTCCAACTGAATACTCTATACCTGTTTGCGCTTGAGTAACCCCATCTTTAATTTGACCCAATATTTTTTCAATTTCTTTATCTGAAACAGGAGATGGCATACCTCTTGCACCTAAGAACCCACTAACCTTTTTAATTCCCTTGATCATGTGATATATGTCATTGTCCATTTCACTTTTAATTAAAACGTATCCAGGAAAATATTTTTTCTTTCTTTGAATTCTTTTTCCCCTTTTAACTTCTGTGACATCTTGAGTTGGCACAACTATTTCATCAAATTTTTCTGATATTTTGGCTTTTTCAGCTTCATCTTTTATAATTTGAGCGACTTTATTTTCAAAACTTGAATGTGATTGTACGATGTACCAATTTTTCATTAAATGCTCACCTTAAGTATTACTTCCAATAAAGATTTAAAAATTTGGTCAACTAAAAGAAAAAAAATTGCTGCAATAATTGCCATTGCTACGACCATTAAGCTACCTTGAACGGTTTCTTTACCAGTAGGCCAAGTAACTCTGAACGCCTCCTGCTTGACTTCTTGTATAAATTTCAAAGGGTTTTTCATAATTCTGTTGGCAGGAGCGGAGGGAATCGAACCCCCAACCTCCGGTTTTGGAGACCGGCGCTCTACCAATTGAGCTACACTCCTATTGGTAGCTTACTTAATAATTTTTGTTACTACTCCAGCTCCTACTGTTCTACCACCTTCTCTAATAGCAAAATTTAATTTTTCACTCATTGCAATAGGTGTAATTAATTTTACTTTAAATTTAGCATCGTCTCCAGGCATCACCATTTCAGTTCCTGAAGGTAATTCTACTTCTCCAGTTACATCAGTTGTTCTAAAATAGAATTGAGGTCTATATTTTGTAAAAAAAGGCGTGTGTCTTCCACCTTCCTCTTTTTTAAGAACATATGCTTGTGCTTCAAATTCAGTATGCGGAGTAACAGATCCAGGTTTAGCTAAGACTTGACCTCTCTCAACATCTGTTCTCTCAACACCTCTTAATAATGCACCAATATTGTCTCCCGCTTCACCAGTATCCAATATTTTTCTAAACATTTCTACTCCTGTGCAAACTGATTTTTTTGTTTCTCTAATCCCTACTATTTCAATTTCTTCTCCAGTTTTAACAACACCTTGTTCTACTCTTCCTGTTACAACTGTTCCTCTTCCAGAAATAGAAAATACATCCTCTACAGGCATTAAAAAAGGTTTGTCCTTTGGTCTATCTGGTTGAGGAATATGTTCATCAACTGCTTTCATTAATTCCATGATAGCATTTTTTCCTATCTCATCGTCTTTACCTTCAACTGCAGCTAAAGCTGAGCCTTTGACGATAGGTGTTTTATCTCCTGGAAATTTATATGAAGTTAAAAGCTCTTTTATTTCCTCTTCAACAAGTTCAATCAATTCTTTATCTTTTACTTGATCAACTTTATTTAAAAAAACTACAATCGCAGGCACACCAACTTGCCTAGCTAATAGTATATGTTCTCTTGTTTGAGGCATAGGTCCATCAGCAGCGTTAACAACTAATATAGCTCCATCCATTTGTGCAGCACCGGTTATCATATTTTTTACATAGTCAGCATGGCCTGGGCAATCTACGTGTGCGTAATGTCTTTTTTCAGTTTCATACTCTACATGCGCTGTAGAAATAGTTATTCCTCTTTCTTTTTCTTCAGGCGCTTTATCAATTTGATCATAAGCTACAAATTGAGCACCACCCGCTTCAGCAAGAACTTTTGTAATTGCTGCAGTAAGAGTTGTTTTTCCGTGGTCCACATGTCCAATTGTTCCAATGTTGCAATGTGGTTTACTTCTATTAAATTTTTCTTTCGACATTACTTTTTTTACCTCTTAATAATTTTTAATTTTTGGAGCGGGTAAAGGGAATCGAA
>CACOSS010000042.1 GCA_902629955.1 uncultured Pelagibacteraceae bacterium
TGCCGAAGTTAATATAGCTGGTGCTGTATTTTTTTTTGCTGGTTCTAAAACAATCTTAAATTTTTTTATTTTACTTTTTTTTAAAGCCTTTTTAACTTCTTTAATATACTTAGCATTTGTGCTGATGATAGGATAATCGTAGATATTATTTTTAATTCTCTCAAAAGTTTTATTAATAAGTGTCCAACCGCCAAAATCAATAAATTGTTTTGCTTGATGTTTTGATCCTTTGGGCCAGAGCCTAGTACCAGCTCCACCACATAAAATAACAGGTCTTATTTTCATTAAATATCTGCGTATGTCCTGACTTCTTCTTTTGCACCTGGATGCGTAGGCGCCCCAAGGTATGCTGGTCCAACTGTTTGAGCGTACTTCCAAAGTGTTCCATTACCAAAGTTGATTTTCTTAGGTTTCCATTTTTTTCTTCTTTTTGCTAATTCCTTTTTAGATAAACGAACATTTATTGTTCCTTTCTTAGCATCTAGATCAATGATATCTCCATTCCTTAATAGAGCTATTGGTCCTCCAACTGATGCTTCTGGACCAACATGTCCAATACAAAATCCTCTTGTAGCTCCTGAAAATCTTCCATCAGTTATTAAAGCAACTTTTTCACCCTTCCCTTGTCCGTATATTGCTCCAGTAGTTTGAAGCATTTCTCTCATGCCCGGACCACCTTTAGGGCCTTCGTATCTAATTATAATGATATCACCGTCTTTATACTTTTTATTTTTAACAGCTTTGTAAGCGGCTTCTTCAGTATCAAAACATCTTGCCTTACCAGTAAATTGTAATCTTTTTAAGCCAGCTACTTTAACAATAGCTCCTTCAGGTGCTAAATTTCCTTTTAAACCAACTACGCCACCATCTGGAGATAATGGTTGATTGTGTGTCCTCATAACTTTTTGATTTTTGTTAAATTTAACATTTTTTAAATTTTGTCTCATGGTTTTACCTGTAACAGTCATACAATCACCATGGATGTAGCCACCATCTAAAAGTGTTTTTAAAAGCATAGGAACACCACCCGCCTTCCACATATCTTTTGCTACATATTTTCCACCAGGTTTAAGATCTGCTAGGTAAGGTGTTTTTTTAAATATTCTTGCAACATCCATTAAATCAAATTTAATTCCAGCTTCATTTGCAAGAGCTGGTAAATGTAATGCAGCATTGGTAGATCCACCAGTTGCAGCAACAATAGTGGCTGCGTTTTCTAAAGATTTTTTTGTAACAATATCTCTTGGTCTAATGTTTTTTTCTAATAAACTCATTACAGCTTTTCCACTTTTTAAAGCATATGAATCTCTTTGCGTATATGGTGCTGGAGTTCCTGCTGAATAAGGTAAAGCTAAACCAATTGCCTCAGAAACACATGCCATAGTATTTGCAGTAAATTGACCACCGCAAGCACCAGCACTTGGGCAAGCTTTAAGTTCTAATTTTCTTAATGCGTTAGCAGACATTTTTCCAGATGAATATTTTCCTACACCTTCAAAAACATCAACAACAGTTACATCTTTTCCATTAAATTTTCCTGGCAAAATAGAGCCTCCATAAATAAAAACACTCGGTACATTTAAACGAACCATTGCCATCATCAAACCAGGTAAGGACTTATCACAACCAGCAACACCAACAAGTGCATCGTAACAATGACCTCTAACAGTTAACTCAGTAGAATCTGCAATTACGTCTCTTGATATCAATGAAGACTTCATTCCTTCGTGTCCCATTGCTATACCGTCGGTCACTGTAATGGTACAAAATTCTCTTGGAGTTCCACCAGCTTGTTGAACACCTTTTTTAACAGACTGTGCTTGTCTCATCAGAGCTATGTTGCAAGGAGCTGCTTCATTCCATGTTGAAACGACACCGACAAAAGGTTTTGCAACATCTTTTTCGGTTAAATCCATTGCATAATAAAATGATCTTTGTGGAGCTTTGTCAGGTCCTACCGATGTATGTCTACTAGGTAATTTTTTTTTGTTAAATTTTGGCATTAAAGATTTTTAATTGTTAATGATAGTTTTTTAACATCGTTTTGTAAATTATTATAATTATTTTTCTCTTGATGAACAATATGTTTTGGTGCTCGTTTGACAAAATCTTTGTTATTTAATCTGGAACTTATT
>CACOSS010000043.1 GCA_902629955.1 uncultured Pelagibacteraceae bacterium
CTGAGGCAACCTTTAATATTAGATATAACGATAAACATTCGTCGAGTTCTTTAAAGAAAAAACTTAATAAAATATTTAGTAAAATAAGCAAAAAAAGTAAATCTAAATTTAAAATAGAATATAGAGTATCTGGTGAAGCTTTTTTAACAAAACCAAATGCAACGACATCTATGATTCAAAATATCGTAAAAAAAATAACAAAAATTAAACCAAAGCTTTCTACAACTGGTGGAACTTCAGATGCTAGGTTTATAAAGAATATATCTCCATGTTTAGAGTTTGGATTAGTTGGAAAAACTATGCACAAAGTTGATGAGGCAGTATCTTTGAGTGATTTGAAAAAATTAACAAAAATTTATTTTTTAATCTTAGATAATTATTTTTCGTGAAAACCGCAATAATTTCATCAGATACCTCTATAAATCATTTAACAGGTGATGGTCATCCAGAACAGCCAAAAAGAGTTGTAGCTATTACTGAAAAACTTAAAAAACAAAAAAATTTAATTTGGGATAAGCCAAGTTCTTTTGATCATAATATTTTAAAAAAAGTTCACGATGAAAATTATATAAATATGGTTCAAAAAAGTTTTCCAAATGAGGGAGTAAAATTTTTAGATGGAGATACAATTATCTCACCGGGAAGTAAAGATGCCACGATAGATGCTGTTGGTTCTGTTATAAAAGCAATTGATGGGGTTGAAAATAAGAAATTTAAAAACGCGTTTTGTGTAGTACGTCCCCCTGGTCATCATGCAGAAAAGGATAAAGCAATGGGTTTTTGTATTTATAATAATTGTGCAGTTGCTGCACATTATCTAATTGAGAACTTTGATTATAAAAGAGTAGCTATATTTGATCCAGATGTTCATCATGGAAACGGTACGCAAGATATTTTCTACGATAATGAAAATGTTTTATACCTATCAACTCATCAATATCCTTTTTACCCTGGAACAGGAAGTGATAAAGAAGTAGGAAATCATAATAATATTTTCAATGTTCCCCTTCCAGCGGGAACCAATTCTGAGAAATATATGAATGCGTTGGATAGAGTTTTAGATAAATTAGTAAAATTTAAACCAGAATTTCTAATTTTTAGCATGGGATTTGATGCAAATATTGCTGATCCGCTCGCTCAATTTGAATTAAAGTCAGAAGATTTTTATGAAATCACAAAAAGAACACTCAAAGCAACTAATGAGTTTACAAAAGGAAAAGTTATATCTGTATTAGAGGGTGGGTATGACCTTAATGCTCTTGCCGAAAGTGCCCTTAATCATGTAAACGCATTAATTGAAAATTAAAATGAAGTTATATAAAATAAAAAAATCAAATATCGATAAAAAAGGTCTTTACGCTTCCAAAAATATTAAAATTGGTACTAGGATAATTCAATATAAAGGTAAAATTATAACTAATCGTGAAGTTGAGCAAAACCCTAAATATGATAATGACAAAGATATATACTTATTTGATATTAATAAAAAATATTCTCTAGACGGTGATTTTTCCTGGAATGTAGCTAAAAATATCAATCATAGTTGTGATCCGAACTGTGAAGTCGATGGTACAGGTTATAAAATTTATGTTACTGCAATAAAAGATATTAAAAAAAATGAAGAACTTACATATGATTATGGATTTTCGTATGATGAAGATTATAAACAGTTCCCATGTAAATGTCGTTCAAAAAATTGTTGTGGATACATAGTTCGATCAGAAAGTCGCTGGAGAATAAATAAAAAATTTAGAAAAACTTCAAGGATTAATAAATAACCTTTTTAAGAAATAGGCCATATGGAGGTGCTGGGGGCGCACATAATATTCTGTTTTTTGATAAAGTTACATATTTGAATCTCTTTAAATCCCACTTTCCCTCACCTAAATATTTAAGACATCCAACCATTGATCTAACTTGTGTTTGTAGAAATGATTTTGATTTAAATTCAATAGATATTTGATTTTTTTTTTTAAATATATTTACTTTTTCTAAAGTTCTTATAGGACTTTTTGCTGAACATGATGAAGCTCTAAAAGTTGAAAAATCTCTTTTTCCGATCAGAAATTTTGCGCCTTTTTTTAAATTTTCTATATTAATTTTTTTT
>CACOSS010000044.1 GCA_902629955.1 uncultured Pelagibacteraceae bacterium
AATGAATGCTAAATATTTATGTGCAGCATCCTCAGGAAGTTTTGGTATAAGTGTAGCTTTAAGTGCTAAATTATTAAATAAAAAATCAATTATTTTTGCTCCAAAAAACCTTACAAAAAAAAAGAAATTAATATTAAAAAAATATGATGCAGAAATAGTTTATTCAAAAGACTACGAAACAGCAAAAAAATTTGCAAAAAAAAATGGGTTAAAAAAAAATCATTTATTTATTGATGGCTTAGGGAAAAATGTACTTTATGGGAATGGAACATATTTAAAAGAATTATACCAAAAAAAGATAAGTGAATTTAAAAATAATAAGAAATTAGCTTTTATTGTTCCTTTGGGGATTGGTAGTCTAGCAGTTCCAGTTGGTTTATATTTAAAGCATAAGAAAATAAATTTTGACTTGTTTGTTGTAGAACCCAAAAATTATGGAAAATTTTATTCAAATTTAAAAAATATTAAAATATCAAAGTATAAACCCACGCTAGCTGATGGAGCAGCTGTGAAAATATTACCTAACAAATCAAAAGTATCCCTTATGAGTTTAGTTAGGTTCGTTGTTACTCTTAATGAAAAGGAAATAAAAAAAAGTATTCAAACTATTAACGAGAAGAAAATTTTTAAAAGAGATGTTGAGGGAGCAGGTGTGTTAAGTTTTGGTTCGTATTTATTCGGTCAAGAACATTTTAAAAAATATGATTGTATTTTCATATTTATAACAGGAAAAAATAAATAAATTTAAAGTTAAAATTTATGTGTGGAATTAATGGATTGTATTCAATAAATAAAGTTCGAGAAGATCTTAAAAAAAAATTTAAGCAATCCTTAAATCTATTAAATTTTAGAGGACCAGATCAAAAAGGTCACTTTGCTTATAATAATGTTTTAATTGGCAATACAAGACTAAAGATAAATGATACTAATAATATTCAAGTACCACTACTTTATCAAAAAAGGTATATAATTTCATTTAACGGTGAACTAATAAATTTTAGAGAATTAAAAGATATTTTTTTTAAAAAAACTGAGTTCCAAACTAGATCAGATACAGAGGTTGTTGCAGCGATGTACCATAAATTTGGAAATAATTGTCTTAAGTATTTTAATGGAATGTTTGCATTTGCGATTTTTGATATTTTAAAAAATGAGTTGTTTTTAGCGCGTGATAAATTTGGTATAAAACCTCTATATTACTATCAAACATCGAGTTTTTTCTCTTTTTCATCTGAAATCAAATCTTTAATAAAATTTTGTAAAAATATTAAGCCTAACATCTCTAGTTACGATGAATTTATTGTTTTTGGATCTTTAGCGGGTAAAAAAACGTTTTATAAAGATGTTTATAAACTTAATCCTTCGACCTATATGAAAATAAAAATTAAGAAAGGAAAAATTTTCAAAAAAGAAAAGCACTATAATATCAATGAAAGAAGAACAAATTTCAAAAATAAAGAGGATACTTTATCATTCCAAAAACTATTTAAAAATGTAATTAATGATTGGACAAATAGCGATGCTAAAAGTGGAATTTTTCTAAGTGGTGGTATAGATAGTTCCCTTATTCTAAAATTTTGTAACAAAAAAAGTCGACCTAAAACATTTTCCTTTTATTATAAAAAAAAAAATCCAGAATTGAAAAAAATAAAATATATTCTTGAAAAGAACTCTTTGAGAGGTCATATTTTCAAATTTTCGGATACAAATCTTTATGACGATATCAAAAATTATTCATCGCTTTTTAGTCAGCCATTACATGATCTAGGGAATTTATCATTACTAAAACTTTGTAAAATGACCAGACAAAGATCAAAGTTTAAAGTTATTTTAACAGGAGATGGAGCAGACGAACTATTTGCTGGATATAAAAGGCATTTTGATTTTCAAAAATCCAACCAAAAAAGAAATATAATTTTAGGAAATAATATACTTTCTGTAAGGAGATTAAAATTGGTAAAGAAAAGAAAAAAATTTAATTTTATTACCCCTGAAAGACTAAAAAAATTTAATGAAATAAAAAAAAAAAATAATCTCGATACAATTCTTAGCTATGACCA